>JBIITW010000104.1:0-16632 GCA_044340265.1 Burkholderiales bacterium | reverse complement strand
GCCGACCGCGAGCAGCGGACGGTGACCCGCCCCCCCGGCGGCGTGAACTTGATCGCGTTCGAGACCAGGTTGCGCACGATCCGGCTGAGCAGGGTCGGATCGGACAGCACCCAGTCGTCGCAGCGCATCAGCACGAACGCCACCTGCTTCTCTACGGCGAGCGCGGCGAACTCGTTGTGGATCGTGGACAGGATCGGCATCAGGTGCACCGGCTGCATGCGCGGCGAGATGCGGCCGCTGTCGAGCTGTGCGACATCGACCAGGGTCTCGACCATCGCACCGAGGTGGCTGACTGCACGGCTCACGATCTGCGCCGAGCGCGCCTGCTGGCCGGGCGAATGCGGATGGGACAGCACCTGCGCGATCAGTGCCAGCGTGTGCAGCGGCTGGCGCAGGTCATGGCTGGCGGAGGCCAGGAAGTCGGTCTTGGCGGCACTGATCCGCACCGCCTCGTCGCGCGCGCTGCGCAACTGGTCCTCGATTGCCTGCTTCTCGCGGATGCGCTTGCCGATCTCGTCGAGCAGGTGGTCGAGCGCCGCGGCGATCTGGTCGACCTCGCTGCGGCTTCGCCGCAGGCCGGTGCGCGCACCGAGGTTGCCGGCCTGCACTTCGCGCACCACCCCGAGGATCGAATCGAGCGGTCGCTGGATCAGCAGCCGCACCAGCAGGAGGGTAAGCAGCAGGCCGATGCCGAGCGCGACCAGCGCGACGGCCTTGCTGCGCAGGCTCGCCGCATCGATCTCGCGCAATGCGCGCTGGCGGTCGAGCCCGACCAGGATGTTCAATCCCCGGGGTGCGATGCCGTCCGGGATGAAGGCGAGGATCTGCTCGCGCGTACCGAAGAACGGCTCGGCGCCCTTCTGCACCAGCCCGGGCGAGGGCTGCTTGAGCAGCGAACCCCAGTCTTCGGGAAGCATCTGGCCGCCGAGGTCGGGCCCTGGCAGATTGGCGATGATCCGGCCGTGGGTGTCGGCGACCACCACCAGCGTGCCCGCCTGCAGCGGCTTGAGGCGGAACTGCTCGGCCAGCCAGCTCAGCTTGAGCGAGGCGAACACCACCCCGGTGACCTGGCGGGTGCGCTCGTCGACGATCGGATAGGCGAATCCGAACACCTTGTTGCCGGTGAGCCGCCCGACGAACAGGTCACCGACGGCGAACTTCCCGGTCTCGATCGCGACCTGGAAATGACGACGATCGGCGTTGGAGACCTGGCCTCGCTCGAAGGGCTCATTGAGGCAGCGCACGACACCCGTGGTATCCGTGACCCCGATGTTGGACACGAAATCGAACGATTGCGCCAGCCGTGACATGTAGTCGTTGCAGGCATCGTCCCCGCGCAGGGCCTCCGGCGCATTGGCAGCCGCCACCAGCAATTGCTCCATCCCGGTCACGATACGCTGCAGTTCGACCGACAGCATGTCGGCCTGCGCAGTGGCCACGCGACTGAGGTCGTCCGCGCGTTCCCTGCGCAGCCGCCAGTCGTTGTAGAGCTCGACCGAAACGGCCGGAACGACGGCGATCAGGAGCAGCAGGATGAACCGTGTGCTGAGCGACAAGTCGATTTCCAGGAAGCGTTCGAAGGACGGGGAAGGGATGCATACTGGCTGCGGACGGCAGCCGCAGTGTACAGTCCCGTGGCGCAGAAGCCGGAAAGGCGAGCGCCCCTGGAGGAGTGGATCAGAGATGCAGACGTCCGAAGCCTACTGCGTTGCAGACCTGCGGGAGAGCGCACGCAAGCGCCTGCCGAAAGGCCTGTTCGAGTTCATCGACCGCGGCAACGATGACGAGGTCGCGATGCGCGAGAACCTTGATGCCCTTGCACGCATCAAGCTGCGGCCCCGGGTGCTGGCCGACGTGACCGAACGCGACCAGTCGATCGAGCTGTTCGGCCGGCGCCAGCAGATGCCGGTGGTGATCGGACCCACCGGCTCCGCGGGACTGACCTGGTTCCAGGGCGAGATCGAGCTGGCGAAGGCCGCGGCAGCGCAGGGCATCCCGTACACGATGGCCACCGGCTCGATGACGGCGATGGAACGCGTGGCGGCCGAGGCCGGTGGAAACCTCTGGTTCCAGCTCTACATGTGGCCGGAACGCGACCTTTCGCACAAGCTGGTCGAGCGCGCGCGCGATGCCGGCTTCGAGGCACTCGTGTTCACGGTGGACACGCCGGTCGCGCCCGGGCGCGAATACAACCTGCGCAACGGGTTCGTGATCCCGTTCCGCTTCACCCGGCGCAACGTGGTCGACGTCGCGATGCATCCGCGCTGGCTGTTCGGCGTGATCTGTCGCTACCTGCTGTCGGGCGGCCTGCCCCGCTACGAGAACTTCCCGGCGCACATGCAGACCCGCATCACCGCGCTGCCGATGGGCCGCTCGATGGCGACCAATCCATCGATGTGCTGGGACGACGTGCGCGCGCTGCGCCGGATCTGGCCGCGCACGCTGATCGTGAAAGGCATCCAGCACGCCGACGATGCACGCATGGCGGCCGACTGCGGCGCGGACGGCGTGGTGGTGTCGAACCATGGCGGACGGGTGCTCGACAGCGCGCCCGCGACGATCGAAACCCTTCCTTCCGTGGTCGACGCCGTCGGCAAGCGCATGACGGTGCTGGTCGACAGCGGCTTTCGCCGGGGCGCCGACGTGGTGAAGGCCCTCGCGATGGGTGCAGACGCCGTGCTGCTCGGCCGCGCGCCGCTCTATGGCACGGCAACCGCCGGCCAGGCCGGTGCAATGCGCGCGATCCAGCTCTACCGCGACGAGATCGATCGCGTGCTGGGGCTGATCGGCTGCCACGGTGTATCCGAACTCGGTCCGCAGCACCTGGCCCTGCCCTGGCAGGACGGCCCGCAGGCCGACCCGGTTGCCGCGTTCCTCGCCCGGTAGCATCATCGCGCCTCGCGGGACATGAAGCGCCCGGACAGGAGGCAAGCGGCCATGCAGGACAGGAAAGTTGGAGTCGTAGGAGTCGTAGGACTCGGCAACATGGGCAGCGGCATCGCCCGCAACTTCCAGCGCGCCGGCGTGCCGCTGGCGGTATGGGACATCTCGCCTGCGGCCTGCGAGGCGTTCGCCGCGATGCCCGACGTCGAGGTCTGCCCGCCGGGGCGGATGGCGGCATCCTGCAGCACGATCTTCTTCATCGTGCCGGCGACGCCGGAGATCGAGGCCTGCTTCGACGGGCCGGACGGCGTGCTGGCCTGCGCGACACCCGGGCTGGTCGTGTACGACTTCACCACCTCCGACCCGGTGCAGACGCGTGCCATCGCGGCACGCGCCGCCGAGCATGGAATCGCCTACCTCGATGCCGGCATGAGCGGGGGCGCGGCGGGAGCCGATGCCGGCACGCTGACGCTGATGGTCGGTGGCGACAAGGATGCGTTCGAGCGTACGCGCAGCCAGCTCGAACACATCTCGAAACGCCTGTTCCACCTGGGCGGCAGCGGCACCGGCCACACGATGAAGCTGATCCACAACATGGTCTGCCACACCATCTTCCTCGCCACCTGTGAAGGAGGCCGGATGGCCGAGGCGGCCGGCATCGACGTGGCCGACATGATCGGCGTGTTCAACGTGTCGAACGCGCGCAGCTACGCGAGCGAGGTGCGTTTCCCCGCGCACATCCTGTCCGGGCGGTGGGACGCGCGTTCGCGGGTTTACAACCTGCGCAAGGACGTGTCGATGGCGGTGTCACTGGCCGATGCGCTCGACGCGCAGGTGCCGCTGGGCACGCTCACGCGCGACTTCCTCGAATCGGCGATCGCGCAGGGCATGACCGACACCGATTTCGCGCATCTGTATCCGCGGTTCGACGAGATCGTGCGCGGCACGCGTGCGCCGGCGCCGCCTGCGTGAACGCGCACGGCGCCGAGATCGACGAGGACCTGCGGAAGCCATTCGCCGTCGAAGACCCGTCCGGGCATGTTCGATGCGCGCGTGCTGCGATTCCTGCGACGGACCGGAAGATGAAGAAAGGGACGTCTCGTGGACGTCCCTCTCTACAGCTTACCGGTGGCACGAGGCTGGGCGGACGGGTCCGCCCGGGGATCAGGCCTTCCGGCGACGCGCCTGCCAGCCGAGCAGCACCATCCCGGCACCCATCAGCCAGGCGGTAGGCGGCAGCGGGATGGCGGCGATCTGCAGGTCGTCGACCACCGCGTACGGGCCGGAGATCAGGAAGCTGGCGATATCCGCCTGGTCGCGGCCGATGCCGTAGAACACGCCTTCATTGAAGCCGTTCGAGGTGTTGATCAGCGGCAGCTCGTACTCTTCCAGCAGCGTGCCGGACTTGTCGAAGGCGGCGATGTACAGCGGCAGCGGGAAGGCGAACGTCGGACCGCCGAACGTGAAGTCGGGGTCGAAATTCATGACGCCGCCGACGCCCTTGACCAGGAGCCCGCCGAAATCGAACAGCATGCCTGCGGGTTGGCCGTTGACGTCGAAGTCACCGTCGACGCCGGCGAAGGTCTTGCCACCGCTCCAGAAGCCGTTGCTGCCGAGGGACCAGGCGCCGAATTCGGCACCGCCGAGCGAGCCGGGACCACCGGTCGTCGAGAAGGTGACGCCGTTGCCGATGGCGACCGGGGCGAGCAGGTTGGAACCGGCCGGGGTGTCGAACGTGAACAGCAGGTTGATCGGCGCGCTCGGCAGTTGTGCCGGCGCGGTCAGCAGGTCGGCCTTGACCGGCATCGCGGCAAGCGCGAACACGCCGGCGGCGACCGCCAGATGGTGAAGCGATTTCATCGCGTTTCTCCGAGAGGATTGGTTACAGGGGAAGCAGACCCGCGCGGCAGGAGCGGCCGGTTGCCCGACCCGTCCCGCCCGCGCGGTGACGCGACCGTGCCGGCCCTGCCCCTGCGTCGGGGCCGGGCCGGCCGTGCGGCATCAGGCGCCGATGACGCCGCCGTCGTCCCGGGTGATCACGACCGTCGACGAACGCGGCCGGCCCGACGGGCCGTAGCCCTGGGTGTGCGGCCAGTTGCTGCCCAGTGTCGGGTTGGCCGGCGTGCCGCGGTCGCCCGGGTGCTGGATGTTGACGAACATCGTCTTGTGATCCGGCGTCACGATCACACCGGTGACTTCGCAGTCGGTCGGTGCGGTCAGGAAGCGACGGGTCTCGCCGGTGTTCGGGTTGGCGCAGCTCATCGTGTTGCTGCCGAAGTTGACCATCGTGCCCGCGCCATCACCGGAGTGGTCGGTCTGGATCCACAGACGGCCGAAATCGTCGAACCACAGTCCGTCGGGCGAACTGTAGTCGTCACCGTTTATGTTGCCCCGGTACTGATCGCCCGCTGCGGGCGCCGGGTTCGTGGCGGTCGCCGGGTTGAAGTTCGCGGCGTTGATCACACGCGTGGTCTGCTTGTCGCCGGCTTCGACGAAAAGATCCCAGGTGAAGGTCAGCGCTGCAACCGACTGGCCGGTCTCGCGCCAGCGGATGATCTGGCCGTAGAGGTTCTCCGGACGCGGGTTGGCTGCATCGACCGGCGGGTTGGCCGAGCCGGTGCTGGTGCCATCGACCGGGTTGACCGAGGTCGGCAGGCGGCCGCGGCGGCTGTTGTTGGTCAGCGCGCAGTAGACCTCGATTTCCTGGAAGCCCAGCGTGCGCGGACGTGCAGCACACCACTCCGGACGATCCATCATCGTCGCACCGACGCGGTCGCCAGCCTGGCGAGTCTTGACCAGCACCTCGCCCTGGTCGGCGAAGCCGTTGGCGGCGGTCAGGCCGTTCTGGCCGTGGATCAGCGGGATCCAGGTGCCGGTCCCGTCGGCGTTGAACTTCGCGACGTACAGGATGCCGTCATCCAGCATGTCGCGGTTGGCGGCACGGTTGTTCGGCGTGAACGGACGGGTGCAGACGAACTTGTAGATGTACTCGTTCACCTGGTCATCGCCCTGGTAGAACGCGACACGGTTCTGGCTGTCGGCGACGAACTGCGCGCTCTCGTGCTTGATGCGGCCCAGCGCGGTGCGCTTGACCGGCACGCTCTTCGGATCGAACGGATCGACCTCGACCACCCAGCCGTGGTTGTTGGTCTCGAGCGGGTTGGTGCTCTGGTTGAAGCGCGGATCGACCTCATGCCAGCGGTAGCCGAAGCCGTTCGTGCTGAAGCCATAGCGGCGCAGGTTCGAGATCAGGGCTGTCCTGTTCGGGAACGTCGCTGCGCTGATGGCATTGACGTCGCCACCGAAGTAGCCGTTGAAGTTCTCTTCGCAGGTCAGGTACGTGCCCCAGGGCGTGTAGCCATGGGCGCAGTTGTTCAGCGTGCCGTTGGTGGTCAGACCGTCGGTCATCATGCCGGTGTCGACCGAAGCCGTCGGGGTGATGTCGAACTTCTTCGCCTGCAGCAGCGGGTGGCCTGCAGCCGGGCCCGAGAGGCGCATCGGGGTGTTGGCGGTCAGGCGGCGGCCGAACGGCGAGGCGCGCTGCACGCGCCAGCCCTGGCCGGTCTTCAGGATTTCCTGGACCGAGATGCCATGTGCAGCCTGCGACTTGCGGACCTTGTCGATGTTCACGCCGAGTCCGCCCGACAGGCCGTCCGGGTGCAGCTGGTTCTCGTCGGTGTACTCGTGGTTCACGCACAGCAGGCCACGCTCGCTCGACAGGCCGGCGGTACGGCCGGCACCGCGCGTCGGAAACGGGAAGAAATGCATGCCGTCATGGTGCATGCCGACCTGTTTCTCCTGGTCAGCCGCGGTCTGCGTGGCCGACACGTTCCAGTCCGGTGCGCCCGGCATGATCGGGTCGCCCCAGGCCGAAAGGATCCTGGCCGTGTAACCGGCGGGCACCGACACGAGGTCCTTCTCCAGCAGGCCGGTGACGGGGTTGAGCAGGTTCGGCGGGATGCTCTCGAAGCCGATGCCGGCAAAGCCGACGCCGGGGGGAATCGGTGCTGCTTCGACGGTCTTCATGAAGCCGCCGAGGGTGACGCCACCCATGCTGGCCAGTGCGGCCGCGCTGAGCGAGCTCTTCAGGAAATGACGGCGGCTGGCGACCAGGCGGTCGGCGACGTCACGGATCGATTCGTTCTGTGACGGGTTGATCGTCACATCGTTGCGGGGATGGTTTCGGCCCTTCATGCTGGCTCCTTGGCTGGCGGTTTTCGGGTACTGCCAGCGCATGGTGACGGGCCAACATTGCAAGGAATGTGTCAGCAAAGTGAAGAATGCATAGCCTGAAAGGGAGGTGCCGTCGACCGTCAAGGGCGGCAGGACACTGACCGCTGTCGACGCATTCCTCTAGAAGCTGCATCGGCCATTGGCACGCTCAATCAGATCACTCGACACTTGCCTGGGAAATCCAACGGTCCGACCACCAGCGAACGTGACACGCGTATCACCGTCGGCCCCGCCCGTGCGGTACTCGAGCGCATCAACAGCGCGATCGGGATCAGTCGTCTCATGTATCCAGCGGTCGGCTGGTCATGGATGATCTTCATGGCGCGTGATGGATTCGAGGTGTTGCTGAACGACCCGCGACTGTCTTCGCCTGCGATGCACGACCTCTGTCGGCCCTCGCGTAGTAGCCGTGGGCTGCGTTGAAGACGTGGTTGGTGCCGGATACAGGATTTGAACCCGTGACCTTCGGTTTACAAAACCGCTGCTCTACCAACTGAGCTAATCCGGCACTGCGGGCGAATTATAGGCGCGCGCGCGAGCCTGTGACGGAACTACATCCCGGCCTACTTGACGACCTGCAACCTCGGTCGCGACGGTCGGGTCGGGGTGTCCGGACCCGGTTCGTCACCAGTGCCACCATGGGATTCGGCCCTTGGCGACTCGGGCGCGTCCGTACCCTGCCCCGCCGTGCCCACGGCCGCCTCGGTCGGAAAGAACAGCCCCTGCCCGTTCTCTTTCGCGAAGATCGCCGCCACCGCACCGATCGGCACGCTGATCTCGCGCGACACGCCGTTGAAGCGGGCCGAGAACTGCACCACGTCACGCCCGAGCGTGATGTTGCGCGTCGCGTCCTGGCTGATGTTGAGCACGATCTCGCCGTTCTTCACGTACTCGAGCGGCACCCGGGTCGTTTCGTCCACCTTCACCGAGATGTACGGGGTGTAGCCCGAGTCGCTGCACCATTCATAGATGGCGCGTACGAGGTAGGGCTTGGTGGTCGGATCGGTCATGTCTACGGCGCCTACTTGCGCATCACCTTCTCGGACGGCGTCATCGCGTCGATGAACGCCGGGCGGCTGAACAGCCGTTCGGCGTACTTCGCCAGCGGCGCGGCCTGCCGGGGCAGTTCGATGCCGTAGTGCTCGAGGCGCCAGAGCAGCGGTGCGATGGCGACGTCGAGCATCGAGAACTCCTCGCCCAGCATGTACTTCTGCTTGGCGAACACCGGGGCGATCACGGTCAGGTTGTCGCGGATGATCTGGCGCGCCTTGTCGACCGTCTTCGGACTGCCCTTCTCGAGCGTGTCGACATGGCAGAACAGCTCGTTCTCGAACCGGTAGAGGAACAGGCGTGCGCGCGCGCGCATCACCGGGTCGGCCGGCATCAGCTGCGGATGCGGGAAGCGGTCGTCGATGTACTCGTTGATGATGTTCGACTCGTAGAGCACGAGGTCGCGCTCGACCAGCACCGGCACCCGGTTGTACGGGTTCATCACCGCCAGGTCTTCCGGCTTGTTGAACAGGTCGACGTCGGTGATCTGGAAATCCATGCCCTTTTCGTAAAGGACAATCCGGCAGCGCTGCGAGAACGGACAGGTCGTTCCCGAATACAAGGTCATCATTTTATCAGTTCTCCTCCGCCGGTCTCGAGCCGGCGTGAGTGGGTTCCGGGGTGCTGGAAAGCACCTTCAGGTACGGCTCAGTGCTTGATGTCCCGCCAGAACTCGAGCTTCAGCAGATAGACGAACACGAGGAGGATCGACAGGAAGAACATGACGATGATGCCGATGCGGGTGCTCTGCACCTTCCACGGCTCGCCCATGTACACCAGGTAGTTCACCAGGTCGCCGATGGCACGATCGTACTCGAGCGCGGTCATCAGCCCCGGGTCACCCGCGACGATGCTCTTCACCTGCACAGCATGGCCATGCGACTGCTTTTCCTCGACCTTGAGTTGCGGCGCGCCCTGGAGTTGCCAGAGCGGATGCGGCATGCCGATGTTCGGGTAGGCCAGGTTGTTCCACCCGAGCGCGCGCGACTCGTCGACGTAGTACGACTTGAGCAGCGTGTAGATGTAGTCGGGCCGCTTCGACCGGGCGATCACCGTCATGTCGGGCGGCGCCTTGCCCATCCACTCGGCTGCATCCGCCGGGCGCATTGCGATGGTCATCGGCGAACCTACCTTGTCGGTGCCGAACAGCAGGTATTCCTTGATCTGCTCTTCGGTCAGGCCGAGGTCGGTCAGGCGGTTGAAGCGCATGTAGTTCGCGCTGTGGCAGCCCATGCAGTAATTGACGAACAGGTGGGCACCGCGTTGCAGCGACACAGCGTCCTGCAGGTTGACCGGCGCGCGCTGCAGCGGGAAGTTGCTGCCCGCCGCCACAGCGGGCGCCGGCGCGACCGCGGCAAACACCGTGAACAATGCGCCCAGGCCTGCGAGGGCAACGAGGGCCCGGTTTCTGATCATGGCCATCTTCATCATGTCAACCGCTCAGGTTCTGGTTTGCATTTGTCGATACGGCTGTACCACGGCATCGCCAGGAAGAAGGCGAAGTACGCGAGGGTCAGGATCCGCGACACGATCGTCGCGACCTCGACACCACCGATGATCGGCAGCACTTCGGGCATCTTGCCCCAGACGTCGGTGGTCGCCACGCCGAGGTAGCCCAGGATCAGGAAACTGACCACGAAGATCGTCAGCGCGGCGCGGAAGATCGGTCCCTTGTAGCGGATCGACTTCACCGGGCTGCGATCGAGCCAGGGCAGGAAGAACAGAATGATCACGCCTGCACCCATCACCGCGACACCGGCGAACTGCGAACCGAACATCGCGGGCACTGCGCGCAGCATCGCGTAGAACGGCGTGAAGTACCACACCGGGGCGATATGGGCCGGGGTCTGCAGCGGATCGGCCGGCAGGAAGTTGTTGTACTCGAGGAAGTAGCCGCCCATCTCCGGACCGAAGAAGAGGATCGCGAAGAACACCATGAAGAACACGACGATGCCGATCAGGTCCTTGACGATGTAGTACGGGAAGAACGGGATGCCATCGACCGGCTTGCCGGTGACCGGGTCCTTGTTCTTCTTGATCTCGATGCCATCCGGGTTGTTCGAACCGACTTCGTGCAGCGCGACCAGGTGCAGGAACACCAGTCCGACCAGCACCAGCGGCAGTGCGATCACATGCAGGGCGAAGAATCGGTTCAGCGTCGCATCGGAGACCAGGAAGTCGCCGCGGATCCACACCGACAACTCCGGGCCGACGACCGGCACGGTGGCGAACAGGTTCACGATCACCTGCGCACCCCAGTAGGACATCTGGCCCCAGGGCAGCAGGTAGCCCATGAACGCCTCGGCCATCAGCGCGAGGTAGATCATGCAGCCGAAGATCCACAGCAGTTCGCGCGGCTTGCGATACGAGCCGTACAGCAGCGCGCGCATCATGTGCAGGTAGACCACGACGAAGAACATCGAGGCGCCGGTCGAGTGCATGTAGCGGATGAACCAGCCACCCGACACGTCGCGCATGATGTATTCGACGGAGCCGAACGCAGCCAGCGCGTCGGGCTTGTAGTTCATCGTGAGGAAGATGCCGGTGACGATCTGCAGCACCAGCACGATCATCGCGAGCGAGCCGAAGTAGTACCAGAAGTTGAAGTTCTTCGGCGCGTAGTACTCCGACATGTGGTACTTCCAGGTCGAGACCAGCGGGAACCGCTCGTCGACCCAGTCCACCAGCCCTTGTCCGGCTGCAATGATTCGACTCATTTCCCTCATGCCCCCTTGCTGTCTTCGCCGATGCGAAGGCGAGTGTCGTTCAAGTACATGTACGGCGGCACCACCAGGTTGGTCGGTGCGGGCATCCCGGCGAACACGCGGCCGGCCAGGTCGAACACGGAGCCATGGCACGGGCAGTAGAAACCGCCGGCCCAGCCCTCGGTCGGCTGCAGCCGGTCGGTCGGCGAGCAGCCCAGGTGGGTGCAGATGCCGACCAGCACCAGCATCTCGGGCTTGATCGAGCGCGTGGCGTTGGCTGCGTATTCAGGCTGCTGCGCCGCCTTCGAATCGGGGTCGGCCAGACGCGGCTTCACCGTGTCGAGCGTCGCCAGCATCTCGGGCGTACGGCGGACCACCCAGACCGGCTGGCCGCGCCATTCCGCGCGCAGGAGCATGCCGGGCTCGATGGCGGCGATGTCCACGTCCACCGGCGCACCGGCCGCCTTGGCCCGCTCGCTCGGAAACCAGCTCGCAACGAACGGCGCCGCGACCGCGGCAGCGCCCACGGCACCGACCGCTGACGTGGCCGCCAGGAGCAGCTTGCGTCGCTGGGGCATTTCGGCGCCAGGCTTGCCTGGCGTGAAGGAACCGCTGCCTGCATTGCCAACCACGGGCGCGGTCATGGAGGGTGGATTGCTCATGCCATTCTAGCCTTTGCCGGAACCATAACCACGGGATTGTACCGAATCGCATGCAAGACCAGAAGCCTCGGATGCGTTCACCGGGTGGTCGGAGCGCGTTCCCCGCGCCTTTCGACAGGGCGGATATTGAACGAATCCCGGTCGGCGGGCAGGTCAGGCAGGATTGTCGATGTCGAGAAAATGATGTTCCAGCCCCAGTTCCCGGGCCAGATGCTCGCCTACGGCCTGCACGCCATAGCGCTCGGTCGCATGGTGGCCGGCACAGACCAGGCCGATCCCGCATTCCCGCGCCACATGGACGGTCTGCTCGGAGACTTCACCGGTGATGAACACGTCCGCGCACGGCCATGCCTCCTCGATGTAGCCCTGGCCGCCGCCGGTGCACCAGGCCGCACGTCGCAGCGGCCGGTCCGGATCGCCGACCACCAGCGGCTCCCGGCCGAGCGCCTGCGCGACCCGCCGGGCGAACGCGGACAACGTCGTCGGGCCCGCCAGTGCAACCGGCACGTCGCCCACCGCAAGCAGTCCGGCGCGATCGAGCGAGCCGGTGCGTTCCAGGCCCAGGCGCAGCCCGAGCTGGGCGTTGTTGCCGAGGGTCGGGTGCACGTCGAGCGGCAGGTGGAACGCGTACAGGTTGATGTCCGCCCGGATCAGCCCCGCCACCCGCGCCCGGCGATAGCCGGTCAACCGCCCGCTGTCGCCCTTCCAGAACAGCCCGTGGTGCACCAGCAGCGCGTCGGCGCCGGCCTCGGCCGCGGCATCGATCAACGCCTGGCATGCGGTGACGCCGGTGAAGATCCGGCGTATCTCGGCACGCCCCTCCACCTGCAGGCCATTGGGACAGTAATCGTCCACGGCGGCGGGCGGCAGAAGCTGCTCGAGGTATTCGGACAGGGCCTGGCGATCCATCGATGTCCTTTCGGCGCGCACCCGGGCGCCGGACGGGCAGGCCCGGATCGCACGTTGCAGGGGCCGATGGTAGCCTCACCAGTGTCATCACGGGTACACAGGGAATCGACGGATGCGAAGAATGTGGCTGCTGTTCGCCCAGGCCGTAACGATCACGCTCGGCGTGTGGTTCGTCGCGGCGATGTTCCGCCCCGACCTGATGCCGGCACCGTTGCAGCCCTGGCGCACGCTGCACGGCGCGGCGTCTCCGCCGGCTGCCGGCGGCGCGCCCGTTCCCGCCGCGCCGACGGCCGCGGCCGGCCTGCCGGCCGCGCTTCCCGCCACCGGCTCGTATTCGGATGCGGCCGGCCGCTCGATGCCCTCGGTAGTGAACATCTACACCACCGCCCGGGTATCGCCGCGCGAGCGCAACCCGGCACTGGAGGATCCTTTCTTCCAGTTCTTCTTCGGCGACCGCGCACCGGGCGGCCGGGGTCGGGGTGAGGGACGGAACGACAGCGATGCCCGGCAGCGCCCGGCCAGCCTCGGGTCCGGGGTGATCGTCAACGCCGACGGCTTCATCGTCACCAACGCACATGTCGTCGATTCGGCCGCGCAGATCGAGGTCGCGCTCTCGGATGGGCGTCGCGCCCCGGCCAAGGTGGTCGGATCGGATCCGGACACCGACCTGGCGGTGATCAAGGCCGACCTGTCGAACCTGCCGGCCATCAACATCGGCGACACCTCGAAGGTGCGCGTCGGCGACGTCGTGCTGGCGATCGGCAATCCGTTCGGCGTCGGCCAGACGGTGACCATGGGTATCGTCAGCGCACTCGGCCGCAACCAGCTGGGCGTCAGCGCGTTCGAGAACTTCGTGCAGACCGACGCCGCGATCAATCCCGGCAACTCGGGCGGCGCGCTGATCGACACCCAGGGCAACCTGATCGGCATCAACACACTGATCTTCTCGCGCAGCGGCGGTTCGCAGGGCATCGGCTTCGCGATCCCTGCCGAGACGGTGCGCCAGGTGATGGAACAGCTGATCGCATCGGGCCAGGTGGTGCGCGGCTGGCTGGGCGTCGAGACGCAGGACCTCACCCGCACGCTGGCCGACTCGTTCGGCATCGGTGCCAGCGGTGGCGCGCTGGTCGCCGGCGTCGTGCGTGGCGGTCCGGCCGAGGATGGCGGCATGCGCCCGGGAGACGTGGTGGTCGCGATCGAGGGCAAGCCGGTGGGCGATGCCAGCGCGCTGCTGAACTCGGTAGCGGCACTCAAGCCGGGCAGCAACGCGGCGATCACGCTGGTGCGCGAACGCAAGGAACTGAAGGTGACGGTCAAGGTCGGCACCCGGCCGGTGCGCCGGCGCGGATGACGTCTGCCGCGCCCTCAGTCGACTGAGGCCACCTCGCACAGGTTCAGGATCGTCGCGGCATAGACCTTGGTCGCCGCCAGCAGGTCGTCGATCTTCATCGCCCGGTCGCGCGCGCCGCTGAACGGTTCCATCTGGCGCGGCGGGCCGTAGCAGACCGACGGGATGCCGACCTCGTTGAACACGTTCACGTCGCGCCACATGCTGGTTTCGGCCGCGGGCGGCGTCGGCGTCGGCGTGCCGAACAGGTGTCGATGCGCGGCCTCGATCGCCGCCACCAGCGGCTCGGCATGCTTCGCCACATGGCCGCGCGAATACTGGTAGACGGACACCTTCGCCTCGACGCCGAGCGTCGCGGCGACCTGCGCGATCTCGCGCCGCACATGCTCAGGGTTCTTGCCCGGCACGATGCGCACATCGACATGGATGTCGCACCAGCCCAGTGCCTCGGAGCCGCTGACCTTGACCACCTGTGCGCGTGGAACGAACTGACCACCCGGGAACGGCTGGGTCTCGCGCGCGGTGTATGCGATCGCCCAGGCTTCGATCGCGATCACCAGGTGCGCTGCCTTCACGAAGGCATTCGAAGCCGGGCCGAGTGCAGCCGTACGCTCATGGCGCGGCGTATAGACACGCTTGCCCGGCACATGCACCTTGATCGACGCCTCGCCGCACTCGGCCTTGATGATGCCGAAGCCCGACGTCTCACCGACCAGCGCGAAGTCGGCGGTGATGCCACGGTCGACCAGCCAGCGCGAACCGAAACCCTCGCCCGGATAATCGATGCCCTGCAGGTCACCCACCGACGGCCGCCCGGTCTCGAACGCCACGCCGGCCAGGTAGCAGTCACCGCGCAGGCGAATGCCCATGCGCCGGATCGCCCGCAGCGCGATCATGAAGGCGCACAGCTGGCCTTTGTCGTTGATCACGCCCTTGCCGATGATCAGTTCACCATCGACCCAGGCGCCCTCGATGCGGCGGTCGGCTTCGGTGGCATCCGCCGACAGCGCCGGCCCGGTATCGAGATGCGCATCGACGATCAGGCTGGTGCCGGCTCCGCTGCCCGGCAGGTGCCCGACCACGTTCGCGCTGCGTTCGGTGATCGGCTGCAGCCATGCGTCGATGCCGTGCGTCGACAGCCACTCACGCACGTATTCGGCCCCCGGCCGTTCCTGCGCATGCGGGGTGGCCATGTTGCCCAGCGCCAGGCACAGCCCGACCAGGTCGTCGCGGTCGCTGTCGATCGAAGCCAGCAGCTTGCGGTGGATTTCGGTGCTGTTGCCGTCGCCGACGGCCGTGCTGTCTCTGCCAGCCATGCTGGACCCCTCCCCGGTACCCGCGCGCGAATGCGGCGCGACGCAACTATTCTGCCTTGATGCCGGCTGCGCGGATCACCTTTTCCCAGCGCGCGATTTCCATGTCGAGGTATGCGGCGAACTCCTTCGGCGAGTTGCCGACCGCCTCGAAGCCGCCGGTGGCCATGCGCTCCTTCATGTCGGGCATCGCATAGATCTTCAGCAGGTCCGAGTAGAACCTGTTGATGACCGCCTGCGGCGTACCGGCAGGCATCAGCAGGCCGGCCCAGGTCGACGCCTCGAAGCCGCGCACGCCCGCCTCGTCCATCGTGGGCAGGTTGGGCAGCGTCGGCGAGCGCTTCGCGGACGCGATCGCCAGCACGTTGATGCGCCCGGAGTTGACATGCGGCAGCACCGCCGGGAGGTTGCCGAAGATCATCGATATCTGCCCGCCGAGCAGGTCGGTGACAGCCGGGCCGCCGCCCTTGTACGGGATGTGGGTGATGTCGACCTTGGCCAGCAGCTTGAACAGTTCCGCTGCCAGGTGGGTGGAGCCGCCGACGCCGCCCGAACCGTAGTTGATCTGTCCGGGCCGCGAGCGCAGCAATGTGATCAGTTCCTTCACGCTCTTGGCAGGCACGCTCGGATGCACCGCGAGCACGTTCGGCGACTCGGCGACGTTCGAGATCGGTGCGAAGTCGGCCAGCTTGTAGGGCACCTTGCGGAACAGGCTGAAGTTGGCCGGGAAGGCCGAGGTCGCCATCAGCATCGTGTACCCGTCCGGTGCCGCACGCGCGACCACCTCGGCGCCGATCATGGTCGAACCGCCGGGCCGGTTCTCGACCAGCACGGGCTGGCCCCACAGTTCGCCCAGCTTGGTGCCGACCAGTCGCGAGATGGCATCGGTCGATCCGCCACCGGCGATCGGCACGATCATGCGCACCGGTTTCACCGGCCAGGCCTGCGCGAACGACAGGCTGGACACACAGAGGCAGGCTGCGCAAAGGAAGGTGGCGGCGGTGCGCGGCGCCGGGCGTCTGACGATACGGGGCATCTCGAGGCTCCTTGCAGGAATCGTACTGCGGCAGTAAGCAATAGACAGGCCATCCGTCGAGCCTGCGCCATGATCGCCCCCGGCCCGCCTGACCGCATCGTAGCGCCGATCGGCGCGCGGGGTCACCCCCCGGGCTGCGCCTGCGCGCCGCGCGCCGCGCGCGCGTCCCGGATCTCCTGCAGCGCGGGCGGCAGTGGCGTGAGCGTGCCCTCTGTCGCCCAGCGCCGCTCGACGGCCAGCAGTTCCATCCGGTACAGACGGTCATCCGTCGCAGGGTGGGTGCGCATGAACACCGGCGCCGATTCCTGCGCCCGACCAGCCAGCGACGACCGGCGCTGCATCTCCTGGAAGAACGCGCCGGCACCAGCGACATGGCCGTAGCGCCGTGCCACCGCCGCCAGCGCATCGGCATCGGCCCTGGCCTCCTGCGAACGGCTGAAGCTGAGCACGGTCAGGTTGCCCGCACCGCCGAGCAGCCAGTCGGCCACGGTGG
>JBIITW010000103.1:0-16675 GCA_044340265.1 Burkholderiales bacterium | reverse complement strand
GACTGGCGACAGTTCATGCGGGTCCAGCGATCCGGGCGGGCCGTCCTCGACATGGAACCAGAGCGCACGCCCGTCGCCGCCGTGGCCCTTGCGCAGGCCGACCACCTGCCGCATGCCACCCGTGGTGCGCACGAAGCGCCCGCGGCTCTTCGTGGCGGTGAAGCCGCGCGGCAGCAGCGTCGCGCGCAGGATGTCGATCAGGGAGGGTTCGGTCACCGAATAGGGTCAGCGAATAGGGTCAGGCAGGGGCCGGTTCAGTACTCGGAAAAGATCCGCCGGATCTCCGACAGGTCATTCGTCCGCGCCAGCGCCAGCATCAGCAGGATGCGCGCCTTCTGCGGGTTGAGGTTGTCCGCGGGCACGATGCCGAGGTCGTCGTGCTCGTTGTGCGCCAGCACGCGCCCATTGCCGAGTCGGTTCGAGCGCACGAACACGATGCCCGACCCGCGTGCGTTCGACTGCTGAACGATCTCCTTCTCGACATCCGACAGCATGCCGGCGCCCGTGCCGGTGAACACGAAGCCGCGCGTGCCGGCCGCCTGCAGCGCGTCGATGACCACCTGCGCGTCCGACTCGACACATCCGTAGACGATCTCGACCTTGGGCAGGTCGCCGACCGATCCGGTCGCGAACTCTGAATGCACCGTATGGCGCTTCTCCGGACGGCGGTAGTAGGCCACCGTATCGGCGTCGGCATAGCCGAGGAAGCCGAGGTCGCCCGACTTGAAGGTCTCGACGCGATAGGTGTTGGTCTTGGTGACATCGCGTGCCGCGTTGATCTCGTCGTTGAGCAGCACCAGCACGCCGCGGCCCCTCGAGGCCGGGCTGGCGGCCACGCGCACTGCATTGACCAGGTTCAGCGGCCCGTCCGGGCTCAGCGCCGTTGCCGGTCGCTGCGAGCCGACCAGCACTACCGGCCGGTCGTGCCGGACCGTGAGGTTCAGGAACCAGGCTGTCTCTTCCAGGGTGTTGGTGCCATGGGTGACCACGATGCCGGCAAGGCCCGGATCACCCGTGAACAAGGCATCGATGCGCGCGGCGAGCGAACGCCACACCGAGAACACCATGTTCGAGCTCGCGATATTGCATATCTGCTCGACCTGCACGTCGGCGACACGGGCGAGTTCGGGTACCGCGTCGACGAGCTCGGCACCGGTCGCGGAGGCGGCCTTGTATTCATGGGACAGGCTGGAACCGGCGCGGCCGGCGATGGTGCCGCCGGTGGCGAGGATGGCGATCCTGGGTAGCGCTTGCTCGGGCATGGGCGTTCTTCGCTGCATTCGATGAAGAAGCGATGGTACTTGCTCGCGCGCGCTGCGCGCCGCTTTCAGCGCTTCTGGCCCGGCCCCTCGATCATGACTTCCCGGACGGCGTGTGTCCGGCCCTGGTCGTCATCGAGCACCTGCTCCCTGACCCGTGCGAAATCGATCCTGTTCAGGTCGATCATCCGTACCTGGCGATTGCGCATCGTGTGGAAGTAGTAGCGCCGGTTGGTCAGGTCGGATGCCGACGTGATCTGGGTCGCGCTCTCGATGTCCTTCGCCACCTGGTCGCGCGGGGCCACTGCGCCCAGCGGGATGTTGAAGCTGTCGAGTATCCGGAACGATTCGAACACCGCGTCGGCGGCGGTCGCCAGCGGCCGCACCGACGCGGTCAGCGCGGCTGCGCGGATGAAACGCGACGGCGGCGTGAAGTCGCCGGGCAGGCCGATCATGCCGGAGCCCGCGCCCAGCGGGCCAAGTTGCAGGTTGCCGATCGTCAACGGCTCGTTGGCCTTGGGGGTCAGGCGGATGAAGTTGCGCAGGTTCGTCAGATGCCAGTCGTAGGTGGGCGAGTTGGTGATCACGCCGAGGAAAGCGTCGTACACCCGCACCTGCCCGCCGTCGACGATCTCGATGACGATGCTCGCACCGCCTGGATCGGCCACCTTCCAGTGGAACGGCAGCTGCGCGCCGCCGAAGCGGGGGTCGTCGACATTGACGACCGTCACGGTAGCGAGTTGCTTGCGCACTTCCTCGACCGTCTCGAACGAGGAAAGCATCCACTGCATGAAGTCGCCCACGCTCATCGAGCGGTCGGCCAGTGCCGGCACGTAGACGCTGTAGCTGGCGTAACCCGGCAGGTAGTACATGCCCACGTAGAGCCCGCGTTCGTTCATGCCGTCCGGCCCGTAGGGCTGGCCGTAGGCGGTCATCGAGACGAACCCGTAGCGGCCCTTCCAGCGCTTGCCGTTCGAACCGGCCGGCGTCGACGCGACATACGACTTGCCGCGCGGGAAGATGGCGAGCCGGTTGTGCTGCGCATCGCTCAGCGCCCATTCGACGGTCCTGGAAACAACCACCGCGCCATCCTGGCTCCTCAGCGAGATGCCGGTGCAGGCCCTGGCCGGTTCGACGATGCCTGCCCAGGCCATGCAGGCCGCCGTGGCGAGGGCGAAGGTGCTGCTTGTCTTCATGCTGCCGTTCCCCGTGGTCAAGAGCTTGCGAAGTTAGCGGTACTTCGCAGCCGTGATGAACTGACTGAATCTTTCGCACCAGATGATGACCGCAGAATACTTGCCAGGATCGATGCCGGCAGGCACCGCGACCACGAAGTTCT
Source organism: Burkholderiales bacterium (assembly GCA_044340265.1). Lineage (GTDB taxonomy): Bacteria > Pseudomonadota > Gammaproteobacteria > Burkholderiales > CAIKXV01 > CAIKXV01. The sequence goes on along the minus strand of JBIITW010000103.1, from coordinate 14,077 downwards.
CGAAGGTCTTCACATCACCCACGCGCACCATCGTCTTCTTCAGGCGGATGAAATCCGCTTCGGTCTCGACGAATTCCGCAGACAGGTAGAGCTTGTAGTCCGGTCCGGGCGCGAGCCGGCCGACCAGCGAGATGGCGTCCGGGCCGATCGAGACGATGCCCTCGCCCCAGTGCAGCAGGTCGCTGTCCTTCAGGTCCCGCCTGAATTCGCCGGTGAACTGGACGCGCGTGGTTGCCGCCTTGATCTCTTCCGCGGAAGGTGGGGCCGGTGCGATGAGGATCGGAAGCGTGTACAGGCCGGCGGCAAAGCCCGCCGCCCCCACGGTGGCGTGGGATGCAACGAGGAGAAAGGTCCGGCGTACGGTCATCGGATAAGGGCTTTCATCTGTTTGCAATCGACAGCGTGTTGATCGCCCTGCGCAGGCCCGCTTCAACTTGCGGGAAGTCCTCGCGGGTGGAATTGAAATTGAACATCACCAGCCTGCCGTCGTATGGCGAACAGAGAATGATGTTGTGGATGTCGGTGTCGATCGCATTGGAGGTCATCTCCAGGTAGATCCAGCGCCGGCCCTGGATGATCGCGATCTCCTTCTTCTTCCACACGATGCCCGGCACCAGCTTGTCGAACAGCCGCTCGAAGACCTTGAGCCCGATCTCCAGTTCATCATCCGGGACGAAATGATTCCGGATGTCGTAGGCGATCGTGGTCGTCCGGCGGGCGTTTCCGACCGCGAATGCGGGCGCCGTCGCACGGATCCATTTCAGGGCGATCTCTTCCTTGCTCAGCGGGGTGAACTCCGCAGGGGCTTCGAAGGAAACGGCAGAGCCCGGGATGGTGATGGTTGCCGGCGATGCGCCCGCGGACAGCGAAACGAAGGCCAGCGGGAGAAGAAGGAACAGGGTCTTCAACATGGTCGTCAAGGTCGTGGCATCGTGTCGGCAGGGGCTTCGCGGACGGCAAGTTCCATGATGATCTCCGGTCTTGCGGGCGCTGCAAAGCCGAACTTCTCGTAGAGACCGCGCGCCGTGCTGCTGAGGAGCATGAATCGCCGGACGTCGCGCAGCGCCGGATGGGCCAGCACGGCGGCGACGAGCTGGCGGCTCAGCCCGCGGCCCCTGTAGGGCTCGAGCACGAACACGTCCTGCAGGTAAGCGAAGCCGGCGTGATCCGTCACGACCCGCGCATAACCGACCTGCGCCGCGCCCGCGAACAGTCCGAAGTTGAGTGAGTGCGCGATGCTCCTGCGGACCAGTTCCAGGGATATGTCGCGCGCCCAGTGCGACTCTTCAGACAGGAAGCGGTGAATGAGCTCGACATCGAGTTCGAGCGGGTCGTTGGATATGCGGATCTCGGTCATGTGTCCCTTTCCTGCACGCCTGCACGCCTATGCGTGCGGCGGAAAACGTTCATATTGAGGCAGCGTGTGCGCCTGCTCCATCCAGCCGATCCGCTCTGCCACCTGGATGTGGATCCTGGCTGGCACGGCGTCCGGCTCATCGTATGTCGCGCTCTGGATGTCGACGATGCCGGGGAGCATCGCCGCGTTCCGGTAGAACAGCCCGGTGCCGCAGCTTCCACAGAACGACCTCCGTCCATCCTGCGACGATTCGTAGACCTTCGGCGTGCCGCTCGTGACGCTCAGCGCCGCCTCGGGATACATGGTCCAGCCGACCACGGGCGCGCCGGAATGGCGGCGGCAGTCCGAGCAGTGGCAGAGTGCATGGGTGAGCGGGTCGCCTTCGACTTCGTAGCGAATGGCGCCGCAGTGACAACCGCCATTGAGTTTCATGGGTGTGCTCCTTGGTTCGCGATCAGGCCGCATGGCCCTTCAGCCCCGCCAGTGCATCATCCGCGAAGGCGGTGCCGGCCTCGGCGTGGATGTGGAACACGGCGTCGGCACCCAGGCCGCGCAGGATGTCCACTTCCTCGGGATGGTCCACGATGGCAGCGATGTGACCGGCGAAGGCCCGGTTCTTCAGCTGGCTCAGTGCATGGATGTTTCCTGCGTGGCCCGGCATCGCGAGCAGCACCAGCCTGACCGAATCGGTGAGCAGCAGCTTGTCCCAGAAGTCGGAATCCACCGCATCGCCCTCGAGGACCAGCCGGCCGGCCGCCTGATGCACGGCCAGCTTGCTGGCGTCATTGTCCACGCCCAGGACGCGCATGCCATGGCCCTCGATCAGGCGCGTGTACGCACCGCCGCCGAGCTGGCCCAGGCCCAGCACCACGGCATCGACCTGCCCGACGGCGATCGGACGATCGGCATCCAGCAACGTGCCGGCCTCCAGCGGCGCCAGCGGATCCTTCAGCCGGGCATAGATGCGTTCGCTGGCTGCGTTCAACGGCGAGGCCAGCACGAAGCTTCCGGCCACGGCCAGCGAGATCACCGCCAGCCACTCCGCCGACAGCCAGCCCGATGTCGCGGCCAGCGCGGCCACGATCAGGCCGAACTCGGAATAGTTGGTCAGCGACAGCGTCGACAGCACGCCGGTGCGGGTGCGCAGCCCGAAGCGCATCAGGATCACGTAGTACAAGGCGCTCTTCAGCGGCAGCACCAGGAGCAGCAACAACGCCATGAGCAGCATCGACAGGTCGGGCAGCGCGCCCAGGCCGACGCTGAGGAAGAAGCCCACCAGGAACAGCTCCTTCAGGTGGAACAGCGACTTCGCCAGGCCGGCGGTGGCCGGGTGCGAGGCCAGCAGCATGCCCACCACCAGGGCGCCGAGATCGCCCTTCACGCCAACCGCTTCGAACAGGCTGTATCCGGCCACCAGCGAAAGGAAGGCGCCGTACAGCACCTGCAGGTCGCCATGGCCGACGCGGTCGAGCATCGCCCGCATCAGCTTCGCGGCAGGCCACAGCAGGACAAGGCCCAGCGCCCATACCGACGGCAGGCTGCCGGTGGACGCACTGAGAAAGACCACCGCGAAGACATCCTGCATGACCAGGATGCCGATCGCCACCCGACCGTAGAACGAACCCAGTTCGCTGCGCTCTTCGAGCACCTTGACCGCGAAGACCGTGCTCGAGAAGCTGAGCGCGAAGCCCAGCAGCAGCATCACCGTCCAGTCCAGGTTGCTGGCCAGGGCCAGGCCCAGCAGCTTCAGCAGGAACAGCACGGCGGTGAACATCAGTGTCGAGCCGACGATGTGCAGGCTGGACGACGCCCAGACCTCGGCGCGCAGCAGGGTCCGGATGTCCAGCTTCAGACCAATCGTGAACAGCAGCAGCGTCACGCCGAGGTTGGAGATGGATTCGAGCGCCGGACTGCTCTCGAACCCGAGCGCGTTCAGCGCGAACCCGGCGGCAAGGAATCCCACCAGCGGCGGTAGCCGCACCAGCTGCGCAGCAAAGCCGGCGACGAACGCCAGCGCAATCATCAATGGCTCCATGGACTTCCCGAATGGCACCCTGCAGGCACGCGCACAAAGATACACCTCCCCCTCTGCGCAGCGGCACTGAAGATCATTTTCGCGAGACCTGCGAAACGGAGAATGCCAGGTCGAGTCGCAGGTTCCTCGACGGCCCCGCGGTTCATCGGAACGCCACCCAGAGCATCGACAGCCCGGACACGATCATCAGCGCGTCGACCAGATGCCGGAACTGCTGCGGCGTGACCTGCTGCAGGATTCGCCGTGACACGAACGCGCCGGCCATCATCGAGCTGCCGACCGCGATCCCCTTCAGCAGGGTGTCGCTGGGCAGCGCATCGGCCGCGCCAAAGGCCAGCACCTTGGTGAGGTAGACGATGAAGGAGGCGGCCGCCTCGGTCGCGATGAACGCGCCCTTCTCCAGTCCGGCGCCGATGAAGATCGGCACCTGGATCGGGCCGGTCGACACCACAATGCCGGTGAGGAAGCCTACCGGCGCTCCGACCAGCGCGAGGTCGCGGTGGGACAGGCGCAGTCGCCGCCGGTGGAACCAGCGCCGCGCCGGCACCATCGCGATGAAGAATGCGCCGAGCGCGACCTCGATCGCCTGGGCTGGCACGGCCAGCAGCGTCTTCACGCCCAGGATCGCGCAGGGGACTGCGGTCGCGCTGTAGGCTCCGCACGCGCGCCAGTCGACGACCCGCCACCAGGCAAGCACCTTGCCGATGTTCCCCAGCACCGCGGCAATCGCCATGATCGGCACCGCCTGCTGCGGCCCGAACGCGACCACCAGGATCGGCATCAGGATCAGCGACGCGCCCGTGCCGACGATCCCGCTGACCGTGCCTGCCACCAGCCCGACGGCAAGGACGAGGATCAGTTCCAAGGGTGGGAGCGCTTGCCAATGAGTTGGCGCAGGAAGATCACGAGTGCGAGCCCGGGGCCCACCTCAGTGCAGGAGTCCGGGAAATCGAGTACGAACGCTTCCATCAGGACAGGTTGCTCAAGTCGACCGCGTCGGGTGCGGAGGGTCAGGTGGGTCCTTTGCCCTTCAGCAGCCCGATGATCAAGAAGACACCGCCGACGCCCAGTTGGAACTTGACGAAATTCCAGAACCAGATCGGCTGGAGTGCCTCGATGCTGACCCCGGCCCCCATCCATCTCCGGCCAAGTATCGCCGAGCCTGCCTCGCCTGGCTTGAGGGGATTCACGTGGTTGCAGACAGTCATCGTCGCCTTTCTGCCAGCCAGGCCCGGTGCGGATCCGCGCCGCTCGGACGGCGGAAATCCTCCGGCACGCTCTTGTGGGTGATCTCGCGCAGCGCGAATTGCTGGACGAGCTGCGCGTCGATCTTGAACGAACGCAGGTTGGTCGAGAAGAACAGTTCGCCATCGTCGGCCAGCAACGCCTGGCACTGGCTGACCAGCCGCACATGGTCGCGCTGCACGTCCAGAACGCCCACCATCTTCTTCGAGTTGGAGAAGGATGGCGGGTCGAGCACGATCACGTCGAAGCGTTCGCGCGCGGCCACCGCCGAGTCGAGCCAGGCCATTGCGTCGGCGCTCACCAGCTGGTGCTTGCGGGCATCGATGCCGTTCAGGGCGAGGTTGCGCGCGGTCCATGCCTGGTAGGTGTTGGACAGATCCACCGTGGTCGAATGGTCGGAGCCCGCCCGCGCGGCATGCACGGTGAAGCTGCCGGTATAGGCGAACAGGTTCAGGAAGCGCGTGCCCGCGCCTTGCTTCGCACGCTCGGCGATGCGCTCGGCCACCATGGCGCGCATCGGCCGGTGGTCGAGGAACAGCCCGGTATCCAGGTAGGCGTCGAAGTTGGCCTCGAACCGGAGACCGGACTCCTCCACGACGAAGACTTCGGCCTCATCGTCATCGAGCTTCTCGTACTGCGACGTGCCGCGCTGGCGTTCGCGGCGCTTCAGGTGCAGTTGCGCCGCCGGCACCTCGCACACTTCGCAGATGCTGTCGCACACCGCGGTCAGCCAGGCGGTGTAATCCTCATCGCTGCGCTGCCAGCCGGTCTCGATCTCCTGCACGTGAAGGTGCGTCTCGGCGCGCGGCGAAACCGTCTCGAACCAGTCGATGGCGAAGGGAAACTGCGGCACGTCACGTCCGTAGATGCGGAAGCACGTGATGCCGCGGCGTCGCGCCCACTTGCGCCAGTGCGCGAGGTTCTTGCGGAGGCGGTTGCTGAATGGCGTGACGTCGAGTGGAGCGTCGGGTGGGGCGTCGGGTGGGGCGTCGGACGTCGGGGCCGCTTCTTCATCTGGCGTCATGCCACGATTATCGCCCGCGGCGCGAAGGGATGAAGAACCCGGTGGCAGAAAAAGGTTTTGAGTTTCCCGTTCCCCGTGGGATTATCGATCATCGACATCAGGCCACGTCACGATGGCCGGCGACGCGCGGCATCGATAGCCGCGCAGGGAGGAAAGCGATGGTCCGTTTCGAGCACCCCGAGTGGGAATCCTTCACTTCGGCGGCTGCCGCGCCCCGCGCGCGTACGCGCCGCAGACTGCTGGGCGCGCTCGCCGCCGGCTCGATCGCGCCCGCGGCGATGGCGCAGCAGCCCTGGCCGAGCCGCCCGATCACGCTGCTTTGCTGGTCGGCGCCCGGGTCGCCGGTCGACGTCTACGCGCGCATGATGGCGAAACTGCTCGGCGCCGAGCTGGGCCAGTCGTTCGTCGTCGAGAATCGCGTCGGCGCGAGCGGGCTGATCATGATGAACACGCTGATGAAGGCACCGCCCAACGGCTATACGATCGCCGCGGCGACCACCACGCTGGCGACGCTGTTCGGCGAGCCCGCCGCCACCTTCAGGCCGGAAGACCTGATGCCGATCGCCCGCTCGCAGCTCGACCCCTACGCGCTGGTCGTGCACAGCTCGACGCCGTTCCGCAACCTGGACGAGTTCGTCGCCTTCGCCCGGCGCAAGCCGGACTTCCTCTCGGTCGGTGGCCCGTTCGCCATGAGCTCGCACCGCGTGGCCTGGGAGCTGTTCTGCGAGCGGGCGAAGATCCGCACTACCTGGATCCCCTACCCGGGCGGCGGGCCGGCCCTCACCGCCATCGCCGGTGGCCAGGTCGAGGCGGTTGCGACCAACCCTGGCAACGTGAAGGCTTTCGTCGCTGCCGGAAAGGTACGCGTGCTCGCCGTTTCGGCGCAGCAGCGCCTGGAGGACTTCCCGGATGTGCCGACCTATCGCGAACGCGGCCTGGACGTGGTGCGTTTCCAGTGGCGCGGGCTGATCGCGCGCGCCGGTACGCCAGCGCCGATCGTCGAGCGCCTCGCCGCCGCGGTCCAGCGCGTGCAGCAGGGACCGGAGTGGCGGGCCTACCTGCGCCAGGAGTCCCAGCTCGACGGATTCCAGGGTCCGGAGGCGTTCCGCGCCCAGATCGCTCAGGACCGGCAGGAGATCGATGCCCTGAAGAAGCGGCTGGGTCTCTGAGACCCGGCGCGCGCCCGACACCACCCGGAGGCCACCGTGTCCACCACCGCCAACATCCAGCCGTCCGACCCGCATGTGATCACGCCGCTCGCGCCAGCACTGGGCGCACGCATCGACGGGCTGCGCCTCGATGCGATCGACGATGCGGGCGTCGGCGCGATCCGCGCAGCGCTGCTGGAGCACTCGGTGCTGCTGATCCCCGCGCAGTCGCTGACCGATCCACAGCTGATCGCCTTCGGCCGGCGCATCGGCGAACTGGATGTGTCCCCGCTCGCCTATGTCGACGGACAGCGCGAGCGCGAGCACCCGGAGGTGCTGATTGTCTCCAACGTGAAACGCGACGGGCAACCGATCGGCGTGCTCGGCGACGCCGAAGTGGTCTGGCACTCGGACAATTCGTATCGCGAGACCCCGTTGAGCTACAGCCTGCTCTACGCGGTGGAACTCCCCCCGTCGGGCGGCGAGACCTGTTTCTCCAGCATGTACCTGGCCTGGGAGACTTTGCCCGCGGCGTTGAAGGCGCGCGTGGCCGGCCTGGAGATCAAGCACGACATGACCTACAACAGCGCTGGCGTGCTGCGCCGGGGCTTCAGCGACGTCACCGACCCGGTCAGCGCGCCCGGTCCGTGGCACCCGGTCGTGCGCACCCATCCGGAGACGGGCCATGACGCGCTCTACCTTGGCCGGCGGCCGAATGCTTACGTGCGCGGGCTTGCGCTCGAGGAATCCGAAGCGCTCATCGACGCGCTGTGGGCACATGCGACCGACGAGCGTTCCACCTGGTGCCATCGCTGGCAACTGGGCGATGTGCTGATCTGGGACAACCGCTGCGTGATGCACCGGCGCAGTGGGTTCGACCCGAACGCGCGGCGCATCATGCATCGCTTGCAGTACAGCGGGGACCGGCCGGCGTACCAGCCCGATGCAGCCGCGCGCGGTGCGCATCCGCGCATCGATGGTCTGCTGCGGCGGGGCTGAGTGCGGGATACGTCGGACACCGGGGCCACGCCCAGGTCTTCTGGACAGGTCACCGCCGGCCGGTCCGTTACAAGATGACGGCCAGATGAAACTTTGCGGCACCGGCGGGCGCGGACTGCAGCTTGGCCAGGCAGTCCTCCAGTTCCGCTAGCAGGCCGCTCCGGGTTTCCGCGTCAAGGCCAGCGTTCCATCCGGCCCGGACATGATCGCGAAGCTTCTGCAGGCAGTCCGAGCCGGCTGCAAGATCGAACCATTGCATGTCGTCGATCCCGTATCCGTAGCCGGTTTCCGGATCCATGGCGACCTCGTCGTCCTCGTCCTCGTCCGACATGTTGAACTCCAGGTCTGTGGAGTCGACGAACGAGAAAAGCCTGGGGATCCCGAGTGCATCGCATGCCGTATCCAGCTCGTCCGAAAGGCTGTACATGAGGGAATGGTCCTCATCGTCCTTGGACATCGAACGGCCGTTCAGCGTTTGTACCCAGTATGTCATTCCCATTCACATGATCCTCGAGTGGCGGGGCCTGATCCGGCAGGCCCTGATCACGACCGGGTCGGATGCTGCTTCTGCTTCTGCTTCCTATCTTGAAACATTCTAGGCGCCGTCGCGCAACGCTGTCTATCGCGTGGCAAGTGGGCACGTGAACGGCGTGACATCAGGCGGTGCACCAGGCCCTTCCGGAAAGGTATTGCTCAGCGGCCGGGCGAGGGTCTGCCGAGCCCTGCACCCCCGGAAGATCCAGGTGCAACAAGTTCAGCCAGGCGATCACACCAGTACTGTGCCTCCTGGCGTTCGGAGAAGGCCCCCATCAGGATTGGCGGCTGGTGCGCTATGCAAATGTGCACCTGATGGAACGTGTCCCCCGATTCCTGAGTGAACGATTGAACCTTGGGCAAATGCAGCGCCATGAAGTCGGGTTCAAGGCGCCTCGAAAGTCCCAGATGGCGACGGGCGCGACCGCGAAGCCGGCGCCCAGCGGCATCAAAAGTCAGTACTTGCGGCGGCGCCAGCGCCAACGACAACATGAGCGTTGCGAACGCAGCAAACGTCAGGGCGGTCAACGTGGGCCACAGCAGGGCCAGCCGCAATGGCTGCCACGAGAAAGCTGCAATCATTCCCCAGAGCGCGGCCAACGCGACCAGCGCTGCCACCAGGCACAATCCACTCGCGATCTGCGATCGGCCTTCTGTGTAGCGGATGCCGAAATCTACGATCTGGAAGCCGCTTTGGGATGATGGGCTCACGGCGAGACCTGGGGCGCCAGTCCTCGATCAGCACTCCCAGTAGTTCTGGCGCAGGACCTTTGGCGCTTTCGATCCCTTGCCGCAACCGGAAACGCAGGTGTACACGAACTCCGGAGCACCTTTCCAGCAATTCCCGTTGAAGCGCCTTCCGACATACCTGGTCCCTGCGACTGGCGAGGTTCCACTGCTGGGGCAGGTGAGCGTTCGCACCTCGCGCTTTGGATCGGAGTAGTCCTCCGTAGTCTCACAACCCTGGTCCTTGTATTCCCAGCCGCCGCCGAGTTTGCGGAGAAAGGAAACACGAAGAGCATCAGGAGGGGGGCGAGGATACGCATGGGAATGGATGGGCGCCGATGTCTGTGCAATGGTTGAATCGCGTGTTCAGGCCACGATTTGCGATCGCCTGAATCTACGCCGTCAGTTCAATGGCAACGCTGACACTGCTTGATGACCGACCAGACGCAACAACCATCGCGTCGAACCTCGCACCCGAGCGGTGCGACGCAGCCACGCCGAACAAGCCCCTGTACTCCCACTGATTCACCTTCCTCTTCATGAAGACTGGCATCTTGCTGGTGGTTGACGCCAGCAAGTTTCCTGCCTTGGCCATGATCGGGCCGGCGCCGCAGAGAAACTCGCCGGGCGCCTTGAGGTTGAGATCTGTCCTTATGCACAAGGCGACTACTCTGCCGTCGAGCGTGGGAATGGCTGATCGCTTGCTGCCGCCGACCGCCGCGTGGATGTAATCGCGCGTGTAGGTTGCACCAAGTCTGAAGGGGGGCACTCGAGGGCTCCTTGAAGGCGTAGAAGTCATGGCTTGTACGGCTCCATGTTCGAGATAAACGTGCCTGGCGTCGCTCGACCGATCGGGATGGCGGAGCCAGCACGCGGGCCGGTCGCGATCGATGTTGCCTCGACGCTCGTCATGGACGGGATGACATGCCCGCCAGACGCATGCAGGACTCCGGATCGGTCCCCTGCAGCCACGATGCCGGCGCCAGTTCCTCTGGCCGGATACGCTGCAGCGCGACCTTCAGGTAAGCGACGTCCTGGAAGCCGCAGGCATAGCTGGCGGCCAGGTTCTTGTGCACGGGATCCGGATACCGGCTAACAAGGTCATCGAGACTGGCCCTCAGCCGTGGCCAGCTGATCCGCGTGTCCCTCACCCTCGCCCCGGCTGCAATCACGCTCAGGTAGAGGCGCGCGTACATGGAGTCGCCTTCCGTCTTCGAGAGGTGCTTGCTCCAGTGGGCGATGAACTGGTCGACAGCCTCCCAGCTGCCACCCCACATCGGTCCCAGGCGGGTGAGCGAAACTTCATAGAAGTCATAGTACTCGGGCCATCGCCGCACACCTTCCTCGAAGACCGCCAGTGGCTTCACCCGGCTCTTCGGCATGTCCAGCACCACGGCCAGGAGGAGGTTCTGGAAGATCGGACTGTTCCGCATCTGCGAAGGCAACGCGAGGATTGCCTGTTCAACCTGGCCGAGTGCCTCGTGGAACAGCCGCCAGCCCTCCTCGGGGACATTTCGCGCCAGGTCCGAGCCTCGTGCATTCCATGCCGTCCCATACTGGACTCGAAGCTCCCCGAACCGAACGAACATCGACTGCGGTCGCTGCTTCTTCCAGGCGAGCATCGCGTTCGACGCTTCGGGTGTCGTTCCCGGCGCCGGCATCTCGCGCCTGAACAGCCAGTAGACCGCACTGGCACCGGTCCGGCCCGAAGTGAATCTCCTGGGCGACTGATGGAGGCAGTCCAGCGCTTCATCGAGTTGCGCGAACTGTCCCGCGCGGAAGAGCCGCCGCAGGTTCTCAACCGTGCCGTCGTGGCTGGCGTAGTCGAGAACCGCCATCCTTGCACAGTCGACCGCGGCGGCAGATGCGCCTGTCACGAACAACAAACCTGCAACGGTGACGAGCAGTCGAATCCTTGTGAAGAAAAGCATGCCGGTCTGCATCCCGCTCCTCCTTGCTCCGATCACCTCGATGCCCGTTCCGTCATGCATGCTCGTCCACCGACTTCTTCCGGGTTCCTGGCAACACCCCGGCTACCGTGCCACCGATAGACAGCACGAGCGACGCGATGAGGAGAATGCCACCGTACTTCTCGCCGAAGGCGGCGCCGGCCTCCTGGCCAGCCAACTCGCCCTGCGAATAGCCCTGTGAGAAGCTGCTGGCCTGAACCCTTGACCCGGCGATCGCGCCCGCGATCGTTCCTCCAAGCAGCAGCGCACCGAACCAGAACATCACGAACCAGACCACGCAAAAGAAGACTCGTTTCATCACGCGTTCTCCACGAGCTCGATGATGCCGATGATCGGCACTGCCTGCCACCCTTTCAGGAACGTGCGGCCGCTGGTCTCGGTCGACAACGATCAAGTCGGCTCCCATTTCCGGCCTTCCGCACATTCGATTCGGAAGTGAAGCGCGACGACAGAATATTGACGCCTCACGTCTGAGTATTTCAAGCCGTACGTGCGTATGGATTGCCGAACAGTGGCGTCTACTGCATCGAGTTCAGTCCGAACATGTTGCCCTCGGTGTCGATGCACAAGGCTACCCAGCCGAACTGGCCGATGGGAAACTTTGGACGCAGAACCTGGCCGCCCGCGGAAACGACCCGTGCCTGTTCCTCAGCGCAGTCGTTCACGGTGAAGTAGACCATGGTGCCACCAGCACCAGGTCGACCATGGGGGGCCTTGACGAGTGCGCCTGCAGCACCATACGCACTCATGTTCGCAGCAAACGCCCGCATGAGCGTCTCTCCGGTGGGATCGTCGATTGACTCCAGTTGTTGGGACAGCACGGTCTCGTAGAAGGCGGCAGCGCGATCCATGTCCTGCACATACAAGTCAAACCAGCCAACTGCGTTGAGCCTGTCCATCGGAAGCTCCTTCATTGAAAGTGGAGTCCTCAGGATAGTGGCGTCATTTGGAGGAGTCTTGTATGGATCGGACACGGAAGCGTTTGCGGTACTCGGCTGGGGTGTAGCCCGTGGCTTGCCGAAAGGCATGCGTGAAATGGGCTTGGTCTGTATACAGCTCGAGATAGTGCTTTCGGAAAGACTGCTGTATCCGCAGCACTTTGATCAGGTCATGCGGCGCGAAGCCTGTGAGTTTCCGGAGCGTACGCTGCAACTGGCGCGTGGAGAGTTGAACCAGTGTGGCCATGTCGGCGACAGACCGGATGACGTCGAGATTGGAAAGAATTCGCGCTGTGATTGGATTTGCTGTGGCATGGCCATGGGCCATGCACCACTGCACTACTTCGAGTAGCGCGGGCACCATATCCTTGAGCTCGAGCCCCTTCAGTCGGCGGCTCGTTTCCACCAGCGGCAAGGTGCCGCGGTAGGGTGTTCCTACATATCTGTCTACGACTTCGGCGCGATCTCCCTGCCATGCGCCTGGGTAGAACTGAACCCCAGCATAGTGAAACGACCGACCGAGATTGAGTGTCGTCGCTTCCGTATGTAGTGCCGTTACCCCTGCGATGTCGGTGTCGAGGAGATTGAACAGCAGGTTCACGCACGCATCGGGTAGCGCGTGATAGTGAAAGTCATCCGGCAGGTCCGAGAGAGTTCGGAGTTCCCAGAAGCAGTGCACCACCTCAATGAGGTCCTCTGGGGGCGGAGACTCGGTGTACCTCACGGCCGAGCCACTAAACGAGAAGCCGTCAACGGCGGGGGAGTACATCGGTCGAGGGATCAGGCAATGAACTGGCTGAAAACGGGCGTGAGACGGTTCCGCTTGAGCGAGTGGTTAGGCCGCACCCAGCGCGCGGGTCGAGTGGTCGTTCGTCGTGTCCGCGATGAGTTGCAGGCAGGCGTCGGGAACCCAGCCCACAGATCCGTTCTCGTGAGTGACGAAGACGAATCCACTCTCGCCATGATGCAGGGTCACGCGGTCTCCTACCGTCAGGGTGAGCTCAAGTGCGGAGAAGTCGCGCACGATCTGCCCAGCGCCGTCCTGATGCGTCATCCAGGCGGTCGGTACCCAACCTTGGCGACCGTCAGGTCCAGTGCACCAGGACCACCCAAGTATGTCGGTTTCTTTGGTCTTGTCGGGGTCGATCAGCACGCGGTCGCCGGCCTTGAGGGAGATCGGATCTTCATAGGGGCGCTGATATGGCATGGCTACGATGGCCACAGTCTGGGGTGGGAAGACGAACAGCATTGCGACTGGCACCTGTGGTGGCTTCTGTGTGGTCTAGCGTTTGAACTAAGGGACGTGCCGCTTGCCGGCACGTCCGCTTGAATGAACAGTTAGGGCTTGAGCGTCAACATATGCGTCCAGGAGCCGGCGAATCATTCGCTGGTACTGAGTCTGGTGCTTTGCTGCCTCCGTCTTGAAGAAGTCGAGACTCTTCTTGCTCAGCGCCAGCGTCACCTTCACCCCTTCTTCCCGGAACGCGAGCTCCGCCGGCGATGGCAGGAAGTCAGACACCACTTCGGTCTTGCCTAGCGGCTCATCCGTGTACTTTACCTTCGCGCTCATAGATCGCTTTTCCTTTGCGCCAATAGCCAGCCCCGATGATTCGAATCACCGATGCTCGCCAAGTGAACCGGACCGTCAACACGCCACCATCCACCTGCCCGAAGCAGTAGAACCGCTCCTCGGACTGGCTATGAGTGACATCTCTGGCGATTACACGATTCGGATCAGCAAAAGCGTACTGGGCGCGGACGAACGGAACACCGTGCTTCCGTTGGTTCTCGGCGTCTTTTCTCGGATCCCAGTCGAAGCGAGTGCTCGCCATTCGCAAAGGCTAGCACAACGCCATACGAGCGGCCATACTTTCGTATGGCTTGCCGTTGGCGCTCCGCTTGAGCGAAGGGTTAGGCCTTATTCTTGGTGGCGACTGAAGTGCCGCTTAGACCACGGTGAAGTTGAATGAAAGCTCAAGCTTGAGCTCATGAACGATCTGCAGAGACTCCGGCTTCAGCGAAAGGACCGGGTATGCGCTCTCCGACAGGCAACCAAGGCAAATATCGGCCCACGCTGCCTGCTGAATAAGTCGTTCAAACT
>JBIITW010000303.1:0-4389 GCA_044340265.1 Burkholderiales bacterium | reverse complement strand
CTGGTTGATGAACACGACCAGCGTGTTCGAGCGCTTGATGTTGGCGGTCAGCTTGCGCAGCGCCTGCGACATCAGCCGGGCCTGCAGGCCGGGCAGCTGGTCACCCATGTCGCCTTCGATCTCGGCCTTGGGCGTCAGCGCTGCCACCGAGTCGATGACCACGATATCGACCGAACCGGAACGCACCAGCATGTCGGCGATCTCGAGCGCCTGCTCGCCACTGTCGGGCTGCGAGATCAGCAGGTCTTCGATCTGTACCCCGAGCTTGCGCGCGTACTGCGGATCGAGCGCGTGTTCCGCGTCGATGAACGCAGCCGTGCCACCGAGCTTCTGCATCTCGGCGATCGCCTGCAGCGTCAGCGTGGTCTTGCCGGAGGACTCCGGGCCGTAGATCTCGACGATCCGGCCGCGCGGGAGCCCGCCGATGCCGAGCGCGAGGTCAAGACCGAGCGAGCCGGTGGAGACCACTTCGATCTCCTTGTTCACCTCGGCCGTGCCGAGTTTCATGATCGAACCCTTGCCGAACTGCTTCTCGATCTGCGAAAGGGCTGCGACCAGTGCCTTCTGCTTGTTGGTATCCATCTGCTGGTGTACTCCTGAGTCAGGCGGCATTATCGCATCCTCTTCTGTAGTGTTCTGGCGGGAAAACGGGCTTTGGCGGGCGTTACGTGCATCACGTGCGGATCGGACGGGAGACTTTCCGGAGGCTTCAGACTGCGTTGAGGTCACGCACGACACCGATCGCGATCCCTTCGATCACGAGCGGCGTGCGGGCGAGTTCGATGACGATCGGCGAGAACTCGGGGTTCTCGGCGATCAGGTAGGCACGGCCGTCCTTGCGCTTCAGGCGCTTCACGGTGACTTCGTCGTCGACGCGCGCGACCACGATCTGTCCGTCGCGGGCTTCGCCGGCCTTGTGCACCACCAGCCAGTCGCCGTCGAGGATGCCCGCGTCGCGCATGCTCCAGCCGCGCACCTTCAGCAGGTAGTCTGCGCGCAGCTTGAACAGGTTCGGATTGACCGGGTAGTGTCCGACCACGTTCTCGGTGGCCAGCAGGGGCGCCCCGGCGGCGACCTGCCCGACCAGCGGCAGGCCGGAAGGGGCGGTCAGGCGCAGGCCCCGCGCCACGCGGGAAAGGGTGATCGCACCCTTCTTTTCCAGCGCACGCAGGTGCTCTTCGGCCGAGGCCGGCGACTTGAAGCCGAACGCCCGGGCCAGTTCCGCCCGGGTCGGGGGCATGCCCTCGGACTCCACGAAACCGCGGATGAAGTCGAGGATTTCCTGCTGTCGTGAGGTCAGACCGTCCATACCGTAAATTTATACGGTATCCGGTCTCCAATGCAAGCCCTGCGTGAAAAAAATCCAGGGGACGTACGCGGGCGGGAGATTCAGCGGCAGGTCAGGGCTTCACCTGGCCACTGAACCAGTCGAAGATCTGCTCGCCCTGCCAGAACACCACGTCCTTGTGACTGCGGAAGTAGCGCAGCATGGCATCGAAGTACTTCGCCCGGTGCGCGGCACCCGAGATGTAGGGATGCACGCCGAACGAAAGCACCCGCGGCTGCTTCGCGGACTCGCGATACACCTGGTCGAAGGCGTCCTTCGCCCGCCGGAGCATCGCGTCGGATTCGTGCAGCCCGGTCAGCATGATCGTGATGTCGTTCAGCTCGACCGAGTACGGGATGGACAGCAATGGCTTCGTCGCGGTCTTCACCCAGAACGGCTGGTCGTCCATCACCCAGTCGCCGAACCAGGTGAAGCCGTTGGCTGCCATGTGGTCGGGCGTGGCCCAGGTCTGGCCGCGGCCGGGCCCGAGCCAGCCGGTGGGGCGGCGCCCGGTGAACTTCTCGAGCACCTCGATCGTCTGCCGCATCATCGCCGGCTGGTCGGCGACGGCCTGGATCGGCATCTGCTCGTAGCAGTGGGCCATGAACTCCCAGCCGGCATCGAGCGCGGCCTGCGCCACGCGCGGTCGGGTCTCGCACACCTTTGCGTTGATCGACAGCGTCGGCCGGATGCGGTGCTTCGCAAGGGATTCGGCCAGGCGCCAGAAGCCGACGCGCATGCCGTACTCATGCCAGCCCCAGTTCTGGGTGTCGGGGACGCTGGCCTGTCCGCCGGGCGCATTCGAGACCCCGCGCGGCATCGGCCGTTCGATGCTCCACTCTTCGATGTTCACCACCGGCCAGATGATCAACCGGACGCCGCGCGGCAGCTTGAGCTTCGGGCGGTCGACGATGGCAGAGAAATCGAACCGCTGCTGCGGCCGGAGGGCCTTGAATTCGGCGCCGGATCCGTCCGGCTTAGGGGAAACTGCCATGGTTTACGGTTTCCTCAGGCGAGCAGCTGGGCAAGCAGCCTGGTGAGTGTGTGGTGGACCGACTGGCGGCGTACCGCATCGCGGTCGCCCGGAAAGCAGACCGTCTCCGACAGGTTGCGCCCGTCGAGGAACGACCAGCCGAAGCAGACCGTTCCCACCGGCTTGTCGGGCGTGCCGCCGCCCGGGCCGGCCACGCCGGTGATCGACAGGGCGACCTGCGCCCGGCTGCGCTCGAGCGCACCGCGCGCCATCTCGCCGGCAGTCTGCTCGCTCACCGCGCCGAAGGCCTCGAGGGTAGCCGAGGAGACGCCGAGCATCTCCATCTTCGACAGGTAGGTATAAGTGACGAAGCCGCGCTCGTACCACTCGGAGCTGCCCGGGATCATCGTCATCACCTGACCGACCCAGCCGCCGGTGCATGATTCGGCCGTGGCGAGCATCAGGCCGCGCGCCGACAGCGTGCGTCCGACGTTCTCGGACAGCTGGTACAGGATCTGGTCTTCCGGGCTCATGGTCCGACGATAGCGGGGATGGCGAACACAATCAATGTCGCCGCGGCGGCGAGCAGGTCGTCGAACATCACGCCGAAGCCTCCCTTCAGGTTGCGGTCGAACCAGCGGATCGGCTGCGGCTTCCAGATGTCGAACAGACGGAACAGCGCGAAGGCGGCGATCCAGGCCGGCGCGCTCGGCGGGATCCACCAGAGCACCAGCAGGAACGCCACCACCTCGTCGATCACGATACCGCCAGGGTCGTCGCTGCCCAGTTCCCGCGCGGCGGCAGCGCAGGCCCAGATGCCCAGCACGAACAGCAGTCCGATCGCCGCCAGGTGCGTCATCGCCGGCAGCACCCAGGACAGCAGCAGGTGCAAGGGAATCGCGGCAAGCGTGCCCGCGGTACCCGGCCCGCGCGGGGCAAGCCCGCTGCCGGCACCGAACGCGATGAAGGCGGCCGGACGGGTGAACACCCAGCGGGCATCGGGCATCCGCACCGGCAGGGGCTGGCCTGCGGCACCGCCCTTGGCTGGCTCAGCCAAAATGGTCGAATCCGGTCCGGGCCGGTTGCAGCGGGCGCCCCTCCCCATCCACCAGCGCGAGGCCACCGTCGGCGACGACGCAACCGACACGGGTGACCGCCACGCCTGCCAGTGCCGCGGCATTCCGGACCTCGCCGGCCGCAGCCGCCGGGGCCGTGAAGCACAATTCGTAGTCGTCGCCGCCACCGAGCAGTGCATCGCGCACCACGGGGTGACCGACGAACGGCGCCAGCGCGGGCGAAGCCGGGAGACGGTCGACTTCGATCCGCGCACCGACGCCGGAGCGTTCCAGGACATGGCCGAGGTCGGCCGCGAACCCGTCCGACACATCGAGGGCGGCGCTGGCGATGCCGCGCAGCGCAAGCCCCAGTGCCACCTGGGGCATCGGCGCCTCCAGCCGGCGGATGCATGCTGCCGCACCGGCGGCATCGAGGGCTGGCGCGGGGCTGCCGGTCAGCAGGGCAAGGCCGATCGCCGCATCGCCCAGCGTACCCGACACCCAGACCTCGTCGCCCGGTCGGGCACCGTCCCGGCGCAAGGCCCGGCCGACCGGGACCTCGCCGAGGATCGTCACGCAGATCGACAGCGGCCCGCGCGTGGTGTCACCGCCGACCAGCTCCGTCCCGTGCTGCCCGGCCAGCGCCCGCATGCCCGCGGAGAAGCCGGCGAGCCAGGCCTCGTCGACCGATGGCAGCGCCAGCGCCAGCGTCGCGAAACGCGGCTTCGCCCCCATCGCCGCCATGTCCGACAGGTTCACGGCCAGCGACTTGTGGCCGAGTCGGCCGGGATCGGTGTCGGCGAGAAAATGCGTGCCGGCGACCAGCAGGTCGGTCGACACCGCGAGCTGCATGTCGGGCGCCAGCCGCAACAGCGCGGCATCGTCGCCCACACCCAGGTCGGCAGAGGGCGTGGGCCAGGTGAAATGCCGGGCGATCAGGGAGAACTCACCGCCCGCCTGCCGCCCGCCCGGCATCGTCAGGCCGCGCTGCCGCCGCCCGGCGATCCGGCACCCCCACCTTCCGGCGCCGGCGA
>JBIITW010000302.1:0-4393 GCA_044340265.1 Burkholderiales bacterium | reverse complement strand
AGCCGCCCAGCGTCTTGCCGCGCGGATAGCGCAGCGAGCGCCCGTTCAGGCCCGGATCGGCTTCGGTCTGATGATGTAGTCGAAGGTGTTCTGATGCAAGGTGATCGGTGCCCTTCGAGGATGGCTCAGCGGCTTGACACGTTGAAGGGTTCGGAGACGTCGATGACCCACGCCTCGTGCAGCATCTAGCCCGCGTGGAGCGAGACCTTCACCTGCAGATCGAAGCGCACCGATGACTGGACGAATTCCGTCCCACGCAGGATGTCCGCCCTTCCGCGCCCATCTGCGTGCTCCGCGTGACGAATGAGGATCGTACGCCGGACCGATCGCGCGGTCGAGAAACAGCGCTTGCAGGCGAAGCGTGCCCGGCGCAGCAGTGATCGGGAGCCAACGCTCGCCCGGACCGTCGGAGCCGATGGTTTCCCATGGGGCGCATCGGTGCGAGGCTTGCGGTCGCAAGGCGGTGGCCCTGGCGGAGCGGGCGCGTTTGAAGACGCTAATCCCTGGTGGTAAGGTTTCGCCTTAACGAGTCACCTGGAGGGGACATGGAATTCCGGTTGGCCAGCGTTGCACTGACGCTCCTGCTCGCAGCGTCGCCGGCGGATGCCGCAGTGATCAACGTCGCTGCTTCCGCCAATGGCGGGGTTGCGAGTCAGAGTTCGACTCTCGATGGCAATGGAGGCACCTGGGGTGCCCAGTGGGTGAACGACGGCCAGTTGACGGGCAACCTGCAGCACACCGATCTGGAGCTTCAGCCCTGGGTCCAGGTTTCGTTCAACTGGGTCTATGCGATCGAGCGGGTAGTGCTTTTCAACCGGATCGATTGTTGCCAGGACCGCGCCAGTCCGCTCCAGTTGCAGCTATTCCGTGGCGACGCGCTGGTCTCCGGCACCACCTTGAACCTTGGCAGCAACTGGAACAGCTTCGTCGCGCCGTTCGCCACGCCGATCGAGGTCGATCGCGTGCGCGTAGCGGCCATCTCAAGCGGCGCGGCCAGGTACCTTCACCTGCGGGAGATCGAGGCGTATGCCGATACAGCGGTCGTTCCCGTACCCTCCTCATTGGTACTCATGACCGCCGGTGCCGGGATGCTCGCGCTTTTCCGCCGGCGCAAGGCATCCTCGCCGATGAGCCCGGCCCATCGATCGTAGTCGCATGCATGGGCGCCACCGTGCCCACCCGTGTGCCCTGAGCGAACGATTCCCCGCGACAGCGGACCAGGCGCGGATTGAAGTCCGGGCAGGTCGATCGGTTCATCGCGACAGCGCCCCGAACGCCCTGCGATAGAATGCCCAGTGCGCGTCGCCGAGCGCCCGCAGCACGGCCATCGGGTCGTGTCCGATCCCGCGCAGCACGCGCCACTCGTGCGGGATGCCGAGCGACACCAGGTGCTCGTGGAACGCAACGTTGTTCGCGTATGTTTCGTCCCGGTCGCCGATCACGACACGGACGAGGGAGCCCTTCGAGATCGTCTCCGCACGCGCCGTGGCCAGCGTGCGCGGACTCGCCTGCAGGAAGGCCGCCTGCGAGCCTCCGTACACGCGTGCGAGAAGGTCTTCGGCCTGCAGGCGGGACGCTCGCGGCGTCGTGGTCAGCGACGCCTGCATCGGTCCGGCACCCATGATGGACACCGCTCGGAACAACTCGGGATACCTGAACCCAAAGCGCGCGGCGCCGTAGCCGCCCATGCTGAAGCCGTCGAGCAGGCGCCCCTCGCGCGAGGCGACGGTACTCAAGGTTGCATCGACGTGCGGGACGAGTTCCTTCACGATGATCGTCTCGAGCGGAGCCGTCCCGTCGGACCAGTCAACGTACATGCCCATCGGCAGCCCGTTGACCAGGACCACGAGACAGGGCGGTACCCGGCCCGCTTCGATCGCCTCGTCGAAGTGCCTGGCAAGTGCGGCGATCCCCGGCAGCCCGCCGCCGGAACCGTGCAGCCAGTACACCACGGGGAAGCGGCCGCCCGGCTCGCGTTCGTACGCGGCGGGGGTGTAGAGGTGGTAGCTGACGGTCGTGCCGGCAGCCGCGCTGTGGAAGGTGCGGAACGAGACCCGCGGCGCCTGCACCGCGCGCGTGACCCACTCGTGGGGCTGCGTACCGGCCGGTTCCGGACGTGCGGTACCGCGTACGGCCTGCGCGAGCGCCGGCTTCGCGAGCGAGACGACGGCACCCGCCAGCATGGCGAGGGTAGCCAGCCCGGTTGCGCGCCGTCGCCGTTCGCGATGCGCCGCAAACCAGCCGTCGGACGGATCGATCGTGACCCTGACGGTGCCTTTCAAGATTCCCCTTTCCTTTAGCGACACGCCATGCGGATCAAGTCTATAGCAAGCTCGAAGGGGCGCAGAACGGCCGTGCCCTCGCCGGACGCTTCGCGCATCCGCTCGGCTGTCGGCCAGCGCCCGGGCCGGGCGGACGATGGCGTATTCTCCGACGGTCCCTGCCTGGATCTCCGCAGCCATTCGAGCGACTGCCCAACCCTTCGACTACGCCGGCTTCTGGCTGCGTGCCGCCGCGGCACTGGTAGACGTGGTCCTGCTCGTCGCGGTGTCGGCCGTGCTGCTCACCTACGCGTTCGGCTGGACCTACTGGACCCAGCCGACCCCTGCGTCTGCGCGCTTCGGTGAATTCCTGATCGTGGGGGTAGCTGGTCGAGCGCTACTGGCCGCAGTTGCAGCGATCGCGTGCGCGGGCCGGTCGGCCACTGCCGGATTTCGTCGCGCAAGAGTTCGACGCTTACCTGAAGTGCGGCCGGCTGGAGGAGGGGTTCCTGCGGCTGCGCTGCGAGCAGTGCCGGGCCGAGAAGCTGGTGGCGTTCAGCTGCAGGAAGCGCGGCTTCTGCCTTCCTGCGGTGCACGGCGCATGGCCGAGACGGCGGCGCTGCTGGCCGATGCGGTACTGCCCGAGCAGCCGCTTCGCCAGTGGGTACTGTCACTGCCGATGGCGCTGCGGTTTCTGCTCGCCACCCGTCCTGCGGTGCTCTCCGAAGTGCTCGGTGTGGTGTACCGCACGATCAGCGGTCATCTGCGGGCCAGTGCGAGAGTCCGGTGCGCAGCCGGGCACACGGGTGCGGTCACGCTGATCCAGCGCTTCGGCTCGGCGTTGAATCTGAACGTGCACTTCCACATGATCTTCGTCGATGGCGTGTACGTGACCGACGCTGCGGGAGAGCTGGTGTTCCGCGCGGCGAGATCGCCGAGCGCGGGCGCGCTGCAGGCGCTGGTGCAGCGGCTGGCCGAGGGCATTGGCCGGCTGCTGGAGAAGCGTGGACTGATCGAGCGCGACGCAGAGTCGGCGTGGTTGAGCGGGGAACTGGAGCCCGCCGGCGCACTGGATGAGCTGCTCGGCCACTGCATCACCTGGCGCATCGCGGTGGGCCCGCGCGCGGGGCAGAAGGTGTTCACGCTGCAGACGGTGGCGGCGCAGTGCGAGGGGGAAGCGCGCAGCGGTGCGGCTCAGGCGGGCGGGTTCTCGCTGCACGCGGGCGCGTCGATCAAGCGCGGGCAGCGGGGGAAGCTCGAGCGGCTGTGCCGGTACGTGAGCCGGGGGCCGCTGGCCGAAGAACGGCTGTCGGTGAGCGCATCGGGGCAGGTGTGCTACGGGTTCAAGACGCCGTGGCGCGACGGGACCACGCACGTGGTGCTCGAGCCGCTGGACTTCATCGCGCGGCTGGCGGCGCTGGTGCCGCCGCCGCGGCGGCATCTGACGCGATATCACGGCGTGCTCGCCCCGCACAGCGGCCTGCGCGCGCGGGTGACGCCAGCGGGGCGGGGGAAGGGAAGCACGCGTACGGACGGCGCGGACGGCACGGTGCAGGGCGCGCAGCAGGGCGCGCAGCGGCCCGGCATCACCGAGGGCACAACGCACAGCGCGCAGTCGCGCGGGTTGCCGCGCCCTGTGGCGATGTGCTGGGCGCAGCGTCTGAAGCGGGTGTTCGGCATCCAGATCGAAAGCTGTGCGCGGTGCGGCGCACGGCTGAAGAGGGTGGCGAGCATCGAGGACCCGGCGGTGATCGCGCGCATCCTGGCGCGTCTGGATCAGGTATCGGACAGCCCGCAAGACAATCCGGTGCTGCACGCGGCGCGCGCGCCGCCGGGTCAGTCAGCAGCGTGATGTACAGGTCAGGCGCGGCGAGGCAATCGGAGGCCGCAGCGCAGTTCCGGCGCAGGTGTTGCGGGCGCCGGATGGGACGTGTCGCGCTCGAGGCGCGCGGGGCGGTTGATCACGGATGTCGCGAGGGTCGTCGAGCGCGGTGCGGCCACGCTGGGCGGCGGATCGGGCGTCGATGCTTGCCCGTGCGGCGCATCGGCGCGAGGTGGGCGGGCTCGCGGCAGCCGTGCGTGGGGGCGGCGGGGGCGTTTGAAAGTACTATTCGCCGACGCTGTACGCCGGC
>JBIITW010000102.1:0-16753 GCA_044340265.1 Burkholderiales bacterium | reverse complement strand
ATCAGTGCAGCCAGCGGTGTGACGCCGACGAATGCGTCCGGATGCAGGTGGGCATAGAAGGCGCCCGGGATCATCACCCCCACCATCACTGCGAGCGCAATCGCCAGCCGGTTTCCGATCGTGCGCAACATCAGGAGCTTGTCGTTCATGATCCGTGTCGGTTTTCGCGCGCGGCGCGAGGTGGCGCAGGATGCCATGGCCTGCCGCTTCGCGTCTCGCGCGCCGGCGCGCGGCATGTGATCATCCCGGCCGAGGACACGCCCGGCCTGGGCGACGGGAGGATTGGCATGCTGCACCGGTTGATGCGTTTCGTCGGGCGCGCCGGCAGGCTGGTCGCTTGCCTGGTCGTTCCCGCAGCGGCGCTCGCGCAACCGGGGGCCGATCTGGTCACGCTGCCCGCGCGTGATGGCGTCACCCTGACCTACCTGCTGGTGGCCGATCCGGCGGTGCCCGTCGAGCAGGTGGTCGTGCTGTTCTCGGGCGGCGCGGGCAACGTGCGGCTGCGCCCCGCCAGCCTGCGGCCGGCATTCGCCGAGCGCGGCAATTTCCTGGTACGTACCCGATACCTCTGGGCCGAGGCAGGCTTCGCCTCCGTCGTGGTCGATGCGCCGAGCGACCGGGCGCAATCCGGCCTCGACGATGCGTTCAGGACCGGAAGCATGCACGCGCAGGACATCGGCAAGGTCATCGCCGACCTGAAGCGGCGCTTTCCCGGCGCGCCGCTGACCCTGGTCGGCACCAGCCGCGGCACGGTATCGGCAGCGTCGGTCGCCCGCCATCTGCCGGGGCAGGCGGACCGGGTGGTGCTCACGGCGACGTTGTTCAACGCGAGCCGGGCGGGCGCGGGCCTGGCCGGCTTCGATTACACGACGATCAAGGCGCCATTGCTGTTCGTGCACCACGTCGATGACGCCTGCCAGGTAACGCCCTATTTCCCCGCGAAGCGCCTGGGCGCGTCCTATCCGCTGGTCTCGGTCAGCGGCGGCAGGCCTGCCGAATCCGGCCCGTGCGATCCGCTTTCCGAGCACGGCTTTTTCGGCAGGGAAGCGGAGACGGTCGAAGCGGTGAAGAACTGGATCCGCGGGCGAGCGTTCGCCACGCAGATCCAGTAGCCGCGTCGTCGCGCGATCACCGGCGCGCGGGCAATCCCGGCTGCACCGGGCCTGCGATCGCGCCGGTCACCCGCGGCATGTACGCGTGCAGCAGCAAGCCGCGTACCCCGAGGAAGGTCGCGACCGCAGCCCACAAACCTGCATTGCCGAACATCGGCACCGTGACCTGCACCACCACCAGGAAGCCGATGAACGCAACGATCACCGTGTTGCGCATGATCCGTGTGCGCGTGGCGGCGAGATACACGCCGTCGTACATGAAGGCCCAGACCGATACCAGCGGGATCAGCACCGGCCACCAGAGATAGTCCGCCGCTGCCGCACGCACCTCCGGGATGCTGGTGAGCAGCGAGATGAACACCGTGCCGAACGCGGCATAGAGCAGCATGTTCAGCAGGCCGACCACGCCGGCCCACAGGAACACCATGCGCCGGCCCTGCCGGAACCCGGCTTCGTCCTTGCGGCCCACCGCCTCGCCGAGGATGGTCTCGGCGGCATGGGCGAAGCCGTCGAGGCCGAACGAGGTGAACACCAGGAACAGGTACAGCACCTGGTTCGCTGCCAGCGGCAGGTCGCCCAGCTCCGCGCTCTTCGCCATGAAGATCGCGCCCACGGACACCACGCACAGCGTGCGCAGCACGATATCGCCGTTGATCGCGATCATCCGCCGCAGGCGCGCGCCATCGAACAGCGGGCTGGCAGCACCACCCGCAGGCAGCGTACGGAGCATGCGGACGACGAAGAAAAGCCCCAGCGCGAGCCCGGCATACTCGGCGATCAGCGAGGCCGCCGCGACCCCGGCCACGCCCATGCCGAAACCGAACACGAACAACAGGTCGAGCGCGATGTTCATGCCGTTGGTGAACAGAAGGATCACCAGTGGCGTGCGCACATTGCGCAGGCCGTACATCCAGCCGATGATCGCGTAGGTGCCGAGTACCGCCGGCAACGCCCAGACGCGGACCAGGAAATACTCGCGCGCGTAATGCTCGACCTGCGGGCTTGCGTCGATCGCCCAGAAGGCCAGTGCGAGGATCGGCAACTGCAGCGCGACCATCACGCCACCGGCGACCGCTGCGAGCAGCAGCGCGCGGGCCAGCATCATCCGCACCTCGGAATGGTCGCCGGCGCCGCGGGCCTGTGCGGTCGGCCCGGTGGTGCCCATGCGCAGGCAGTTGAACAGGTGGTAGATGAAGTTGAACAGCATCGCGCCGATCGCGACCGCGCCGATGTAGTGCACCTCTCCGATGTGCCCGACCACCGCGGTGTCGACCGCGCCGAGCAGCGGTACCGAGATGTTGGCGAGGACGATCGGACCCGCCAGCGCCCACACCTGGCGATGGCTGATCGGTTCAGCCACGCCGTACGCCGCGCACGAACCCGACCGACATCACCAGGCCAAGGGTCATCAATGGCACGCTGGCGACGACCATCGTCCAGGTACCGCCGCCGACCATCGGGTCGAGCAGCGAGCGCCGAGGGTCGGCGGGGTGGTACCAGACGCGCACTGCAGCCCCTTCCGGAAACGCAGCCAGCCGCTCGCGCGCCGGCAGAAGTTGCCGCAGGTCGCGCCAGATGCCGTCACGCTCGCCCTGCCAGGTGCGGCCGCCGGCCTCGAACGAATAGCGGATGCGTACGTCATACCAGCCCTTGCGCCCCGAGCCTGAACCATCCACGCCAGCCTCGACCAGGTCGGCACCGATGACGCGCCCGTCTGCCTGTGGCCAGGACCGTGCCGCGAGACTCTCGATCAGGCGCGGGCCGGCATGCAGCAGCAGGAAGATGCCTCCGGCGAGGAGGACGACCGGCACCAGCCCGATCAGGCAAAGCTGCACGAGTCCGGGGCGCGGCCTCGCCGATGCCTGCGCAGATGCCGTGGGGTCCACCGGGTCAGGATCAGGAAGCCGCTGCAGGCTGACGCTGCAAGGCGCGCTCGAGCACCCTGGCCACATGCACCGCGTTGCGCTGCGCACCGTCGCGGATCTGGTGCCGGCAACTGGTACCGTCGGCGACCAGCAGTGCATCCTGCTCGGCCGCGCGCATCTTCGGCAGCACCGACAGTTCACCGATCTTCATCGACGTCTCGAAATGCTCTGCCTCGTAGCCGAAGCTGCCGGCCATGCCGCAGCAGGTGGCTTCGATCGTCTCCACCGACAGGCCGGGCACCAGCCGCAGCACCTGCTCGACCGCGGGCATCGCATCGAAGGCCTTCTGGTGGCAATGGCCATGCAGCACCGCCTTCGTCTGCTCGATCGCCTGCAGCGGCAGGTGCAGGTGGCCCGCTGCCAGCTCGTTCGCGAGGAACTCCTCGAACAGGAAGGCCGACGCAGCCACCGGCGCGGCGTCGGGCTTCGGCAGCATCGACTGCCACTCGTCGCGCAGGCCGAGCAGGCACGACGGTTCGAGGCCGACCACCGGGATGCCGCGTTCCACGTACGGCCTGAGCGCATCGAGGGCGCGTCGTGCCTCGGCCTTGGCCTCGTCCACCAGGCCTGCGGAGAGGAAGGTGCGTCCGCAGCACAGCGGCCGGTCGCTGTCGGCGGCCTTCGGCGTGTGCACGGTGTAGCCGGCAGCCTGCAGCACTGCGACTGCCGCGCGCGCGTTCTCCGGCTCGAACCACCGGTTGAAGGTGTCGACCAGCAGCACGACCTCGCGGCCGGCATCCGTTGCACGGGTGGAGCCGGCACCGGTGGCGGCCGCTTCCGCGTCGCGGAACGGCCGCGCGTGCCAGGTGGGGAGCGTACGCTTCGCACTCAGGCCGGTGAACTTCTCCGACAGCGCCGCCATGCCCGGCAGCGCGTTGCGCAGGTTCATCAATCCGGAGAATCGCGAAGCCAGCGGCGCATAGCGCGGCAGGAACGCGACCAGCCTGTCGCGCAGGGTCAGGCCGTGCTTCTTCTTGTAGTGGCCGAGGAACTCGACCTTCATCTTCGCCATGTCTACGCCGGTCGGGCATTCGCGCTTGCAGCCCTTGCACGACACGCACAGCTCCATCGTGCGATACATCTCTTCGGAAGTGAACGCGTCCGGTCCGAGCTGGCCCGAGAGCGCCAGGCGCAGGGTGTTCGCGCGGCCGCGGGTCAGGTGCTGCTCGTCTCCCGTCGCGCGATACGACGGGCACATGGTGCCGGCGTCGAACTTGCGGCAGTGGCCGTTGTTGTTGCAGCCCTCGATCGCCTTCGAGAAGCCGCTGCTGCGTGCACCGGGCGCCGTCGGATCCTCGGTGGCATCGCTCCAGTCGAGCGCGGTCTCGATCGGCTCTGACGCATAGCCGGGCTTGAAGCGGTAGAGCGTGCGGTCGTCCTGCTTCGGCGGACGCACGATCTTG
Source organism: Burkholderiales bacterium (assembly GCA_044340265.1). Classification (GTDB taxonomy): domain Bacteria; phylum Pseudomonadota; class Gammaproteobacteria; order Burkholderiales; family CAIKXV01; genus CAIKXV01. Next base: position 12,313 of record JBIITW010000102.1, on the reverse strand, counting down.
CCGGGGTTGAGCAGGCCGCGCGGATCGAACAGGTCCTTCACCTCCTCGAAGGCACGGGTGAGCTTCGAGCCGTAGAAAGGCTCGATCCACTCGGAGCGCACCAGTCCGTCTCCATGCTCACCCGAATACGCGCCCTTGTACTCGCGCACCAGGGCCATCGCCTCCTCGGCGATCGCGCGCATCTGGGTCGCACCCTCGCGCCGCATGTCGAGGATAGGCCGTACATGCAGGCAGCCGACCGAGGCATGCGCATACCAGGTACCAGTGGTGCCGTTGCGATGGAACACTTCGGTCAGGCGCGAGGTGTAGTCGGCCAGGTGCTGCAGCGGCACCGCGCAGTCTTCGATGAACGACACCGGCTTGCCGTCGCCCTTCATCGACATCATGATGTTCAGGCCGGCCTTGCGCACGTCCCACAGTTCCTTCTGCAGCTTCGGGTCGGTGATCTCGACAACGCCGCCCGGCAGTCCCAGCTGGTCGGCCATCAGCTCGGACAGTTGCCTGAGCCGCCTCAGGTTCTCGGCCTGGTTCTCGGGTGACCCGTCACCGGCGAACTCGACCAGCAGGATCGCGTCCGGGTCGCCCTTCACGCAGCGGTCGACGATCGGCAGGAAGGCCGGGTTCGAACGGGCGAGCCCGATCATCGTGCGGTCGACTGCCTCGACTGCGACCGGGCCGAGCTTCACGATGTACTGCGCGGCGTCCATCGCCTGGCGGAAGGTCGGGAAGTGGCAGACGCCCAGCGCCTTGTGTACCGGCAGTGGCGACAGCTTGAGCTTGATCCGGCGCGAATAGGCGAGCGTGCCCTCGGACCCGACCAGCAGGTGCGCCATGTTGAAACCGGGCTGCACCAGGCGGTTCAGGTTGTAGCCGGCGACGTTGCGGATCACGTCCGGATAGCGGAACTCGATCTCTTCCAGCTCGCGCTTGACGATCGACTGCACACGGTCGACGAGGTCACGGTACATCGGATGGGACGGCGCGGATTCATCGAACATGAACGCATCGCCGGCCGCGGTGATCGCCTCGACCGCGAGCACGTTGTCGACCATGTTTCCGTAGTGTATCGAGCGCGAGCCACAGCTGTTGTTGCCGGTCATGCCACCGATGGTCGCCTGCGCGCTGGTGGATACGTCCACCGGATACCAGAGCCCGTGCGGCTTCAGCCAGGCATTCAGATGGTCGAGCACGATGCCGGGCTGCACCCACACCGTTCGCCCTTCCTTGTCGAACTCGAGCACCTGGTTGACATGGCGCGACAGGTCGATCACCAGCGCGGCGCCGACGGTCTGGCCGCACTGCGAGGTACCACCGCCGCGCGGCATCACCGGTATGCCCTGGTCGAGCGCGATGCGCAGCGCCGTCTCGGCATCGCGTTCGTTCTTCGGAATGACCACGCCCACCGGATCGACCTGGTAGATCGATGCATCGGTCGAGTAGCGCCCGCGCGAGAAACGGTCGAACAGCACGTCGCCTTCGATCTCGCGCCGGAGCAGGTCGGCGAGCGCACCGTCACCGCGGCGGGGATGGAAGTGGACGGTGAATTCCTGGGGCTTGGCGGGGGCGTTCATGTTCGTCGTTTCGTCTGCTGATTCAGTCGGGTTGCTCAGTCGGGTTGAGCGGGCGGCTCTTCAGCCGGCGCTTCGCTGGCGATCATCGCGTCGAGCAGGGTCGGTGCCTCCTGCGCGCCGGACACCGCAAACCTGCGGTTGAATATGAAGAAGGGCACGCCTTCGACGCCGATGCGCCGGGCCTCGAGGTCGGCGCCGTCGATGGCGCGCAGCGCGTCCGGGTCGGCGAGGTGTTCGCGTGCCCGCTTCGGATCGACGCCCGCGCGCTCGGCGATCTCGACCAGGGTATCGATGTCGGTGAGGTCGCGGCCGTCGATGAAGTAGGCCTGCATCATCGCTTCCTTCACTGCCGGCTGGACGCCTTGGCTGGCCGCCAGCGAGATCAGCGCATGTGCCGCCCGGGTGTTCGGCTGACGCACGATACGATCGAACTCGAAGTCGATGCCGACCTCCTTGCCCACGCCGGATACGCGGGCGTAGACCTCCGCGCTGGAGCGACCGCCCCATTTGCGCGCGACATAGTCCGCACGAAGCATGCCTTCCGGCGGGAGGTCGGGGTTGAGCTGGAACGGGTGGAAGCTCACCTTCGGCGCCGGGGCATCGGGCCTCGCCTGCGCATAGAGCTCGAGCGCTGCTTCCAGCCGGCGCTTGCCGATGAAGCACCACGGGCAGACAACGTCCGAGACGACTTCGATCGTCAGCGGTTCGATTGCATCGGTATCCATTCAGCCAGCCTCCGGTTTGACCTGCTGGGCGTCGAGCGCATCGAGCACCATGACCAGCTTGTGCGCGAGATGGTCGCGCAGGATCGATCCCAGGCGTGCGCCGTCGCGCGCGCCCAGCGCCTCGAGCATCGTTTCGTGTTCACGCACGGCCTGCTGCCAGCGTTCGCCGGAAAGGTTCGCCATGTAGCGCACCCGCTGCACCTTCGTGTTGAGCGCGCGCCACGACTGCACCAGCGTGGCGTTGCCGGTGAACTCGACCAGTCGCGCATGGATGTCCTGGTTGCAGCGGAAGTAGGCAGCGAGGTCACCGCGCACCTGGTGCAGCACCATCTCGTAATGCAGCGCGCGGACCTCGGCCACCTGTGCCTCGGTTGCCTGCAGGCATACCAGTTCACCCGCCAGCGCCTCGAGCGCCCCGAGCACCACGAACACCTCGCGCACCCGTGGCGCGTCGATCAGCGCGACGAACGCACCGCGATTGGGCTGCAGTTCCACCAGCCCTTCCGACGCCAGGAACTTGATCGCCTCGCGCAGGGGCGTGCGCGAGATGCCCAGCCGCTCCGCCAGCACCCGCTCGTTCAGCTTCATCCCGGGCGCCAGTTCACCCTGGATGATCATGTCGCGCAGCCGATCGATGCCGGCCACATGCAGCAGGCGGCGCTCGACGGGGAGGGGGGCGGTGTCCATCAGCCAGAACCTAGCCCGATTGCATGCAAAATGCAATTACCCCGCAAACAGAACAATTGGGGTCAGACCCCATTTATGCAGCCGGTCTGCCTGGAACCCTTGCAGGCGAGAAAGTTCGGAGAAGCACGGCTCGCCAGGCGCAATTGGGGTCTGACCCCAATTGGTTGACTTTGCATACAATCGTGCATACTGTCTGCAACCCCATTCCGCTGTACGTTCGAGGAGACTTCGATGCCCACCCCCGCCGGCCGCCATTTCCTGCAGATCCCGGGTCCTTCGAACGTTCCCGATCGGGTCCTGCGCGCGATCGACCGGCCGACGATCGACCATCGCGGGCCGGAGTTCCAGAGGCTGGGGCTGGAGGTGCTGGCGGGACTGAAGACCGTGTTCCGCACCGAGCATCCGGTGATCATGTTCCCGGCCTCGGGCACCGGGGCCTGGGAGGCAGCGCTGGTGAACACGCTGTCGGCCGGGGACAAGGTGCTGATGTACGAGACCGGCCAGTTCGCGTCGCTGTGGAAGGGCATGGCCGAACGGCTCGGGCTGGTGCCCGAATTCCTGGCCGTGGGCGACGATTCCTGGCGGCGGGGTGCGGATCCGGCGGCGATCGAGGCGCGGCTTTCGGCGGACCGGAAGCACGAGATCAAGGCGGTCTGCGTGGTGCACAACGAGACCTCGACCGGCGTCACTTCGCATATCGACCAGGTGCGCAAGGCGATCGACCGCGCCGGCCACCCCGCGCTGCTGATGGTCGACACCATCTCCGGCCTGGGTTCGATCGACTATCGGCATGACGAATGGGGCGTCGACGTCACCGTGGCCGGTTCGCAGAAGGGCATGATGCTGCCGCCCGGCCTGTCGTTCAACGCAGTGTCGCCCAGGGCGCTGGAAGCGACGAAGTCCTCGAAGCTGCCGAAATCGTTCTGGAGCTGGCAGGAGATGCTCGCCCCGAACCGCAACGGCTTCTTTCCGTACACGCCGTCGACCAATCTGATGTACGGGCTGCGCGAAGTGATCGCGATGCTGCACGAGGAGGGACTGGACAACGTGTTCGCACGCCACCAGCGGCATGCCGAAGCCACCCGCCGCGCGGTGCGCGCCTGGGGCCTGGAGATCCAGTGCCTGAACGAAGACCAGTACTCGCCGGTGCTGACCGCCGTGCGCATGCCCGACGGGCACGACGAGGCCGCCTTCCGCAAGGTGGTGCTCGAGCACTTCGACATGTCGCTGGGCAGCGGCCTGGGCAAGGTCGCCGGCAAGGTGTTCCGCATCGGCCACCTCGGGGACTTCAACGACCTCACCCTGGTCGGCACGCTGGCAGGTGTCGGCATGGGTCTCGAACTCGCCGGCATCCCGCACCAGAAGGGTGGCGTCACCGCCGCGATGGACTACCTGGCCGAAGCGCACAGGGCTGCCCCTGCCGGAACGTTCGTCACCCGCAGCTGAGACCAGCAACCGACATCCCGCCGCAAGAGGCATCGCAATGGCCGCCACCCCGCCAGGCAACACCACCGCACGCCGCCCGTTGAACGTCCTGTTCATCACCTCCGACCAGCAGCGCGGCGACTGCTTCGGCTTCGAGGGCCGCAAGGTGAAGACGCCGCACCTCGACCTGCTGGCCCGGCAGGGCACGCGCTTCTCGACCTGCATCACGCCGAGCAACGTCTGCCAGCCCTCGCGCGCATCGATCCTCACCGGCCTGTTGCCGATGAACCATCGCGTCTGGGACAACGGCGTCGACCTCGACCCCGCGACCGGCGCCGCCGGCTTCGGTGGCCGCTTCACGCAGGCCGGCTACGCCACCGGCTTCATCGGCAAGGCGCACTTCTCGACCAAGCACACGTTCCAGCCGACCGGCACGCCGGAATGCGAATTCAGCATGAAGGACTACCCGCCCGGCTGGGCCGGCCCGTACATGGGCTTCGAGCACGTGGAACTCGTGGTGGAAGGCCACAACCGCAACCTGCCGCAGAAGCCACCCGGCGGCATGGCCTACGAGCGCTGGTACCACGGCGACGGCCTCGGCGACTGGAAGAACGCGCTGTACGAAACACATCTCGCACCGGATGTCGGTGCCGCGCAGACCTGGCATTCGGCACTGCCGCCCGCCTTCCACAACTCGACCTGGGTCGGCGACCGCACGATCGAGTTCATGCGCGAGAACAAGGATACGCCCTTCGTCTGCTGGGCCTCGTTCCCCGATCCGCACCATCCGTTCGACGCACCCGAGCCCTGGAGCCGGATGCACCATCCGGACGAGGTCGACCTGCCGTTCCATCGCGCGCGCGACCTCGAGCGCCGGCCGTGGTGGCACAAGGCCAGCCTCGAAGGCAAGCCGCAACTCACCCGTCCGGACATGGTCGCGCACCGCGAGAAGGGCTCGCGCGTGCCTGCACAGACCGACGAGCAGATGCGGCACATGATCGCCAACTACTACAGCATGATCTCGCTGATCGACCACAACGTCGGGCGCATGATGATCGCGCTGCACGACATGGGCCTCGCCGACGACACGCTGGTGGTCTACACCTCCGACCATGGCGACTGGCTGGGCGACCATGGACTGATCCTCAAGGGCCCGATGATGTACGAAGGACTGCTGCGCGTGGGCTTCATCGCGCGCGGGCCGGGCATCCCGATGGGCAAGGTGGTCGACGACCCGGTGTCGACGCTGGACACCGCACCGACGCTGTTCGACTACTGCGGCGTCGATGCCGGGCGCGCGCTGCAGGGGCGCAGCCTGCGACCGCTGATCGAGGGCAAGGGCTCGCGCGACTTTGCCCTCAACGAATGGCGCCTGCATCCGTCACGAACCGGGCTGTCGCTCGACCTGCGCTGCGTGCGCACGAAGCACGCGAAGCTCACGCTCGAGCTGGGATCGGGCGCGGGCGAACTCTACGATCTCGCCGACGATCCGCACGAGATGGAAAACCTGTTCGGCGTCGACGGACATGAAGTCCTGCAGCGCGAACTGACCGACATGCTCATGAGCCGGCCCCGCGACTGGGACGAGCCACTGCCGGAGCCGATCGGGATGGCGTGAGGAACGCCCGGCAAGCAAGCACATGCGCTGAGTCAGGCGTATCGTGTGAACAGGCCATCGTCCGAGTGGCCAGGCAAGGGAGGCATGGCAATGGTCTGCTCCAACGCACCGCGCAACCGGTCCTTGGCGACACTCGTATCGATCGCCTGCCTGGTGCTGGCCAGCGCGGACACGTTCGCGCAGTCCACCGGCAAGGGTCCTGACGGATATCCGATCCGCCCCGTCCGCCTGCTGGTACCCAACGTTCCCGGCGGCACCACCGACATGGTGGCGCGGCTGATCGCGCCGAAGCTCGCCGACGAGATCGGCCAGCCGGTGGTGATCGACAACCGCGGCGGCGCTTCCGGCCTGATCGCCCGCGACATGGCCCTGCGCGCACCCGGTGACGGCTACACGCTGCTGCTGAGCAACCAGGCGATCGTGATCGCGTCCGTGCTGCAGGAGAAGGCCGGCAGCGACCTCACCCGCGAGTTCAATGCGTTCGCCTGGATCGGCATCGCGCCCAACGTGCTGGTCGCGCATCCGTCCGTGCCGGCAAAGACGCTGCCCGAGCTGGTGACGCTGCTCAAGGCGAAGCAGCTGACCTTCGGCTCCGGCGGCATCGGCAGCGCGACCCACATGGGCATGGAACTGTTCTTCCACCTGTCGGGCACCAGCGGACTGCATGTGCCCTACAAGAGCGCAGGGCCGGCGCTGACCGACACGGTATCCGGCCATCTGCAGTTCCTGCTCGCATCGCTGCCCAGTGCACTGCCCTACATCCGCTCGGGCAAGCTGCGCGTCTACGGCATCGGCGGCACGCGGCGGTCGAAGGTCGCGCCGGAGCTGCCCACGCTCGCCGAGGCCGGTGTGCGCGGCTACACCTACGAGACGTGGTACGGAATGTTCGCGGTATCGTCACTGCCGCGACCGATGGTTGGCTGGTTGAATGCGGCGGTGAATCGCGTGCTGGCGGACCCTGCAGTCGTTACCCGGCTGACTGAATCCGGCATCGAGTCCGGCAGCGAGACACCCGAGGCTGCACAGAACTTCTTCGTCGAGGACGTGGCGCGCTGGCGCAGGTTGATCCGCGACACCGGCATACGCGCCCAGTAGGAACTGAAGCTGTTGGTTGCTGACAGCGGCGATGGCATAATCCCCGGCCCTTTCAGGGGTCTGCAAATGCGCCGCAGAGCGCGTCCCAGAGCCCGTCGCATCGGACATACGGTCACCGCAAGGTACCCCCTGCTTCCCGGAGGAATGGAAATGTCACGAATCATCATCGCCGCGGGTGTCGCCGCGGCCTGCACGTTCACCCTCGCCACGGCGCCTGCCCATGCACAGGGCAAGGGTCCCGGCGGCTATCCGCAGAAGCCGGTTCGCTTCCTGGTGCCGTTCGCACCGGGTGGCACAACCGACCTGCTGGCCCGCATCGTCAGCCAGCGGCTCAGCGACGAACTCGGCCAGCAACTCGTGGTGGACAACCGCGGCGGTGCCGGCGGCACCATCGCGGCCGAGATCGTCGCGCGCGCCGGCGGTGACGGCTACACGCTGAAGATGAACCACCAGGGCATGACGTTCAACGCGACGCTCTATCCCAAGCTGCCGTTCGACACCGCGAAGGCCTTCGCCGCGATCGGCATGATCGGCATCACGCCGAACGTGCTGGTGGTCAACACCGCCTTGCCGGCGAAGAACGTGTCCGAGTTCGTCGCGCTCGCCAGGAAGAGTTCCAACATCAGCTTCGGTTCCGGCGGCATGGGCTCCTCGGCGCACCTGGCGGTGGAACTGTTCATGCTGCAGGCCGGCATCAAGATGCTGCACGTCCCGTACAAGGGCGCCGGCCCCGCACTGGTCGACACCATCGGCGGCCAGGTGCAGATGATGATCGCGACCCTGCCGGCGGCGTCGGGCCATATCCGCGGGGGCAAGCTCAGGGCGCTCGGCATGTCCGGCCTGAAACGGTCGCCGGCCTTCCCCGATATCCCGACCATCGCCGAGGCGGGCGTGCCGAAGTACGACTACGATACCTGGTACGGCATCTTCGGCCCGGCCGCTCTGCCGCGTCCGATGGTCGCCTGGCTCAACCAGACCCTGAACCGGGTGATGAACGAGCCGGACATGCGCAAGCGCATGTCCGATACCGGCCTCGAGGTCGAGACCAGCACCCCGGAGCAACTGCAGAAGATCGTCGTCGACGACATCGCACGCTGGGGCAAGGTGATCCGCGAGGCGAAGATCCGGATCGAGTGACCGGTCGAGTGACCTGGAGCCGGTCACGGGCCTCAGCCCGTGACCGGCTCCAGGTCGAAGCAGCGCACCAGCGCGTCGAGCTCATGCGTGGCTGAGCCCAGGCGCACGGCCGTCGCCGCGAGTTCGTCCATCGCCTGAACCGACGCCTGGCTGGCGTCGCCGATCGCAGCCACAGCCCGTGCGACCGACTCGCCCGCACGCGCTTCATCCAGGCTGGTCCGCGCGACGGCCGAGATGATTTCATCCACGCGCGCCGTGCGCGCGAGGATGCCGCTGATCGCGGCTGCAGCGTTCTCGGCAGCCGCGCGTCCCGCATCGACGTCGGCCGTGCCGCGTTGGATCGCCGCCACCGCTGCCGTCGTGCCTGCCTGTATGCCCCGGACCGTCGACACGATCTCGCGCGCGGCTTCCTGCGTGTGTTCGGCCAGCCTGCGCACCTCGTCGGCGACCACCGCGAAACCACGACCCTGCTCTCCCGCGCGCGCGGCCTCGATCGCCGCGTTGAGCGCGAGCAGGCTGGTCTGGTCCGCGATGCCGGCGATGGTGCCGACGATCTTGCCGATCTCCTCGGTGCGTGCGCCGAGCGCCGTCACCGACTGCGCGGACTCGTGGACCACGTCGGCGATGCGCTGCATGCCGGCGACCGTGGCCAGCACCACTTCGCTGCTGGCGGTCGCGTCCCGGCTGGCCTCGCCCGCTTCTCGTGCGGCCTCTTCGGCCTCGCGGGCATTGGCGTCTATCGTGCTCGCGATGACGCCGACCTTCCCGCTCGCATCCACCGCGTCGGTTGCCTGGCGCCGCAATGCGCCGCCGACCTGGTCGGCATGGGCCGTCGACGCGTCGGCGGCAACCGACACCGTCCGCGCAGTGGCCGTGACCCGCTGCACCAGCTCCCCCATCTGCGACAGTGCACCGTTGAACGCACGGGCGAGCGATGCGAGTTCGTCACGGCCACCGCCATGGATGCGCATGCCCAGCCGGCCGGAGGAGAGCGCCTGCGCCGCCCGCGCGAGGTCCTCGACCGGACGCACGATGCTCGAGGCGATGATCCATCCGAGCACGGTCGCGAGCAGCGCACTGACCACGACCACGATCAGCAGGTACACAGTCGCGCGCTCGGCATCGTGACTGATCGTCGCGTTGTCCATCCCGGCCGACTGCTGCTTGTGCACCATCAGCCCCTCGAGCGACTCGCGCAACCGTTCCGACGCGGGCAATGCCTCCTCCAGCAGCAGTCGGGCGGCAGGGGCGCGGCCGCCGGCCGCCGCCGACTCGGCCACCTTCAGCGCGGCAGACCGGAATGCGCCAAGTTCACCGCTGAAGCGTTCGAACAGGGCCTGCTCTTCCGGTCCGGTGATCAGGCCGGCGTACTGCGCACCCAGGATCTCGACCTGCGCAAGGTGTTCCATCGCGCCCTTCAGCAGGTCCGCCGCGCTGTCGGCCCTGCCGGCCTCGGCCGCCAGCAGGGATTCGCCCAGGCCGGCACGTGTGCGCAGGAATCCGCTGGACATGCGGCTCACATAGTCCATCGGCACCACGTCGATGCCGTAGATGTGCGCCGACCGTTCGGCGGACCGCTGCAGCGTGACGATGCCGATCAGGCCGACCGCGAGGATGATCAGTGACGAGCCGACGAAGGCGATCGCCAGCCGCTGGCGCACGCTGATGGTTCGCACCAGCGCTTCGATCTTGCGTTGCATCATTCGCTCCCTGCCCGCACGGGCCGTGGATGGGATTCGCGGAGCCGCGGGGTGTCGGCAGGCTCCCGTCCCGATATCGGCCAAAGGCCGCGCGGCTTTAGCGGCCGTGCCCGTGCCCGAAGCGCTCCGGCCGGCGCTCGACGGCCTCGATGGAGTCGGGCATCCTCTCGACCTCGGCCGCCATGGGGCGGCATCGTCGGAGTGGATGAACAGATGAGTCAGGCGACCAAGCTGCGCGAGATGATCGCGCGCCCGGGCATGATCGTGGCCCCCGGAATCTATGACGGCATTTCCGCCCGGCTCGGCCGGATGGCCGGCTTCGAGGCGCTGTACGCGACCGGCGGTGGCATCGCGCGCTCCACCGGCGTACCCGACATCAACCTGATCGATCCGGGCCAGATCGTGCAGCGCCTCGCCGAAGTCTGCGATGCGGTCGACTGCCCGGTCATCGGCGACGCGGACACCGGTTACGGCAACGCGCTGAACGCCTACCGGGTGATCCGCCAGTTCGCACGCATCGGCCTCGCCGGCGTGCACCTCGAAGACCAGACCTTCCCGAAGCGCTGCGGGCACCTCAACGACAAGTCGATCGTCAAGGCGAAGGACTTCGTGCCGGTGCTGAAGGCCGCGAAGGACGCCGACCCGGACATCGTGATCATCGCGCGCACCGATGCGATCGCGGTCGAGGGATTCGACGCAGCCGTCGAGCGCATGAAGCTTTATGACGAAGCGGGTGCCGACGTGCTGTTCATCGAGGCACCGACCACGCTCGAGCAGATCGAGAAGATCCCCAAGCTTTTCTCCAAGCCGCTGCTGATCAACATGTTCTTCGGCGGCAAGACGCCACTGGTATCGGCGCCCGACCTGGAGCGAATGGGCTACAAGATCGAGATCATCCCGTCGGACGCACAGCGTGCCGCGATCCGCGCGATGCAGCGCGTGTTCGCCGTGCTGAAGACGAACGGAGAGGCCTCGACGATGGCCGAGGACATGGCCTCGTTCGACGAGCGCGAGCAGATCGTCGCGACCAAGGCCTGGTTCGCCCGCGGCGCCGGGTACGAAGGCAAGTGAGCGCCGCAATCCGCCGCGCGAGCGGCCAGCGTACGACGCCGGTCCTGCCCAGGGCGCTCGTCCTTCCTGCCGCGATCGTTCTGGCCTGGGTGGTGCAGGCCGGCCCCGCCTGGTCTCAGGCCTGGCCTGCGAAGCCGGTACGCATCATCGTACCGACCACGCCGGGCGGGTCCGCCGACACGCTGACCCGGGTGCTGGCCACGCGCATGACCGATTCGCTCGGCCAGCAGATCGTCGTCGAGAACCGCGCCGGGTCGGCGGCGATCGTCGGCACCGAGTCGGTGGCACGCGCCACGCCCGATGGCTACACGCTGCTGATGGCCTGGGGCAGCCATGTGATCAACCCGGGCCTGTATGCCAGGCTGCCCTACGACACACTGAAGGACTTCACGCCGATCGCGCAGGTCGCGGTGCAGCCGCTGATGGTGATGGTGCATCCGTCATTGCCGGCGAAGACGCTGCAGGCGTTCATCGCGTTCGCGAAGAAGCAGCCCGGCCGCATCACGTACGCCACCGCCGGCACGGGCAGCGGCGGCCACCTCGCTGGCGAACTTTTCGCCAGCGTGGCCGGCTTCCGCTGGACGCCGGTGCCCTACAAGGGCATCCAGCCGGCGATGACCGACCTGATCGGTGGCCATGTCGACGCCGCCACCGGCACGCTGGTGGCCGGCATTTCGCATGTGCGCGCCGGCAAGCTGCGCGGCCTCGCCGTGACCAGCCTCAAGCGCTCGGGCGGCGCGCCGGACATCCCGACCATGGCCGAGAGCGGCCTGCCGGGATTCGAGGTCTACACCTCGTACTACCTGCTCGGCCCGGCCGGAACGCCGCGCCCGGTGGTCGACCGGATGAACGCCGAAGTGGTTAAGGCCCTGCAGCATCCTGAAGTGAAGGAACGGCTGTCGCGCGATGGCGCAGATGGCGTCGGCGGCACGCCCGAACAGTTGCAGGCGCACCTGGTCGCGGAGATCGCGCGCTGGACGAAGGTGATCCGGCAGGCGGGCGTGAAGATCGACTGAATACGGACTGAAGACGGAATCGGAACAGATGCTTACACTGGCGATACTCGAAGGCGACGACATCGGACGCGAAGTCGTCCCCGAATGCGTGAAGGTGATGCGCGAGGCGGCCGCTGCCGTCGACCTGCAGATCGACTGGAAGCCGATGCCGATCTCGCGCGCTGGCCATGCCGCGGCGGGGCACACCATTCCGCCGGGCACGCTCGAGACGCTGGCCACCTATGACGGCTGGGTGCTCGGGCCGATAGGCCACCGCGAGTATCCGAAG
>JBIITW010000101.1:0-16792 GCA_044340265.1 Burkholderiales bacterium | reverse complement strand
CGGTGTCGCAGGTGCGCGAATGCGCGGCGCAGTTCACCCGCTTCGCCAAGGCTTCCGGCTGCGCACTGGTGATGGTCGGCCATGTCACCAAGGAGGGCGCGCTGGCCGGGCCGCGGGTGCTCGAGCACATGGTCGACACCGTGCTCTATTTCGAGGGCGAGACCCATTCCAGTTTCCGGCTGATCCGGGCGTTCAAGAACCGTTTCGGCGCCGTGAACGAACTGGGCGTGTTCGCGATGACCGAAAAGGGCCTGAAGGGGGTGTCCAACCCTTCGGCGATGTTCCTGTCGCAGCATGACGCCGAAGTGCCGGGGGCCTGCGTCACGGTCACGCTGGAGGGTACTCGCCCGCTGGCGGTGGAACTGCAGGCGCTGGTGGACGACGCGCACGGATCCAATCCGCGCCGGCTGACCGTGGGCCTCGAGAACAACCGCCTGGCGATGCTGCTCGCCGTCCTGCACCGGCACGCCGGGATTGCCTGCAACGACCAGGACGTGTTCGTCAATGCAGTCGGCGGGGTGCGCATCGGCGAACCCTCGGCCGACCTGCCGGTGCTGCTGGCCATCGTGTCCTCGCTGCGTGCACGGGCGGTGCCGGCCAAGCTGATCGCCTTCGGCGAGGTGGGCCTCGCTGGCGAGATCCGCCCGGTGGTGCGCGGCCAGGACCGGATCAAGGAAGCGGCCAAGCTCGGCTTCACGCGGGCCATCGTGCCGGCGGCGAACCGGCCGAAACAGCCGATCGAGGGCATCGAGATCGTCGGTGTCACCCGCATCGAGGAGGCGCTGGCCGCGCTTCGTTCCTGAGTGCACGGTCGGGCCTGCCCCCGAGCGGTCGGCAGTTGGGCTGACCGGCCGCGCCGGCCTGCCCGGACGCGAGCGGCTATAATCGGCGGCTACCGATGGCTCTTGAGGGATGGTCCCGGATGAAGGTGCTGGTCGCAGTCAAGCGCGTGGTCGATTACAACGTCAAGGTGCGAGTCAAGGCGGACGGCACCGGGGTGGACATCGCCAACGTCAAGATGTCGATGAATCCGTTCGACGAGATCGGCGTTGAAGAGGCAATCCGCCTGAAAGAGGCGGGGATCTGCTCGGAGATCGTCGTCGTGTCGCTCGGCCTGCCGCAGTGCCAGGAAACCCTGCGCACGGCGCTGGCGATGGGCGCCGACCGGGCGATCCTGGTCGAGACGGATGTCGAACTGCAGCCGCTGGCGGTGGCCAAGCTGCTGAAGGCGGTGGTCGACCGCGAGCAGCCGAAGCTGGCCATCCTCGGCAAGCAGGCCATCGATGACGACGCCAACCAGACCGGCCAGATGCTTGCCGCGCTGCTCGACTGGCCGCAGGCCACCTTCGCATCGAAGCTCACGGTGACCGGCGACCGCGCCGAGGTCATCCGTGAGATCGACGGCGGCCTGGAGACGCTCGCCATCGGGCTGCCGGCGGTGATGACCACCGACCTGCGCCTGAACGAGCCGCGCTACGTCACCCTGCCGAACATCATGAAGGCGAAGAAGAAGCCGCTCGAGGTGATCAAGCCCGATGCGCTCGGGGTCGACCCCGCGCCGCGGCTGACCACGCTCAAGGTCGAGGAGCCGCCCAAGCGGCAGGCCGGCGCGAAAGTCGCCGACGTGAAGGAACTGGTCGCCAAGCTCAAGGGCGAAGCGAAGATCATCTGAGCGGGGGCATCGAATGGGTATCCTGGTCATTGCAGAACACGATGAAGGCGCGCTGAAGCCGAGCACGCTCAACGCGATCACCGCAGCCGTGCAGATCGGCTCGGACGTCACCGTGCTGGTTGCGTCCGACAGCACGGCCGCAGTGTCGGCGGAGGTGGCGAAGGTCGCCGGGGTGGCGAAGGTGCTGGCTGCGGATGCACCGCAGTTCGCCAAACCCACCGCCGAAAACATCGCCGCGCTGGTGCTGTCGATCGCCGGGGGCTACAGCCATGTGCTCGCCCCGGCCACCAATTTCGGCAAGAACTTCATGCCGCGCGTTGCGGCACGACTCGACGTGGCTCAGATCTCCGAGATCTCGGCGGTGGTGTCGCCCGACACCTTCGTCCGCCCGATCTATGCCGGCAACGCAATGGCTACGGTGCAGTCGAAGGACGCGGTGAAGGTCATCACGGTTCGTTCGACCGCGTTCGATGCCGCCGGTGGCGGTGGCAGTGCACCGATCGAGTCGCTGGCCGCGGTCGCCGACACCGGCCAGTCATCGGTCACCGGCCGCAACCTCACCAAGAGCGCACGTCCTGAACTCACCGCCGCGCGGATCATCGTGTCGGGTGGTCGCGGCATGGGCAACGGCGAGAACTTCAAGCTGCTCGAGGCCCTTGCCGACAAGCTGGGCGCAGCGGTGGGCGCCTCGCGCGCTGCGGTCGACGCCGGGTTCGTCCCCAACGATTACCAGGTCGGCCAGACCGGCAAGGTGGTTGCCCCCGACCTCTACGTGGCCGTGGGCATCTCGGGGGCGATACAGCACCTGGCCGGCATGAAGGACAGCAAGGTCATCGTCGCGATCAACAAGGACGCCGAAGCACCGATCTTCCAGGTGGCCGACTATGGCCTGGTGGCGGATCTGTTCCAGGCAGTGCCCGAACTGACCGGCGAACTGGGCTGACGCCCAGCGGCATCACGCGGGGGGTAGTGCCCTGAAACGGACCGTGATCAGGGTGCCGCGCCCGCCCAGGCCGGCGTCGATGCTCACGCGTGCACCGCTGGCATTGACGATCTCCTGCACGATCGCCAGCCCGAGGCCACTGCCGTCGCCCTGTGAGCCAGGGATGCGGTAGAAGCGCTGGAACACCTTCTGCCGCTGGTCGGGCGGGATCCCCGGCCCGTCGTCCTCGACGCTCAGGACGGCCTCGCCGCCGTCGAGCGCGGTGCGTACCGTGATGCTGCCGCCTTCGGGCGTATAGCGGATCGCGTTCTCGATAAGGTTGTCCAGCAGGTCGCGCAGCAGCCGCGAGTCGGCCAGCGTCGGTGCTGGCGCGAGCTCGAAGCCGAGGTCGAGATCCTTCAGCAGCGCGCGTGGCACCCAGATGGATGCGGCGTCCTGTGCGACCGACCTGAGGTCGATCATGCGCAGTGAATCCGGCCGATGGCCGCCAGGTTCCGCGCGCGACAGCGCCAGCAACTGGTTGGCCAGATGGGCGGCGCGTACCGTGGCGCTGCGCAACTGGTCCAGGCTGCGCAGCATCGGCTCTGGTGCCGGCTGCCGCAACGCAAGTTCTACCTGGGTCTGCAGCCCGGCGAGCGGGGTGCGCAGCTGGTGGGCGGCATTGGCGGTGAAGCGCTGCTGCGCGTCCAGCGCGTCGCGCAGGTTCCCGAGCAGTTCATTGAGCGTGCCCACCAGCGGCCGGACTTCGGAGGGTGCATAGCTTCCGTCGAGCGGGCGCAGATCGCGTGCCGATCGCTGGGCGATTTCCGACCGCAGCCGTTCCAGGGGTGCCAGGCTGCGCAGGATGCCGAACCAGACCAGGAACATCGCCATCGTCGCCACCATCAGGTCGGGCACGGTCTCGCCGATCAGTATCTCGCGCGTGAGCCGGTTGCGCTTGACCATGGTTTCGGCGACCTGGATCACCACGGGTCCGTTCGGCTGCGGCACGTAAAGCGCAGCCACCCGCACCCGTTCCGAATTGACCGTGCTGTAGTAGAAGATCCGGTGCCCTTCCGGCACGGTCTGCGGCGGCGCGGGCATTTCCGGCTGGCCGGCCAGCAGCTCGCCGTTCATCCGCGACACCGAGAAATAGATCCGGTCGTAGCTGTCGATGCGCAGCACGTCCTGCGCGACCTTGGGCAGGTCGAGCACGATGCTGCCGCTCTCGGTCTCGACATGCTCGGCCAGCGCCAGCGCAGGGTCGAGCAGGGCGCGGTCGTAGGTGATCGTCGCCGAGCGCAGCGCCACCCAGTAGGAGAACAGGGTGCCCGAGACCAGCAGCAGCGCCAGCGGAACCACCAGCCAGGTCAGCAGCTGCTGGCGAAGGCTCCGTGCATGGACAGGGAATGGCGCCTCGGGCGCGGGGGGCGTCGTCGTCAACCGGGCTCGTTCTGCTCTTCAAGCAGGTAGCCGAACCCGCGCACCGTTCGGATCCGGACGCCGCCCGCCTCGACCTTCGCGCGCAGCCGCGACATGTACACCTCGATCGCGTTCATCGAGAGCTCCTTGTCCCAGTTCGACAGGGCCTGCATCAGGTTCTCCTTCGACACCACCTGGCCTGCGCGCAGCATGAGGTTCTCGAGCACGCTCCACTCGCGGCTGGTCAGGTCGATCGCCTGGCCGTTGAGCGTGGCCCGCCGTGCCACGGTGTCGAGCAGCAGCGGGCCGTTGCGCAGTTGCGGATTCTTGTTCGCCTGGCCGCGGCGCAGCAGCGCGCGTACACGAGCCTCGAGTTCGGGCAGCGCGAACGGCTTCGGCAGGTAATCGTCCGCGCCCATGTCCAGCCCGTGCACCCGGTCCTCGATCGTGTCGCGCGCCGAGAGCACCAGCACCGGCACGTATTCCGGCCGCTTGCGCAGGCGGCGCAGGACTTCGAAGCCGTCGATCCCGGGCAGCCCGATGTCCAGCACGATGAGGTCGAAGCGCTCGCGCTGGAATGCGTCTTCAGCAGCCTCGCCGGTGGCGGCGTGCTCGACGCGCAGTTCGGATTCCATGAACATTCGCGTCAGCCCATCGGCCAGCGTAGCGTCGTCTTCAACGATGAGGATTTTCACGCGCTCTCCCCGAGCAGTGGCAGTCGAACTGCAGATGATGCACGGGCAACCTTGCTGCAGGCTTTCGCTCCTGACGTCTTGCGTCTTGCCAGTGTACGTCCGGGGGCCGACTGTCATGCTTGACGGGTGGCCTGGAATTGCAATTGCAGGGCCTGAACGTTAGTCTGACCGCCACGTTAGTCTATCGAGTGGAGCAGGTCGGTGAAATCCGGAAGCAGGAAGAGCCGTCGAAGTACGGCGTTGGTGGTGCTGGCCCTGACTGCCTGCTGTGTTTTCCCTCAGTGGTCGTTCGCGGCGTCGATCACCCTGCCCGACGCGCTCGGGATGGCCGAGCGGAACAATGCGTCCCTGCAGGCGGTGATCGCGCGCCAGGATGGCGCGCGCGCGGCGGCGGTCACCGCGCGCCAGCTGCCGAATCCGGATCTCGATGTCATCACGGGGCCGGTGCGGCCGCGGGGCGCCGGCGGTCCGGACGGCCATGCGCTGGGCATCACCTTCGCCCAGCCGCTCGACTATGCCGGGGTACGCACGGTACGGGCACAGGTGGCAGACCTGGGCAGCGAAGGTGCGGAAGCTGCGGTGCGCAGCCTGCGCCGATCGCTCTATGCCCGGGTGAAGACCCTGTTCTTCCAGGTGCTGCAGCGGCAGGAGCAGCTGCGCATTGCCGAAGAGGAACTGCTCGCCCTGCAGCAGATCCGCGACCGGGTGAACCTGCGGGTGCAGCTCGGCGAGGCGCCGCGGCTGGACCTGATCCGTGCCGATACCGAGGTGCTGAACGCGCGGCGCAACCGCGACTCGTCAGCGGTGCGCGTCGAGCAGGCGCGTGGCTCGCTTGCGGTGCTGGTCGGTTTGCCCCAGGGCGAGCCGCTGCGCCTCGAGGGCGCGTTGCCGCCGCTGGTCGCCGTGCCGTCGATCGGGGATATCCGCGACCGGGTGCTGCGCAACAACCCTGAACTGGTCCAGCTCGATGCCGAGCAGCGGCGGGCCCGTGCCCGTGTCGAACTTGAACAGCGGCTGCGCACGCCGCAGGTGCGCGTGCTCGCCGGCCACGATGTCGAGCCCGACCAGACACGCTGGCGCCTGGGGTTGTCGATCCCGCTGCCGCTGTTCAACCAGCGCCAGGGGCAGATCCTCGAGGCTCAGGCGGAAGCCTCTTTCGCCGAGGCACAGCTGCTGTCGCGCCGGCAGCAGCTGCTCGGCGAAGTCGATTTCGCGCTCGCCGGCTACGCGATTGCCCGGCAGCAGGTGGATGCCTTCGAAGGCGGCCTGATCCGCCAGGCCGAGCAGACCGTGCGCGTGGCCGAAGCTGCCTACCGGTTCGGCGAGCGCGGCATCATCGATTTCCTGGACGCCCAGCGCACGCTGCGCGGTGTACGCCAGGAATACATCAACGCATTGTACGAGGCGCGATTCGCGCTGATCGAAGTCGAGCGGCTGGTCGGCGTCGACGTGCTGGGAGGAATCAAATGAGCGTTCGAAGCCGGGCGCATCGGTCGAAGCTGGCCCTGCTGCTGCTGGCGGTGGGCGTGACGGTGCTCGCGGGTTGCGGCAAGGAAGCCGCCAAGCCTGCGCCAGCAGCCGCGCCCGCGCGTGACGCATCGCAGGTCAAGGTCGATGCCGAACTCATGAAGCGGCTCCAGGTCGCCCCTGTCACGCCGGTCGAGATCCAGGAGTATTTCCGCGTCGCCGGCAGCGTGCAGGTCGACGAGGACCGGGTGGCGCGCATCGGTTCCTCGGTCACCGGTCGCATCACCGATGCCCCCGGTTCGCTTGGCCTGAACGTGCGTTCCGGGCAGACGCTGGCGACCCTCGACAGCGCCGAACTGGCCGCGGCCCAGCGCAACTTCCTGAAGGCCGGCCTCGACCTCGAGCTGGTCCAGCGTGCGGTGGAGCGGGCGAGGCTCCTGGTCAACGCCGACGTGATCGGCTCGGCCGAGCTCCAGCGCCGCGAGAATGAACAGTTCTCCGCCGAGGCGGAACTGCGCACCGCGCGCGGCAACCTGCTGCTGCTGGGCATGAGCGGGCTGGCGATCGAACGACTGGAGAGCACGCGCGCGATCAGCCCGGTGATCTCGATCACGTCGAAGCTGTCCGGCACGGTCATCGAGCGCCGGGTGACGGTCGGCCAGGTGGTGCAGCCCGCCGACCAGCTGTTCACCGTCGCCGACCTGTCGCAGGTGTGGGTGGTCAGCGAGGTGCCGGAAGAGCAGGCCTATGCCGTTCGCATCGGTGATTCGGTCGATGTCGAGATACCTGCACTGCGCGACCGCAGGCTTTCCGGAAAGGTGACGTTCATCGGCAACACGGTGAACCCGGAAACCCGCACGATCACCGTGCGGACGGTGCTCGCCAACGAAGACCGTTCGCTCAAGCCGGCGATGCTGGCGACGATGTCGATCCGCGAACCGATGCGTCGGGCCCTGGCGATACCGGCCGCCGCCGCGGTTCGTGACGGCAACCGGGACCATGTGTTCGTGCAGGAGAAACCGGACGTGTTCAAGTTGCGTCCGGTCACGCTGGGTCCCGAGAGCAACAACGGGCTGCGTCCCGTTCTGGGCGGCCTGACCGAGGGGGAGAAGGTCGTGGTCGGCGGGGCATTCCACCTGAACAACGAGCGCAATCGCCAATGATCGAAGCGATCGTACGCGCGAGCCTGCAGCAGCGGCTCGTGTTGCTGGTGGTTTTCCTCGCGCTGGGCATCTTCGGTGCGCGGTCGGTCCAGCAGTTGTCGCTGGACGCCTTCCCGGACGTCACCAACATCCAGGTCCAGGTGGCGACCGAGGCACCGGGGCGGTCGCCGGAAGAGGTCGAACGGTTCGTCACCGTGCCGATCGAGATCGCGCTGACCGGCTTGCCCGGGCTGCGCGAGATGCGCTCGCTCAACCGCGCCGGGCTGTCGCTGATCACGCTGGTGTTCACCGATGCGACAGACGTCTATTTCGCGCGCCAGCTGGTGCTCGAGCGGCTGATCGAGGTGCAGTCCCGCCTGCCGGGCGGCACGGTGCCGGTGCTCGGCCCGGTGACCACCGGCCTCGGGCAGGTCTACCAGTACACCCTTGAGCGGCCCGACGATGGCCGACGCGCGCTCACGAAGGAAGAGCTCACGGAGCGTCGGATCGTGCAGGACTGGATCGTGCGCCCGATGCTGCGGGGTGTCTCCGGTGTCGCTGAAGTCAACTCGCACGGTGGCTACGTGCGGCAGTACCAGGTGCTGGCCGATCCGCAGCGCATGCGCGGCCTGAACGTCCACCTGTCCGAGATCTACAGTGCGCTCGAGCGCAACAATGCAAACAGCGGGGGGGGCATACTGCCCCGCGGTGCCGAGCAGTACCTCATCCGCGGGGTCGGCCTGGTGCGTACGCTCGAGGACATCGGCAACATCGTGATCAAGGAGGTGCGCGGCACGCCCGTCTTCCTGCGCAGCGTCGCAACGATCACGCTCGGGGAAGAGGTGCGCGTCGGCGCAGCCGTCAAGAACGGCGACACCGAAGCCGTCGCCGGCATCGTGATGATGATCCGGGGCGGCAACGCACGCGACGTGGTGACGCGGGTCAAGCAGCGGGTCGACCAGATCAATGAACAGGACCTGCTGCCGGGCGGGCTGAGGATCGTCCCGTTCTACGACCGGACCGAACTGGTCGATGCAGCGCTGCTCACGATGGTCAAGGTGCTGCTCGAGGCGATCGTCTTCGTCGTGATCATCCTCGTCCTGTTCCTCGGCGACATACGTTCGAGCCTGATCGTGGTCGCAACATTGCTGCTGACGCCGTTGTTCACCTTCATGGTGATGAACCACTACGGCATTTCGGCCAACCTCATGTCGCTCGGCGGCCTGGTGATCGCGATCGGGCTGATGGTGGACGGTTCAGTGGTGGTGGTCGAGAACACCTTCAAGCGCCTCGGTGAGGCACGTGATTCGGGCGAGAACAGGTTGCGGATCGTGCTCCGGTCGGCGAGCGAGGTCGGCGTTCCCGTGGTGTTCGGCGTGGGCATCATCATCGTGGTGTTCATGCCGCTGCTCACCCTGACCGACATGGAGGGCAAGATGTTCGGTCCGCTGGCACAGGTGATCGGCATTGCGCTGGCCATCTCGCTGGTGCTGTCGCTCACGCTGACGCCCATTCTCGCCTCGTACATGCTCAAGGGCGGAGCCGATCACGACACCTTCGTGATCCGCATGGTCAAGCCGGGCTACCTTCGGGTGCTCCACTGGTCGGTCGGCCATGAGAAGACGGTGGTGGCCATCGCGGTAGCACTGCTCCTGGCCGCGGGTGCCGCGTTCCCGTTCCTCGGCACCGCATTCGTGCCGGTGATGCAGGAAGGGTCGGTAACGCCGCAGATCATCCGCGTGCCTTCGGTTTCACTCGAGGAATCGGTGCGAACCGAATTCGAGGCGATGAAGCTGGTGTCGGAAGTGCCGGGCGTGAAGATGGTGGTGTCGACGCTCGGGCGTGGTGAGAGTCCGGCCGATCCCGCAGGCATGAACGAGTCGGGACCGGTGGTGAGCCTGCTGCCGCAGAGTGAACGCCCGGAAGGGTTCAAGCTGCAGTCGGACATCGAACGCAGGATTCGAGAGGTGCTCTCGGTGCTGCCGGGGGTGCAGCTGGTCATGAGCCAGCCGATCCAGGAGCGGGTGGATGAAATGGTCACCGGGGTGCGCTCGCAGGTGGCGATCAAGCTGTTCGGCACGGACCTGGATGTCTTGCGCCAGAAGAGCGAGGAGATCGCGCGCGTGTTGAACGGGATCGAGGGCACGCGAGACCTCAGGCTGGACCGGGTGAGTGGGCAGCCCTACCTCACCATCGACATCGACCGCTCCGCGATCGCCCGTTACGGAATCAATGTATCCGATGTGCATGACGTGATCGAGACTGCGATCGCCGGACGGCAGGCGACCGAGGTGTTCGAGGGTGAGCGTCGGTTTGCAGCCGTCGTGCGCTATCCGGAGTCCTACCGCAACAGCGTGGAGGCCATCGGCAACATCCTTTTCACCTCGCCAAACGGCGCGATGGTGCCCTTGAAGAGCCTGGCCGCGATCGAGCTGGTGGACAGCGCCCCGGTGATCTCGCGCGAGTCGGGCCGACGCCGCCTCGTGATCGGTTCGAACGTGGCCGGGCGCGATCTTGGCGGATATGTGGCCGAGGCACAGGCGCGGATAGCCGAGAAGGTCGACCTCCCGGAGGGCTATACCCTCGAGTGGGGCGGCCAGTTCGAGAACATGGAGCGAGCGCTGGGCCGACTCTCGGTGATCGTTCCGATCACCGTCGGGGTGATCTTCTTCCTGCTGTTCATCCTGTTCAAGTCGGTCAGGTATGCGGCGTTGATCATCCTCGTGCTGCCCTTCGCCTCGCTGGGCGGAATCTTCGGGTTGCTCATCTCCGGCGAGTTCCTGTCGGTGCCTGCTTCGGTCGGCTTCATCACGCTCTGGGGCATTGCCACGCTCAATGGCGTCGTGCTGGTCGAGTACATCAAGCACCTTCGAAACGAAGGCATGGACGTGCACAACGCGGTCATCGAGGGCTGCAAGGCCAGGCTGCGGCCGGTGCTGATGACTGCATCGGTGGCGATGCTCGGCCTGATCCCGATGCTGTTCGCGACCGGCCCGGGGTCTGAAGTGACGCGGCCGCTCGCGGTCGTCGTGATTTCCGGGTTGATCACCTCGACGCTGCTCACGCTGGTGGTGGTGCCGTCGCTGTTCAAGTGGTTCGACGAAAAGCCGATCGAGGCATGAAGCGCTGCCTGGACGCGATCTGTGGAGCAGCCGGCCCATGCGCGGCTGGCTCTTGGGAGGAGCGATGAAGGAAATAAAGGCAATCGTGCGGCCTGCACGGCTGGACCGCGTGCGCGATGCCCTGCGCCGGCTTCCCGGATTCCCGGGCATGAACTTCGGCAAGGTGGAGGGGTGCAGCCGTTTCCCGTCCGGCCAGAACCCGCGCAGCCCGAAAGAGGCGCTCACCGAGTTCTCGAGCAAGATCCGCATCGAGATGGTCTGCCCCGACGAGATGGTCGAGCCGATCGTGCGCATGATCGCGGAACATGCGTTCACCGGTCAGGCCGGCGATGGCCTGCTCTGGGTCACCGACGTGGTCTATCGGGTGCGCGTGGTCGAGAAGGACGCCGACCTGGCCGCGATGTCCGCGCAGGCGGCCCCGGCGGCTGCTACGCCGGGCGCGTCCTGAAGCCGTGCGGCCAGGGCGTCGGGCGCGCTGGCCAGCTGGCGGGGCCCGTCAGCTAGTGGCGGGTGGCGGTGCCCTGCGCCCGCGTGCCGCCGGTGAACAGCTGCGCCGCATCGACCGGGTCGAACCGGTAGACCCGGTTGCAGAAATCGCAGGTGACCTCGACATGTCCCTGCTCGGCGAGTACCGACTCGACTTCCTCCGGCCCGAGCATGGTCAGCATCGATTCGACCCGCCCCTTCGAGCATGAGCAGCGGAAGGAGAGCGGCTGCGGTTCGAACAGGCGGATGTCCTCTTCATGGAACAGCCGGCGCACGATCTCGGCGGGGGCCAGGCCGAGCAGTTCCGAAGGTTCCAGCGTGCCGGCGAGCATCCGCACCCGGTCCCAGCGGTCGGCGTCGTCGTCGGCCGCCTCGGGCAGCCGCTGCAGCAGCAATCCCGCGACTCGCGTCTCATCGGCCGACACGGTGAGCGATGTCTCGATCTGTTCCGAATGCTGCATGTAGTGCATCAGCATATCCGCCACGCTGTCGCCGACCACCTCGACCACGCCCTGGTAGCTCTGCGAGCCGTCTGGCTGGACCAGCGTGATCGCGCAGCGCGCATCGCGAAGCAGTTCGGCGAAGCCGGCGTCTTCCGGCAGGCTGTCCCACTTCGCGGTCGCCCGCAGGGTGCCTGCACTGGTGCACTCGACCACCAGCAGCCGCAGCGGGCCGTTGCCCTGCACCTGCATCAGCATCGCGCCGTCGAACTTCAGCGTCGCCGACAGCAGGGCGCTTGCGGCCATCATCTCGCCGAGCAGCGTCTGCAGCAGCGGCGGGTAGGCGTGTCGTTCCAGGACTGCACGCCATGTGGCGTCCAGCTGCACGATCTCGCCACGGATCGGTGCGCCTTCGAACAGGAATCTGCGGATCGAATCTGACATGGGCCTGTCTCAGTATGCGGCTGCGTCTGGTTGTTGCTCCGGCACCAGCACCAGTGCGGCGAGCGGTGGCAGCTTCACCCAGAGCGAAGCGGGTTGTCCGGACCACGGATCGGCCGTTGCGTCCACATGGCCGCCATTGCCGAGGTTGCTCCCGCCATACAGTGCCGAGTCGCTGTTGAGCCGTTCGCGGTAGCGCCCGGCCTGTGGCACGCCGAGGCGGTGCGCCTGACGGGGTACCGGCGTGAAGTTGAGCGCCACCACCAGGTGGCGGCCGCTGCGCGAACGACGGATGAAGGTCAGCACCGACTGCTCCGAATCGTTGCAGTCGATCCATTCGAAACCGCCGGACTCGAAGTCGAGCTGGTGCATCGCGGGTTCATCCCGGTACAGGCGGTTCAGGTCGCGCACCAGCGCCTGCACGCCCTGGTGCCAGTGCAGGGACAGCAGCTGCCAGTCGAGTTCACGCTGCGAGCTCCACTCGCGGCCCTGGCCGAACTCGTTGCCCATGAACGACAGCTTGCGGCCCGGCGTCGTCGACTGCAGCGCGAGCAGCAGTCGAAGCCCGGCGAAGCGCTGCCAGTCGTCACCCGGCATCCGGTCGAGCAGGGAGCGCTTGCCGTGCACGACCTCGTCGTGCGACAGCGGCAGCAGGAAGTTCTCGGTGTATGCGTACAGCTGGCCGAAGGTCAGCTGGTGGTGATGGTAGCGCCGGTGCACCGGATCGAGCCGCATGTACGACAGCACGTCGTGCATCCAGCCCATGTTCCACTTCATCGAGAAGCCGAGGCCACCCAGCCAGGTCGGGCGCGACACCATCGGCCAGGAGGTCGACTCCTCGGCGATGGTCAGCGCCCCCGGGAACTCGCCATGCACCAGCGCATTGAGTTCGCGCAGGAAGTCGATCGCGCCGAGGTTCTCGCGGCCGCCGAAGCGGTTGGGTACCCACTCGCCCGGCTCTCGTGAATAGTCGAGGTAGAGCATCGATGCCACCGCGTCGACGCGCAGCGCGTCGAAGTGGAACTCGGACAGCCACCAGGCGGCCGAGGACAGCAGGAAGCTGCGCACTTCGTTGCGTTCGAAGTTGAATACGCAGGTGCCCCAGTCCGGGTGCAGTCCGAGGCGCGGGTCGTCGTGCTCGTACAGCGCAGTGCCGTCGAATCGTGCCAGTGCGAATGGATCGCTCGGGAAATGCCCCGGCACCCAGTCGAGGATGACGCCGATGCCGGCGCGATGGCAGCGGTCGACCAGGTACTTCAGGTCGTCGGCGCTGCCGAAGCGGCTGGTCGGGGCGAAGTAGCCGACGCTCTGGTACCCCCAGGATTCATCCAGCGGGTGCTCGGTCAGTGGCAGGAATTCGATATGCGTGTAGCCCAGGTCGCAGGCATAGGGCAGCAGCGTGTCGGCCAGTTCGCGGTACGAATAGAAGCGGCCGTCCGGGTGCCGTCGCCATGATCCGGCATGCACCTCGTAGATGTTCATCGGCCGTTCCAGCCAGGGCGCAGCCGCACGCTGTGCCATCCATGCCGTATCGTTCCAGGCGTGGCTGCCGTGCGCGGGGGTCCGGCTGGCATTCCCGGGGCGCACCTCGCAGGCGCGACCGTAGGGGTCGCTGCGAGTGAACACCGCACCGCTGTCGCGGTTGCGGATCTCGTAACGGTACAGCGCACCGGCCGGCAGATCGGGCAGGAACAGTTCCCAGACGCCGGACGCACCGCGCGGGCGCATCGGGTGCACCGTGCCATCCCACTGGTTCCAGTCACCGACGATGCTCACCCGCTCGGCATTGGGCGCCCAGACCGAGAAGCGGTAGCCCGGCACTTCGCCTGCCGGCGCCGGCGCACAGCCCAGCGTGCGCCACGCCTGGGTCAGCTTTCCTTCGTTGAACAGGTAGAGCTCGTCATCGGAGATCTGCGCGGCGAACGAGTAGGGGTCGTGCCACTCGCGCTGCGTGCCGTTGTCGAAGGCGGCGCGCAGTCGATAGGGCCAGGCCGGCGCATCGACACCGTGCCATTCGAACAGGCCGCGTGGATCGACGCGCGCCAGCGGTTGCGCGTCGGCGCTGCCGTCCTGCGCCTGGGCAAGCAGCCAGGCTTCGCGCGCCCGCGGTTCGTACACCCGCACCACCCAGCCGGCCTCCTCTGGATGCAGGCCGAGCCAGCCGAAGGGATCATGCAGTCGACCCTGCAGCAGTCGTTCGAACGGGCCATCCAACAATTCGTTGACTTGCGTCGGGAGGTCGTGTCTCATGGGTCGAGCTAGGATACAACAGCGAAGTCAAACAGCGACGTCAAACAGCGACGCCAGACGGCGACGCCAGACGGCGACGCCGCGGCCACGCGACCCTCCAAGATGCCGGTCACTCCAGAGAATCGAGAACACGCTGCCGCCGCGATCGCGATGGCGGAGAACGCGTCCAATCCGCGTTTCGTGAGCCAGCTCACGAAGAACGCGTTTGCGCTGATCCTCGCCGGTGGCCGTGGCTCGCGCCTGAAGCAGCTGACCGACTGGCGGGCGAAGCCCGGGCTGGCCTTCGGCGGCAAGTTCAAGATCATCGACTTCGCGCTGTCCAACTGCGTGAACTCCGGCGTGCGCCGCATCGGCGTCGCGACCCAGTACAAGTCGCACAGCCTGATCCAGCACATCCAGCGCGGCTGGAGCTTCCTCGACGGCCGGTTCGACGAGTTCGTGCAACTGCTGCCGGCGCAGCAGCGGGTGGAAGAGGCGTGGTACCGGGGCACCGCAGACGCGATCTTCCAGAACCTCGACATCCTGCGTGAACATGCACCCGAGCATGTCGTGGTGCTCGCCGGGGACCACATCTACAAGATGGACTACGGCAAGCTGCTCGCATGGCATGTGAGTCGCCAGGCCGACCTCACCGTCGCCTGCGTGGAAGTGCCGCGCCTCGAGGCGCGCGGATTCGGCGTGATGCACGTCAACGAGCATGACCGTGTCACCGATTTCCTCGAAAAGCCGGACGATCCACCGCCGATCCCCGGCGACCCGGACCATGCCCTCGCCAGCATGGGCGTGTATGTATTCAATGCAGCCTTCCTCTACGAGCAGGTGATCCGCGATGCCGACGAGCCGAGATCGACGCACGATTTCGGCAACGACATCATCCCGCACCTGGTGCCGCGCTATCGCGTGTTCGCGCATCGGTTCGCCGACAGTTGCGTGCGCGAGCCGGGCGAAGCGCCGTACTGGCGGGACGTCGGGACCATAGACGCATTCTGGGAAGCCAACCTCGAGCTGACGCGCGTCACGCCGGCGCTGAACATGTACGACAGCCACTGGCCGATCTGGACCTACCAGGAGCAGCTGCCGCCGGCGAAGTTCGTGTTCGACGAGACCGACCGGCGCGGCATGGCCGTCGACTCGCTGATTTCCGGCGGCTGCATCATCAGCGGCTCGCTGGTGCGCGGGTCGCTGCTGTACTCGGGCGTGCATGCACACTCCTACTCGTCCATCGAGCATTCGGTGCTGTTGTCGGGCGTGGACGTCGGCCGGCATGCGCGGTTGCGCCGCGTGGTCGTCGACGAGGGGGCCCGCATCCCCGAGGGCATGGAGATCGGCTATGACCCGCAGGAAGACCGCCGGCGATTCCACGTGTCCGAAGGGGGCGTGACGCTGGTCACCGCCGAGATGCTGGGCCAGCCGCAGCGCCGCGTGCGTTGACCGGCCGATGGTGAAGCGCCTCGACCTCGTGCTGTTCTGGCACATGCACCAGCCGGACTATCGGGATGCCGCCAGCGGTGAATTCCTGCTGCCGTGGGTCTATCTCCATGCGCTGAAGGATTACAGCGACATGGCTGCCCATCTCGAGCGGCATCCATCGATGCGCGCGGTGGTCAATTTCGTGCCGGTGCTGATGCGGCAGGTCGACGACTACATCGAGCAGTTCGCGCGCAACGAGTTCCGCGATCCGCTGCTGCGAGCGCTGGCCATCGAGGATCCCGCGATGCTTTCCGCGGGCGATCGCGCGCAGGTGCTCGACCTGTGTTTCCGCGCCAATCCGCGCACCATGATCGAACCCTTTGCGGGTTTCGCACGCCTGGCGGAGCTTCACCGGCGCTGCACCGCGGACGGACTCGACCTGACCGCCTACCTGTCCGCCGAGTACGTGACCGACCTGGCCACCTGGTACCACCTGGCCTGGACCGGCGAGACGCTACGCCAGGAGCAACCGCTGCTGCGCAGGCTGTTCGCCCAGGGATCGGGCTTCGGTGTCGCCGAGCGGCGCGCGCTGCTGTCTCTGGTCGGCCTCGAACTCGAACGTGTGCTGCCGCGCTGGAAGGCACTGGCCGAGCGTGGCCAGGTGGAACTGTCCACCACGCCCGATTGCCATCCGCTGGCCCCGCTGATGTTCGATTTCGCCGTGGCGCGGCAGACGCAGCCGCGAGCGGAGCTTCCGCAGTCCGGCGCGTATCCGGGCGGGGCGGCACGGGTGGCCGCGCACATCGATCGCGCCTTCATCGAACACGAGGCACGGTTCGGTGCGCCACCGACGGGCACGTGGCCGGCAGAGGGCGCCTTGTCGCCGCCGATGGTGGATGCGCTCGCCGCCCGCGGCAGTCGCTGGGCAGCCAGTGGCGAGGCAGTACTGATGAACAGCCTGCGTCAGGCGGGCGAGGCTGCGCCCGACCGCGCGGCTGCCCTCTACACGTCCTATCGCATGCCGGGCTCGCCCGAACTGCGCCTGTTCTTCCGCGACGATCGCCTGTCCGACCTGATCGGCTTCGATTACTCGCGGCGCCACAGCGGCGAGGCCGCGGCGCAGTTCGTCGCCGAGCTCGAGGCCATCGCGGCCAGCTGGACCGGTGAGGTGCCGCCGGTGGTCAGCGTGATGCTCGATGGCGAAAACGCGTGGGAGCACTTCCCGTACAACGGACACTATTTCCTGGACGAGCTGTACCGGCGCCTGTCCTCGCACCCGGTGATCCGTCCGACGACCTTCCAGGACCTGATCGCGCGTGACGT
>JBIITW010000300.1:0-4429 GCA_044340265.1 Burkholderiales bacterium | reverse complement strand
GCACGTTCGCCGAAGGATGCCGGCATGCTCGCGGAGATAACCGGCACCGTTTCGTTCGGCAAGGACACCAAGGGCAAGCAGCGCCTGGTGATCACCGACATGGACGGGGTCACGCACGAGTTCCTGATCCCCAAGGAAAAGCATGTGCTGGTGCACGACGGCCAGGTGGTCAACAAGGGCGAGTCGATCGTCGACGGTCCGGCCGATCCGCACGACATCCTGCGCCTGCAGGGCGTCGAGGCGCTTGCGCGCTACATCATCGACGAGGTGCAGGACGTGTACCGCCTGCAGGGCGTCAAGATCAACGACAAGCACATCGAGGTCATCGTCCGGCAGATGCTGCGCCGGGTGATGATCGTCGCGGCGGGCGACACCAAGTTCATCGTGGGTGAGCAGGTCGAGCGTGCCGATGTGTTCGAGGAAAACGAACGCGTCGAGGCCGAAGGCAAGACGACCGCTCATTTCGAATACATGCTGCTCGGCATCACCAAGGCATCGCTGTCCACCGACTCGTTCATCTCTGCGGCATCGTTCCAGGAGACCACCCGTGTCCTGACCGAAGCGGCGATCATGGGCAAGAAGGACGACCTGCGCGGCCTGAAGGAAAACGTCATCGTCGGCCGGCTGATCCCTGCAGGTACCGGCCTGGCGTACCACAACACCCGGCGCAACCCGCCGGTGAAGGAAACCGCGGAGGCGGGAGCCGGGGCGGCCGAGCCGGCCACCGAGGCAGGGAGCGAGTCCGAACAGCAGGTAGCTTGACAGGGCCGCACCCTCATCCTAAACTCGCGATCTTTTTTCGTTCCGGCAAACCGGGGCTGAACGGGCAGCAAGGGCCATATCCAGTCGCAACGACTGGGTCAGCCCGGTTGCATCGCCTCCCCGGCAAGACGTTTCGAGACGGGCGCTGTACCTGAAGCCGGCAAGTCGGCATCAGGTCCCACGCAGCAGTCGAAAACGTATCCCGCCGGTGTCGTACGGATCAAAAGGCAAGGGCAGCGCCGTGGCAAGCCACTGCGCACTCCGAGTCCGACCCGTCGACCACGAGAAGCAGCATTGCAACACGCAGCACGCACGTCGCTCACACGCAAATCGGTAGGTTTCACCGCTCCGTAATTGTCCCAACGAGGACGGCGCATACGCGTCTTCCTCAACTTTTGATGGCTCGATAAATGCCCACGATCAATCAGCTGGTGCGCCACGGCCGTGAACCGGTCAAGACCAAGAGCAAGGTTCCGGCCCTGCAGAATTCGCCGCAGCGGCGCGGCGTCTGCACGCGCGTCTACACGACGACCCCGAAGAAGCCGAACTCGGCGTTGCGCAAGGTCGCGAAGGTGCGCCTGGTGAACGGTTTCGAGGTGATCGGATACATCGGTGGTGAAGGCCACAACCTGCAGGAGCACTCGGTCGTGCTGATTCGCGGCGGCCGCGTGAAGGATCTTCCCGGCGTGCGTTACCACGTCGTCCGCGGCAGCCTGGACACCCAGGGCGTCAAGGACCGCAAGCAGAGCCGTTCGAAGTACGGCGCCAAGAAACCCAAGGCAGCCTAAGCCCAGCCTGCAGCCCGAGGAAAAGACATGCCCCGTCGTCGCGAAGTACCCAAACGCCAGATCCTGCCGGACCCGAAGTTCAGCAGCCAGGAAGTCGCCAAGTTCATCAACGTGCTGATGATGAGCGGCAAGAAGTCGGTCGCCGAGCGCATCATCTACGGTGCCCTCGACCAGCTCGGCAAGAAGTCGGGCAAGGATCCGCTGGAGCTGTTCACGCTCGCGCTCGGGAACATCCGTCCGATGGTCGAGGTGAAGAGCCGTCGCGTCGGTGGTGCCAACTACCAGGTGCCGGTCGAGGTCCGACCGATCCGTCGCACCGCGCTCGCCATGCGCTGGCTGCGCGAAGCCGCACGCAAGCGCGGCGAGAAGTCGATGGGCCAGCGTCTGGCCAACGAGATCGCCGAAGCGGCCGAAGGACGTGGCGGCGCGATCAAGAAGCGCGAGGAAGTGCACCGGATGGCCGAAGCCAACAAGGCCTTCTCGCACTACCGCTTCTGATCAGGCTCATACAACTCACTGCTGGTGCTCCGCTGGTGTAACCCGGCGATCCCGGATTGACGCCAACCAACGCAAAGGTCTTACCAAGTGCCTCGCAAAACACCCATCGACCGTTACCGCAATATCGGCATTTCCGCGCATATCGATGCGGGGAAGACGACGACCACCGAACGCATCCTTTTCTACACCGGCGTCAACCACAAGATCGGCGAAGTGCATGATGGCGCTGCGACGATGGACTGGATGGAGCAGGAGCAGGAGCGCGGCATCACCATCACCTCGGCGGCGACGACCTGCTTCTGGCGCGGGATGGACATGGCGCGCCCCGAGCACCGCATCAACATCATCGACACCCCCGGCCACGTCGACTTCACGATCGAAGTCGAGCGGTCGATGCGCGTGCTCGACGGCGCCTGCATGGTCTACTGCGCAGTCGGCGGCGTGCAGCCCCAGTCCGAGACGGTCTGGCGGCAGGCAAACAAGTACAAGGTTCCGCGGCTCGCGTTCGTCAACAAGATGGACCGCACCGGCGCCAACTTCTTCAAGGTCTATGACCAGATGAAGGCGCGCCTGCAGGCCAACGTCGTCGCCGTGCAGATCCCGATCGGCGCCGAAGAGAACTTCAAGGGCGTGGTCGACCTCGTCCGCATGAAGGCCATCCTCTGGGACGAAGCGTCCCAGGGCATGAAGTTCGACCTGGTGGACATCCCGGAAGACCTCGCCGACACGGCAGCCGAGTGGCGCGAGAAGATGCTCGAAGCCGCGGCCGAGTCGTCCGAGGAACTGATGAACAAGTACCTGGACAGCGGCGACCTGTCCGAGGAAGACATCAAGAAGGGTATCCGCACGCGCACGATCTCCAGCGAGATCGTGCCGATGATGTGTGGTTCCGCGTTCAAGAACAAGGGCGTGCAGGCGATGCTCGACGCGGTGCTCGACTACCTGCCGGCACCGACCGAAGTGAAGCCGGTCACCGGCGAGGACGACCGTGGCAAGGAAGTGGTCCGCTCCGCCTCCGATGACGCGCCGTTCGCCGCGCTCGCGTTCAAGATCATGACCGACCCCTATGTCGGCCAGCTGATCTTCTTCCGGGTGTACTCGGGCGTCGTGAACACCGGCGACACCATCTACAACCCGATCAAGGATCGCAAGGAACGCATCGGCCGGATCCTGCAGATGCATGCGAACCAGCGTGAAGAGATCAAGGAAGTGCGCGCGGGCGACATCGCCGCGGCGGTCGGCCTCAAGGACGCGACCACCGGCGACACGCTGTGCAACCCGGATCACGTGATCACCCTCGAGAAGATGATCTTCCCGGAGCCGGTCATCCACGTGGCGGTCGAGCCGAAGACGAAGGCCGACCAGGAAAAGATGGGTATCGCGCTGGGCCGGCTGGCCCAGGAAGATCCGTCCTTCCGCGTGCGCAGCGACGAAGAGTCCGGCCAGACGATCATCTCCGGCATGGGCGAACTGCACCTCGAGATCCTGGTCGACCGGATGCGGCGCGAGTTCAGCGTCGAGGCGAACGTGGGCGCACCGCAGGTCGCCTACCGTGAGGCCGTGAAGAAGTCCGTCGAGCAGGAAGGCAAGTTCGTCAAGCAGTCGGGCGGTCGCGGCCAGTACGGCCATGTCTGGATCAAGCTCGAGCCCAACGAGGCCGGCAAGGGCTTCGAATTCGTCGACGCGATCAAGGGCGGCACGGTGCCGCGCGAATTCATCCCGGCGGTGAACAAGGGCCTGGTCGAGACGCTGCCCAACGGCGTGCTTGCCGGCTTCCCGGTCGTGGACGTGAAGGTCACGCTGTTCGACGGTTCGTACCATGACGTCGACTCGAACGAGAACGCGTTCCGGATGGCTGCGTCGATGGCGTTCAAGGACGCGATGCGCAAGGCCAGCCCGGTGCTGCTCGAGCCGATGATGGCGGTCGAGGTCGAGACGCCCGAAGACTACATGGGCAACGTGATGGGCGACCTGTCCGGCCGCCGCGGCATCGTGCAGGGCATGGAAGACATGGTCGGCGGCATCAAGGTCATCAAGGCGGAAGTGCCGCTGGCCGAGATGTTCGGCTACTCCACGACGCTTCGGTCGCTTTCGCAGGGTCGCGCCACCTACACGATGGAATTCAAGCACTACACCGAAGCGCCGCGAAACGTCGCCGAGGCGATCATCAACAAGAAGTGATCGGTCAGTACACCTAGCAAGGAAGAACGAGTCATGGCCAAGGGAAAATTCGAACGCACGAAGCCGCACGTGAACGTCGGGACGATCGGTCACGTGGACCACGGCAAGACGACGCTGACCGCGGCGATCACGACGATCCTGTCGCGCAAGTTCGGGGGCGAGGCGAAGAGCTACGCGCAGATCGACTCGGCGCCGGAAGA
>JBIITW010000299.1:0-4452 GCA_044340265.1 Burkholderiales bacterium | reverse complement strand
GATCCGGCCGCGCTTCGGCGTGATGCGCGCGCGCGAGTTCCTGATGAAGGACGCCTACTCGTTCCACGCCGATGCCGCGAGCCTGCAGCAGACCTACGACACGATGTACAAGGCCTACAGCCGGATCTTCGATCGGCTGGGCCTGCAGTTCCGCGCGGTGGCGGCCGACACCGGCCAGATCGGTGGCACCGGTTCGCACGAGTTCCATGTTCTGGCCGATTCCGGCGAGGATGGCATCGCGTTCTGCCCCGCCTCGGCCTATGCCGCGAACGTCGAGCTGGCCGAGGCGCTGGCGCCGGCGGCGCCGCGCGCGGCCGCCGCGGCCACGCTGCAGAAGGTGTCCACGCCCGGCCTGAAGACCTGCGAGGCGGTGGCCGGCCTGCTGGCGCTGCCGGTCGCGCAGATGGTCAAGTCGATCGCCGTCGTCGCCGACGGCCGCTTCCAGCTGCTGCTGCTGCGTGGCGACCACAAGCTCAACGAAGTGAAGGCAGCGAAGCTGCCAGGCTTCGCCGATTTCCGCTTCGCCAGCGACGAGGAGATCGCCACCGCGCTGGGATGCGAGCCCGGCTACATCGGTCCGGTGGGCATCGATGCCGCGATCCCGGTGCATGCCGATCGCAGCGTGGCGGCACTGGCCGACTTCGCCTGCGGGGCGAACGAGGCGGGCTTCCACCTCACCGGCGCGAACTTCGGGCGCGACCTGCCCGACCCGGCTTCGGTGCACGACCTGCGCAACGTGGTCGAAGGCGACCCGAGCCCGGACGGCGCCGGGCCGCTCGAACTGTGCCGCGGCATCGAGGTCGGGCACATCTTCCAGCTGCGCACCCGCTATTCCGAGGCGATGAAGGTCGAGTTCATCGACGAGGGCGGACAGCCGAAGCCGATGGAGATGGGCTGCTACGGCATCGGCGTGTCACGCATCGTGGGTGCGGCGATCGAACAGGGCTTCGACGAGCGCGGCATCGTGTTCCCGCCGTCGATCGCGCCGTTCGAGGTGGCGATCACCCCGATCGGGATGCACAAGAGCGAGGCGGTGCGCACCGCCGCCGAGTCCCTTTACGCGGCGATGAAGGCCGCCGGCATCGACGTGCTGCTCGACGACCGCGACGAACGGCCGGGCGCGATGTTTGCCGACATGGAACTGATCGGCGTGCCGCACCGGATCGTCATCGGCGACCGCGGACTGGCCAAGGGCGAATGCGAATACAAGGGTCGCCGCGACACCCAGCCGACGATGGTCCAGCTCGATGCCGTGCTCGCCTTCGTCCACGGGAAGCTCGGCCGGTGAACCCCGCGCGCCGCCGCCTGCTGCGTGCCCTGCCCGGCCTTTCCGGCCGGGCAGTGGCAGTGGGCGCAGCCGGGGCAGTGCCTGCGCTGGCCGGGCTGCTGCCGGCCGACGCCCAGGCCGGCGCCCAGCAGTACGAACCGATGCAGGCGACCGTTCGCGCCTCGCTGTCGCGCGCGATCAGCGACCAGGTCGTGTCCTTCCATGCCTTCGACACCGACGGCGAGGCAAAGCTCTGGCTGGCGGACATGGGCCGCCGGCTGCAGCGCCGGATGCCCGACCAGCAGCTGCGTGACGAGTTCCTGATGACCCTTCACTATGAGTCCACGCGCGCAGGGCTTGACGTGCAGATGGTGCTCGGGCTGATCCAGGTCGAGAGTGCATTCCGCAAGTACGCCGTTTCCGTCGCCGGTGCCCGTGGATACATGCAGGTGATGCCGTTCTGGATCGACGTGATCGGCCAGAAGGACCACAACCTGTTCCACCTGCGTACCAACCTGCGCTACGGCTGCGTGATCCTGCGCCATTACGTCGACATCGAACGCGGCAACCTGTTCCGCGCGCTGGGCCGCTACAACGGCAGCCTGGGCAAGCCCGACTACCCGAACCTGGTGGTGCGCGCGTGGATCAACCACTGGAAGTTCGATCCCCTCGCGGCGACCCGCCTCGCTTCCGGCGGCCCCGCCGTGCAGGCGGCCGGCGAACCGACGGCCGCGACGCGCTCGCGCTGATCGAGCGGACGTCTGCCGCAGCCGCCGTGACCTGGTCCGCACGCACCGCCGGGATCACCGCCACCAGCACCGCCCCCATCAGCACCACCAGCCAGGACAGGTACACCCACATCAGGAAGATGGGCACCGTGGCGAACGCGCCATAGATCGCGTGGTAGGCGCCGATATGGGTGACATACAGCCCGAATGCGCGCTTGGTGAGTTCGAACAGGATACCGGCGACCAGGCCGCCGATCGCCGCATCGCCCGCCCGTACCTGCTGGTTGGGCAGTGCGTAGTAGAGCAGCCCGAGCGCGACGATGGTCAGCGCGAAGGGCACCAGTCGAAGCGCGGTCAGCATCAGTTCGTCCACGTAGACGAACCAGCCCATCGACCACGACACCAGCAACGAGGTGAGCCAGAGGCCGGCGCCGATCATCAGCGGCCCCACCGTCACCAGCATGCTGTAGACCGCGAGCCGCGGCGCGCGGCGGCCCAGGTTGCCGGTGCGCCAGATATCGTCGAACGCAGCCTCGATGGTCAGCACCAGAACCATCGCAGTCACCACCAGCACCGCCAGGCCGATGGCCGACACCTGCGCCGCGTTGGCGGCGAACTCGCTCAGGTAGACACCGACCACGCGATCGGCCGCCTCCGGCAGCAGGGTGTTGCCGGCGAACACGCGCACCTGTTCGGTGACCTCGCCGAACACCGGGAAGGCACTGACGATGGCGAAGCCGATGGCGAGCAGGGGCACGATCGCGATCAGCGTGGTGAATGCGAGGTTCGATGCCGAGTCGACGCAGCGCGCTTCGCGGAAGCGCGAAGCCGCGAGTTGCACGGCTTGCCAGCTGTCGCGCAGCGAGCGTCCGAAGGATCCGGAGGATGGGTTGGCGAACACGGCGGCTGTCTGTCGGCGGTCGTCCGCCGATCGTTGGGGTGGCTGGGTCCTGCTGTGCCCCGCGCGGCACGGCGGGGTCCAGTGCGCGCGCCGACGGTTCGACAGCAGCCTGTATTGTCGCCGTTCCCGCGCAGCCTGCGTTGGCGTTCCTATAATCGGCCGATCCCCGGTGCACTGAAGGACCCGAATCGATGGCCGAGATCCTCGTTCTCTACTACAGCCGCAATGGCGCGGTGCGCGAGATGGCGCAGCTGGTCGCACGCGGCGTCGGCCAGGTGCCGGGCGCGGTCGCCCGCCTGCGCACGGTGCCGCCAGTGGCGGCGGTGGTCGAGACGGCAGCACCGCCGGTGCCCGAAACCGGTGCGCCCTATGTCGAACTGGCGGACCTCGAACAGTGCGCCGGCCTGGCGCTCGGATCGCCGACCCGCTTCGGCAACATGGCCGCACCGATGAAGCATTTCCTGGACGGCACCGGGGGCCTGTGGGCGCGCGGCGCACTGGCCGGAAAGCCGGCTGCGGTGTTCACCTCGACCAGTACGCAGCACGGCGGCCAGGAATCGACACTGCTGACCATGATGCTTCCCCTGCTCCATCACGGCATGCTGCTGGTCGGCATTCCCTACAGTGAACCCGAACTGTCGGCGACGCGCACCGGCGGCACGCCCTACGGCGCGAGCCATGTCGCGGGCCAGCAGTCCGACCAGCCGGTCAGCGCCGACGAGAAGGCGTTGTGCCTCGCGCTCGGCCGCCGGCTCGCAGACGTCGCACTTCGGCTGCACCGATGACAGCCGGTCGCATCGCGCTGCTGCACTGGATGGCGATCGGCAGCCTGCTCGCACTGATCGGCGTGGCACTGGCATGGGAACTGTTCATCGCTGCCGGTCCGGACGGTCCCGGCTTGCTGGCACTGAAGGCGCTGCCGCTGCTGCTGCCGCTGTTCGGCATCCTGCGTGGCCGCCGCTACACCTATCAATGGGCTCCGATGCTGGTGCTGGCTTACTTCGTGGAAGGCGTGATGCGCGGTTATGCAGACGGTGGCACCAGCGCGGCGGCAGGCTGGACCCAGGCCCTGCTGGCCGTCGTGTTCATCGTGTCTGCAGCCTATTACGCCCGCGACGCGCACCGCCGGACCTAAAGTCGCCGCTGTCACTGCCGTAACCATCGTTCGGACGGAACGATCGCGACCGTCTCCTCGTGCCTGCACGACGATGAACCGGGAAGGCGGAATGGCAGATTCAGCACAGGTGTTCCGGGGTGGCGGGCGCGGTTGGCTTCCCTGGTCGGGCCGCAACGGCCGTCTCGCACTCGGATGGGCCTGCCTGGCCAATGGCCGCCGCCGACCGCTGCTGGAGGCGACCTTCGAAGGCATCGCGGCGACCCGCCATCGCCTGCTGGTCGACTGGACCAATGGCCACTGGCAGTTCCTCGAGGCGGTGGCACGCGACCTCGCGGGCGCCGCTGTTCCTGGCGCCGTCGACCTGGCGCCGGACCCGGCCCAGTTGCAGGCCGCGCTCGATGCGCGCCCGGAGATCTCCGAACTGGCCTATGTCTCGGCC
>JBIITW010000298.1:0-4476 GCA_044340265.1 Burkholderiales bacterium | reverse complement strand
GAGCCATAGACGACCTTGCCGGGGGCGCCCCTGGCGCGTGCGACCACGTCCTTCACGGTCTTCATCGGCTGGTTCGCCCCGACCGCCATCGCGCTGGTCGACAGTGCGACGCCGCCGATGGAGGTGAACGCGGTCGACGGGTTGAATGGCAGCTTCTTCAGCATGTGCGGCGAGATCGCATGGGCACCGATGCTGGAGAACAGGATCGTGTATCCGTCGGGTGCCGAGTTGGCCACGAAGTCCGAGCCGATCACGCCGGCGGCACCGGCACGATTCTCGACGGCGATCGCCTGGCCGATCAGCTCGGACATCCTTGCCGCGACGGTTCGTCCGAGGATGTCGGAGACGCCGCCCGCACCATACGGCACGATCAGGCGGATCGGCCGGCTCGGATAGCTGCTGCCCGCCGGTTGTGCGACGGCCGGCAGTGCCGTCGCGCAACCGGCCGCGACCAGGATCGCGGCTGACAGCGCATGCAACCTCGGCCGGCGCGCTGCGGTGGAGCCGGCTTCGACGAACGACGGGCAGCGGATCATGGCGATGCTCCTGTGTGGTCGCGACGAATGACGAGCAACATGCATACCATCGGGACGGCTGCGGTCTGCAGCGCGTGCGCCCCTGCGCAGCGTACGCCGATGCATCGCGCTGGTGCATCCTTTCCCTGGCCGCGCACGTCCATGGGCGGGGCGCCCGGATGTGATCACAGCTGCGTTCGCAACGATTGCCAACCGGCCATGCGCCGCGGTACCGTGCGGCATGCAGCGCCGGAGGACACCATGAGCGTCGCTTCTGAACAGTCGCCGGCCCGGGGGCCGGAAGACGGCACGGGTCACATCGCGGGTCACACCACGGGTCACATCGCAGGCCGGATCGCAGGCTCCCTGGCCGATCGCGTTCCGCCCGGCCTCGCCGTGCGCGCCCTGTCGCCCGCGCTCGGCGCCGAGCTGCGCGGCCTCGACCTGTCCGGAGCGGTCGAACCCGACACCGTGCGCCTGATGCGCAGCCTGCTGCACGAGCATTGCGTGCTGCTGCTCCGGGGGCAGGTGCTGGACGAGGCACAGCAGGTCCGGTTCGGCGAATGCTTCGGGCGGCTGGGCCGCACGCTCGGCACGTTCGACATCCTGCGCAACGTGCACCCGTCGATCATGTACGTCACCAACGAGAAGGCGGACGGCAAGTACATCGGCGCGCTGCCCGATGGCGAGATGTTCTTCCATTCCGACACCTGCTATGTCGAACATCCGTGCGTGGCGACGATGCTCTATGCGATCAAGGTGCCTTCCTCCGGCGGGGATACCCGCTTCGCCAACCAGTACGCTGCATGGGACGCGCTGCCCGTCGAGACGCAGCGCTGCATCGAGGGCCTGTCGGCGATGAACACCTACGAACCGGGCGGCACCGACAACTATGCGGTGCCGATCAGCCAGAGCCGTCCGACGCCGAAGGCACGCGCGTGGGCGCACCCGATGGTGCGTACCCATCCGGGAACCGGCCGCAAGGCGCTGTACGTGAACCGCCTGATGACCGAATACGTGGTCGGCATGCCGCGCGCCGAGAGCGATGCGCTGCTCGAGAGGCTGTTCGACCACCAGGAGCAGGCACGGTTCGTCCATGCGCACCGGTGGACGCCCGGCGACGTGCTGATCTGGGACAACCGCTGCGTGCTGCATGCGCGCAGCGATTTCGACGCCGGCCAGGCGCGCAAGCTGCGCCGGGTGACGGTGGATGCGGAAGACGCGCTCGAGTGAACGCCTACGACTACATCATCGCCGGGGCCGGCACCGCGGGCTGCACGCTGGCCGCCCGGCTGAGCGAAGACCCTGCGGTGCGCGTGCTGCTGCTCGAGGCCGGCGGGCCCGATGACCGTCATCCGCTGGTACGCATCCCGCTCGGCGTCGGCAAGCTGTACGAGCACGAGCTGTTCGACTGGGGCCTTTCCAGTGAACCCGAGGCCAACCTGAACGGCCGCACGCTCGAGGCGATGCGCGGCAAGCTGCTCGGCGGCTCGTCGAGCATCAACATGATGACCCATACCCGGGGCGCCCGCGGCGACTATGACCGCTGGGCGCGAAATGGCGCGACCGGCTGGTCGTACGAGGCGGTGCTTCCGTACTTCCGCCGGCTGGAGGACTGGGAAGGTGGCGATAGCCGCTACCGTGCGGCCGGCGGGCCGGTGCAGGTGCGCCGCGGCCGCTTCCGCGATCCGCTGAACGAGGGCTGGAAGGCGGCCGGAAAGCTGCACGGCTTCGAGACCAACACCGACTACAACGGCGAGACGAACGAAGGCTTCGGGCTCGGGCAGTACTTCATCCATGAAGGCCAGCGGGTCTCGGCTGCGCGCGCCTACCTGCGCCCGGCGATGCAGCGGCCCAACCTGACCGTGGCGACGCATGCCCATGCGATGCGGGTGCTGTTCGAGGGCACGCGTGCGGTGGGCATCGAATACCTGCAGGGCGGCGCGACGCTGCAGGCGCGCGCCGAGGGCGAGGTGATCCTGTCTGCCGGCAGCTTCAACACGCCGCAGGTGCTGATGCTCTCCGGCATCGGGCCGGCCGCCGAACTGCAGTCGCAGGGCATCCGCATGCTCGCGGACCTGCCGGTGGGCAGCAACCTGCAGGATCATCTGGCGGTGATGATCCGCTGGGAACGCAACGACCACGGCCCGTTCAGGGCGCAGATGCGCGTCGACCGGATGGCGGTCAACATGCTGCGTGCGTGGGCGTTCGGCAGCGGGCCGGCGACGATGCTGCCGAGCGACCTGTTCGCGTTCGTGCGCACGCGTGCCGGCATCGACGTGCCGAACATCGAGTTCATGTTCCGCTGCGCGGTACTCGATCCCTACCTGTGGTTCCCGGGCGTGCGCCCGGGCTATACCGATGGCTACGGCATCCGGCCGACGCTGCTGCATCCGCGCAGCCGGGGCCGCGTGCGCCTGCGTTCGGCCGACCCGCGCGACAAGGTAAGCATCGCGTTCAATGCATTCGACGACCCGGAAGACCTTGCGGAACTGTACGAAGGGTACGAGTGCGCGCGCGAGGTCGGCTACTCCGCGCCGATGGCGCCGTTCCGTGGCCGGCAGATCGCACCGGATCCAGCGCTCGACACGCGTGCCGGCGTCGAGGACTGGATCCGCCGCACGGTGATCACCGCACACCATCCCGCGGGCACCTGCGCGATGGGCAACGGCCCCGTATCCGTGGTCGATCCCGAACTGCGGGTGCGTGGCGTCGAGCGACTGCGGGTGGTCGATGCGTCGGTGATCCCGGACATGCCGTCGGCGCACATCAACGCGGTGGTGTTCATGATCGCCGAGAAGGCGGCCGACCTGATCCGCGCCTCGGCGCCGGTGCGCGTCACCTGCCAGGGCATGGCCATCGCGTGAACCGTCAGGCGGCGGCGAACGCTTCCGGCCGGATCACGCGCCGGCGCATCCGACCCTTGCGCAGCAGCAGTTCGTCGCGCGTGAGCAGTCGCGCGTCTGGGCAGGCGGCGAGCAGTTCCCACAGGAACTGATCGCCGGGGTCGGGCGAGGGTGCGGCCGGCACCGGTTGCACCGCGATGCCCTTGCGCGCGAGGTCGTCGACCAGCGCCGTCACGTCGGCCGTCGTGAGCCTCAGTCGCGCCAGCAGTGCCGGGCGCCCGAGCACCGCACGGTACTCGGACAGCAGCGCATCGGACACGATGAAGCCGATCGAACCGTCGAGCATGCCGTCCAGGATGTGCGCGAGCGTCCCGGGACCGTTGACGGTCGGCAGGCCGGCGATCAGCACGTTGGTATCGACGATGACTGGCCCGACTGCGGGTGCTGCAATGGTGTCGCCCACCCGCGTCAGCCGATCGGCGTCACTGCGGCTTCGCGCCCGAGGCCTTGACCACCGGTGCCCAGCGGTCGGCCTCCTGGGAAACGAAGGCGAACATCTGCTGCGGGGTCATCTCGCCCAGCGATTCCAGGCCGATCTGCGCATGCGCGGCACGGATGGCGGGGTCGCGCATCGCCGCATAGGTGGCATCGCCCATGCGCTTGACGATGTCCGCCGGCATCCCTGCGGGGCCGGCGAGCATGAACCAGTTGGTGATCGTCACGTTCGGGAATCCGAGCTCGGTCATGGTGGGCACCTGTGGCGCTGCCGAAGCGCGCTGGGCCGAGGTCACGGCAAGCGCACGGAACGGACCCTTCGGCTCGAGCTGCGCGATATGGGCGCCCAGCGTGTTGATCAGCATCGTGATCTCCTGCCCGAGCAGGCTGCGCTGTGCATCGCCAGCACCCTTGAAGCCGACATGCGAGATGTCGGCCCGGGTCTCCATGCCGACCAGCACGCCGGCGAGATGTCCGACCGAGCCGATGCCGCTGGTGCCGTAGGTGAGTGCACCAGGCTTCGCGCGGGCCGCATCGATCAT
This sequence comes from Burkholderiales bacterium, assembly GCA_044340265.1. Classification (GTDB taxonomy): domain Bacteria; phylum Pseudomonadota; class Gammaproteobacteria; order Burkholderiales; family CAIKXV01; genus CAIKXV01. Next base: position 78 of record JBIITW010000298.1, on the reverse strand, counting down.
GTCCTTCACCGACTTGATCGGGGTCTGGTTATGGACCGCGATCAGGATCGGGAACCCGCCCCATGCGGCGATCCAGCT
>JBIITW010000297.1:0-4477 GCA_044340265.1 Burkholderiales bacterium | reverse complement strand
GGCATCGACGTGCCGGTCTATCCGGCGAAGGGCTATTCGGTGACGCTGCCGGTCGGAGCCGAGCATGTCGCACCGAACGTGAGCCTGACCGATGACGAGTACAAGATCGTCTTCTCGCGCCTGGGCGACCGGCTGCGCTGCGCCGGCACCGCCGAGCTCAACGGCTACGACACCGAGCTGAACGAGACCCGCTGCCGGGCGATCGTCGACCGCCTGTTCGAACTGTTCCCGCAGGCGGGCGACCGTTCGCAGGTGCGCTACTGGACCGGCCTGCGTCCGGCCACGCCGTCGAACGTGCCACTGATCGGCCAGAGCCGGATACCCAACCTGTACCTCGATACCGGCCATGGCACCCTCGGCTGGACCCATGCCTGCGGCTCGGGCAAGGCGATCGCCGACATCGTCAGCGGCCGCGTACCCGAGGTCGACTTCGCGTTCATCGGTCCTCCCGCACGCAAGCGCGCTGCCGTGCAGTCCCTCGCCCGCGCCTGAAACAATCCGGGTCAGAGACGAATTTCCGCCCGCTACGGAAAATGCGTGTCTGACCCGGATTGTCTGGACTTCGCAAACCTGGCCTGGAAATGAAAAGGGGCGCTCGCAGCGCCCCTTTTCGCTCGACCTCTCGCGAGGCCGGAGACCCGCCGCTTACTCGGCCTTCACGCCGGCCTGCGCGACGATCTTGCGCCACAGTTCGATCTCGCGCGCGATCCGTGCACCGAATGCCTCCGGCGTGCCACCGGCCGGCTCGACGCCGTCTGCGTTCAGGCGGGTGATCATCTCCTTGTTCGACAGCGCCTTCTGCAGGTCGGCGTTGATGCGGTCGACGATCGGACGCGGCGTGTTGCGCGGCACGAGGATGCCGTGCCAGTTGGTCACGTCGTAGCCGGCAACCGTCTCGCCGATCGACGGGATGTTCGGCTCGGCGCCGATGCGCTTGGCGGTGGTCACCGCGATCGGGCGCAGCTTGTTCGAGCGCACGAACGGCAGCGTGGACGCAATGCTGCCGAAGATCAGCTGGGTATGGCCGCCGATGGTGTCGGTCAGCGCCGGACCCGTTCCCTTGTACGGGATGTGGGTCATCTTGATGCCGGCCATGCTGCTGAAGTGCTCGGTGGCCAGGTGCACGATGCTGCCCTGTCCGCTGGTGGCGTAGTTCAGGCCGCCCGGGTTCTTCTTCGCCAGCGCGATCAGGTCCTTGACCGTCTTCGCCGGCAGCGTCGGATGCACCGCCACCAGGAACGGACCCTGGGACATCTGGATCACCGGCTGGATGTCCTTGATCGGATCGAAGTTCAGCTTGTACAGCGCCGGGTTCACCGGGTAGCTCGCAGCGATCAGGGTCAGCGTGTAGCCGTCCGGTGCGGCCTTCATGCCGACCTCGACACCGAGCGAACCGCCGGCACCACCGCGGTTCTCGACCACCACCTGGTGGCCGAGCGACTCGGTCAGCTGCTGCGCGGCGATGCGGCCGATGAAGTCGCTGCCACCACCCGGTGCGAACGGGATGACCATGCGCAGCGGCTTGGACGGAAAGGCCTGAGCGAAGGCGGACGGCGCGAGCGCGACAGGAGCGATGCCAACGACGGCGACGGCGAACGAGGCGGCGGCAATCGCGCGCTGCGGGCGCGACAGGGTGTCTGCACGGGTAATCATTGAAACCTCCGATGGACGGCAAATGGACCGGGCGGTCCCTGCGCTGGGGACCGGGCGCCTCGGCGGGCGGCCGGGAGGCGGATCATACCGCGGCGGCAGGCCGCCGCCACGGGCAGAATGCCTGCCGGCAGGGCGTCAGGTGCCGCAGAACGTCAGGTGCCGCAGAACGTCTGATACGCCTGCCCGTCCGGCAGCGCCGGCCGCGCGTAGTCCTCGAGCCCGTCGCGTTCGGCGTACGGATCGGCAAGCACGTCGAGCAGCCGATGCAGAGGGGCCAGGTCGCCGGTGCTGCCAGCGGCCAGCGCCACTTCCACCAGGTGGTTGCGCGGGATGTAGGCCGGATTGGCCGCGCGCATGCGCGCCTGCGCCGCCGGCAGGCCGTCGTCCTGGCGCCCGAGGCGGGCACGCCAGCGCGCATGCCAGGCGACAAACGCCGGATCGTCGAAGCCACCCTCGGACGGCAGCCGATCGAGCGCCAGCGCGCGGAACGTGTTCGTGTGATCCACCCGCTGTTCCGTCATCCACGCCAGCAGGTCGTCGCAGAGCGCCCGATCGTCCGGCTCGCTGCCGGACAATCCGAGCTTGCGACCCATCATCGAAAGCCACCCCGCCTCGAAGTCGTCGGCCAGCGCATGCAGCGCCTCGGTCGCCAGCGCGACCGCCTTCTCGCCGTCGGCATCGATCGACGGCAGCAGCGACTCGGCGAAACGCGCCAGGTTCCAGAGCATGATGCGCGGCTGGTTGCCGAACGCATAGCGTCCCTGGTGGTCGATCGAACTGAACACGGTGGCCGGGTCGTAGGCATCCATGAATGCGCACGGACCGTAGTCGATGGTCTCGCCGGAGATGGTGATGTTGTCGGTGTTCATCACGCCATGGATGAAGCCCACGCGCAGCCACTCGACCACCAGCGCGATCTGCCGCTCGCCCACCGCCTTGAGCAGCGCGAGCCCGCGGTTGGCTTCGTCCTTCAGCTGCGGGTAGTGCCGATCGAGTGCGTACTCGACCAGCGTGGCGACCAGTGCAGGGTCGCCCTGCGCCGCCGCGTACTGGAATGTGCCCACCCGCAGGTGGCTCGAAGCCACGCGCGTGAGCACCGCACCCGGCAGCGGCCGCTCGCGATAGACCGCCTGGCCGGTGCCGGCCACGGCCAGCGAGCGCGTGGTCGGGATGCCCAGCGCGTGCATCGCCTCGCTGATCACGTACTCGCGCAGCATCGGCCCGATCGCGGCCCGACCGTCACCGCTGCGCGAATAGCGTGTCGGTCCGGAGCCCTTGAGCTGCAGGTCGACGCGGCGGCCGTCGGGCGTGACATGTTCACCGAGCACCACCGCCCGGCCGTCGCCGAGCAGCGAGAAGCCGCCGAACTGATGGCCTGCATAGGCCTGGGCGTACGGCTCGGTACCTTCGGGCAGGCGGTTGCCGGCGAACAGCTGGGCGAGGTCGCCGTGGTCGGCGCCCTCGAGGTCGAGGCCGAGGTCGGCGGCAAGCGCGTGGTTGAGGATCACCAGCTTCGGCGCGGGGACGGCGGCGGCGCCCTGCCTCGAATAGAACAGGCGGGGGAGGCGGGTGTAGGTGTTGTCGAAATGCCACTGGACAGGGGTCATGCGCACGGACCATTCATGATCGATCCGCGACTCTACAGGGAACCTTCGCGACAGGTCGATGCGGACAGCGCCGGCTATCGCCCCGATTGCCATATGCAATTGGACCCCTGCGCGCCCCACTCCCACACTGCACTCCATCACCCGTGTAGATCACCAAGGAGAGAACCATGTCGGAACAGAAATGCCCGTTCGCAGGCCACAGCCCCGCAAGCCCGGTCACCGCGCCCCGGAAGAACGCAAACTGGTGGCCCGAGCAGCTCGACCTCAAGGTGCTGCACCAGCATTCGTCGCTGTCCGACCCGATGGGTGACGGCTTCGATTATGCGCAGGCCTTCCGCAGCCTCGACCTCGATGCGGTGGTGCGCGACCTGCATGCCCTGATGACCGACTCGCAGGACTGGTGGCCGGCCGACTATGGCCATTACGGTCCGTTCTTCATCCGTATGGCCTGGCACAGCGCCGGCACCTATCGAATCTCCGACGGTCGCGGCGGCGCAGGCGCGGGTGCGCAGCGCTTCGCGCCGCTGAACAGCTGGCCGGACAACGGCAACCTCGACAAGGCCCGGCGCCTGCTCTGGCCGATCAAGCAGAAGTACGGCCGCAGTCTTTCCTGGGCCGACCTGATGATCCTCGCCGGCAATGTCGCCCTCGATTCGATGGGCTTGAAGACCTTCGGTTTCGCCGGCGGCCGTGCCGACATCTGGGAGCCGGAAGAGGACATCTACTGGGGCCCCGAGGGCAAGTGGCTGGCCGACGAGCGCTACAGCGGCGACCGTGACCTCGCCAATCCGCTGGCCGCGGTGCAGATGGGGCTGATCTACGTGAACCCGGAAGGCCCGAACGGCCGGCCGGATCCGCTCGCATCGGCACACGACATCCGGGTCACCTTCGCGCGCATGGCGATGGATGACGAGGAGACCGTCGCACTGGTCGCCGGCGGCCATACGTTCGGCAAGTGCCATGGTGCGGCCGATCCCGCCACTTACGTGGGCCCGGAGCCCGAGGGCGCCAGCATCGAAGAACAGGGGCTGGGCTGGAAGAACAGCTTCGGCAGCGGCAAGGGCGTGCATGCGATCACCAGCGGCATCGAAGGCGCATGGACGGCGACGCCGACGCAGTGGGACAACAGCTACCTGGAAACCCTGTTCGGCTTCGAGTGGGAACTCACGAAGAGCCCGGCCGGTGCGCACCAGTGGACGCCGAAGGCTGGCGCGGGC
>JBIITW010000106.1:0-16314 GCA_044340265.1 Burkholderiales bacterium | reverse complement strand
CATCATCCGCGCGAACAGGCCTTCGATGAACAGGCGGCCGCCGACCAGCGCACCCATCAGCGAGCCGACGGTGCTGTGTTCGCCGAGCGAGACCAGGGAGCCGAAGTCCCGGTAGCGGAAGACCGCCAGCGGCCGGTGCTCGATGCGCGCAACGAGGTTGCGGTAGAGCGTGCTGGCCTGCTGGTGCGCGGCCTGTGCGCGCGGTGGCACGTTGACCACCGAACCGTTGGCCGCCGGTGCATGGCCGAGCCACGGGCAGCTGGCGCAGTCACCCAGCGCGAACACATCCGGGTCGCGGGTGGTTGCCAGCGTCGGATCGAGTACCAGCTGGTCGATGCGGTTGGTCTCCAGTCCGTCCAGGTCGCAGAGGAACGCAGGCGCCCGGATGCCGGCTGCCCAGACCGCGATCTCGGCGGGGATGAACAGGCCGGATGCCGTCTCGATGCCATCTGCGCGTACCGTCGTGACCTTCTCGCTGGTACGCACGTCGATGCGCAGGTCGCGCAGCAGCGCCTCGGCCCCCTCCGACAGGGGCTCCGGCAAGGCCGGCAGCACCCGCGGCCCGGCCTCGACCAGGGTGATCCGGATGTCGCGGTCTGCGCGCAGGCGGTCCATGCCGAAGGCGATCAGCTCGCGCGTGCTGTGGTGCAGCTCGGCGGCCAGTTCGACCCCGGTCGCACCGGCTCCGATGATCGCGATCGACAGCTGCTCGGGTCGCAGCGCCTCCTGCTGGTCGTTCGCCCGCATGCAGGCATTGATCAACCGCCGGTGGAAGCGCTGGGCATCGGCGACCGAGTCGAGCGAGATCGCATGTCGGGCCGCGCCGGGCGTGCCGAAGTCGTTGACCTGGCTGCCGACCGCGATCACCAGCGTGTCGTAGCCGATGCGCCGCGCCGGCACCACGAGTGCACCTTCGTCATCATGCAGCGGGGCCAGTTCGACTTCATGCGCCTTGCGGTCGAGGCCGACCATCTGCCCGCGCCGGAACCGGAAATGGTGCCAGCGCGCCTGGGCGAGGTAGTCGAGCGCATGACCCTCCGGGTCGAGGCTGCCGGCGGCCACCTGGTGCAGCATCGGCTTCCACACATGGGTCGGCGAGCGGTCGATCAGTGTGATCTCCGCGCGTGCGCCGCGCAGCCCGCGCGGACCGAGCCGGTCACCGAGCCGGGTGGCCAGTTCCAGTCCGCCCGCGCCACCGCCGACGATGACGATGCGGTGCGTGCTCAACGCAGCCTCGCTGGAGGCTGTCCTGGCGGGGCGGGTGTTAGCATTCGACAGCAGGGCGTCAGGTAGTTCAAGGCACGCTCCTGGAAACGATTTCCGCAAACGAAGGCGTCGGTCACGGCGACCGACAGCATGGAGACACGCATGGACAAGCATGGACAGTTGGACCGCCCGACGCAAGTGGCGGGTCCTGGCAAGACCGGTCGACTGGCTGCAGGCGCGGCCGGAGTCGCCCTTGCCGCAGCCTTCTGCACGCCGGCATTCGCGCAGGCCTGGCCCGCCAAGCCGGTGCGCTGGGTGGTCCCGTTTTCTTCGGGCGGCGTGGCCGACATCCCGGCGCGCATCATCGGGCAGAAGCTGTCCGAGACGCTCGGCCAGCAGATCGTGATCGAGAATCGTCCGGGTGCGGGCGGCACGGTCGTCTCGAACACGAACGTGATCAACGCGGCCTTGTACACCAAGCTGCCGTACGACCCGGTCAAGGACTTCACGGCGGTGATCCATTTCGCGTCCACGCCGAACGTGCTGGTGGTGCATCCGTCGTTCCCCGCGAAGACGGTGAAGGACCTGATCGACGTGGCGCGCAAGCGTCCGAAGCAGATCTTCTATGCGTCCTCCGGCAACGGCAGTTCACAGCACCTGTTCGCCGAACTGTTCGAGTCGCTGGCCAAGACCGACATGGAACACGTGCCGTTCAAGGGCAGCGGCCCGGCGATCGCTGCGCTGGTGGGCGGCGAGGTGTCGATGTCGTTCACCGGCATGAGCGCCGTGCTGCCGTTCATCCGCTCGGGCAAGCTGAGGGCGCTGGGCGTCACCACTGCGAAACGCAACGCGGCCCTGCCCGACGTGCCGGCGATCGGCGAGCAGTTGCCCGGCTACGAGGCCACGCTCTGGCTCGGCCTGCTGGCACCGGCGAACACGCCGCGTGACATCGTCGGACGGATGAATGCAGAGATCGCCAAGGTGCTGAAGGACCCGGCGGTGCGCAAGCTGCTGGTCGACGGCGGCAACGACGTGGTCGGCGGCAGTCCGGAGGAGTTCGGCAAGCTGTTCAACGCCGAACTCGTGAAGTGGGCGCAGATCGTGAAGGCCGTGGGCGCGAAGATCGACTGACGTGGCGGTCGACTGACGTAGCGGTCGACGGACGCAGCCGGGTCCGGATCGACGCGCACCAGCGGGCCGGTGCATGTCGATCCGGGAAGCCGCTCAGCCGCGGTAGAGCGGTTCCGGCTGGGTGAAGAACGAATGCAGGATGTGGTAGCACATCAGGTAGTTCTTCTGCTGGAAGCTCGCATGCGAGATGCCGGCCATCATCGCGAACTGCTTGTCCTGGTTGGGCAGTCGCTTGAAGAACTCGATCAGGTCGTCCAGGGCGGCGATGCCGTCGAATTCACCGCGCATCAGCAGCGTGGCGGCGTGGATCTTCGCCGGATCGACGACCGGCAGCTTCGAGCACATGTCGACATAGGTGCCGGTGGGCATCTCGTGGTCGAGCGCGAGGATCGCGTCGGCGAAGGCCTCGACGGTGGCCGTGTCCGCGCAGCCGGGGTGGTCGCGGTTGAAGATCGAGTGCACGAACGCGCGGTCGATCGGGCGCTTCTTGATCGCGATGAAGTCGGCGAGCTTCTTCTTGCGCTCGACCAGGGTCGGCGCACCTTCACCGGTCCACACGAAGGCGTCGAGCGCAAGCCGCGATACCCGCTCGGGGTTGCGTTCGGCGAACATGGCTGCGCGCAGCGCGCCCGAAGAGATGCCGTACACCATGAACTTCGTGGTGCCGCGCGTCTTCATGATGTAGTCGCTGGCCGCCTTGACGTCGTCGGCACCGTTCGAGATGTCGAAGTAGATGTCGCGCGACTTGTCGGAGCGGCCGTAGCCTTCCATGTCGACGCACCAGTTGTCGAAGCCACGCCGGGCGAACCAGTCCATCACCGACGAATCGGGCCGGCCGGGAACGGTCAGGTCGAACGTCGGCGTGGAGGCCATCGACGAGCCGTGCACCCAGAGGATCGTGCCGTTGCTGCCGCTGCCCGGCACGGCGCGCTTCTCCCACAGGTACAGCTTGATGTTGTCGTCCTTGCTCGTCCAGTGTTCCTGGCCGGTAACGGGGGTCTCGGTGGGGGCCATCGGTATGGGTCTCCTTGGGTTGGCGTGTCTGGCTATGACGGGGTCCGGGACGACCGCTGGAACATGTCGCGCGGCATCAGGAACACGAAGAAATTGGCCAGCACGATCGTGCCGGCGAGGAAATAGAACACCGCGAACAGGCCCCACGTATCGGCGACCCAGCCCGCGAGCAGGGGCGCCACGGCGGCGCCGATCGCCTGCGTGCTGAACATGATGCCCACCGCCGAGCCCGCGGCCGAGGGCGGCGTGGTGTCCAGCATCCATGCCTGGAGCACGGCGCGCACGGCGTACAGGAAGAATCCGAGCAGGGCGGTACAGAACACGAACAGCAGCGTGCCCGGTGCCATCAGCATCACGCCGATCACCACGGCACTCATCAGCATCGACCCGGCGACGATGCGCGACCGTCCCATCCGGTCGGACAGGTGGCCGGCGATCGGAGAGGCGGCGAACCCGGCCGCCTGCAGCACGAACAGGCACACCCCGACGGCGAAGATCGAGTAGCCGAGGTCATGCGTCAGGTACAACGGCAGGAACACCAGCAGCCCGGTCTGGGTCATCGTGCGGAAGGCGGCGCTGGTGCAGATCATCATCATCGCGCGGTTGCGCAGCAGCGCGGCCGACTCGGCCATCTGGTCGGACCAGCGCGGACGCGCGCGCGGCCCGGTCCCGGTGGCCGCCGATTGGCCCTCGGCCTGCACGTCCATCGGGGTCAGGCCGACCGGCTTCGTCTCGTCGCTGCGTCCCATGCGTACGGTCGGCAGCGCGCCGAGCATGGCCAGGATCAGCAGCGAGGCGAATACCCCCGGAACGACGTTCATCACGACCACTTCGCGCCAGGTGAACATCGCGAGCAGGGCGCCGACCACCAGCGGCGCGACAGCCTCGCCGACGTTGCCGCCCATGCCGTGCACCGACAGCGTGACGCCCTTGCGCGAGGGGTAACGGTCGGCGAGGGTCGAGATCGCGGTCGGGTGCCAGATGTTGTTGCCCACCGAAACCAGCGTGACGCAGGCGAGCAGCACCCAGTAGGTGCTGGTGAAGCCCATCAGCAGGTAGGGGAAGCCGACCCAGAACAGCGAGGCCGCCATCATCAGGCCGCGGTTTGCATAGCGGTCGACGAGCATCCCGGCGGGCAGGTTGGAGGCGGCACCGACCGCATGCTGCACGGTCATGATGAAGCCGATCTGCACGTAGGACAGGCCCAGCTCGGTGCCGATCAGCGGCAGCAGCAGGTAGAACGTCGCCGTATACCAGTGCGTCATCGCGTGGCCGGCGGATATCAGCCACACGTCCTTCAAGCGCATGATGCCGGGCTGCGGGGGCTGGGGCAGGGTGGCTAGGCCGGACATCGTGGGGCAGTCGCGTCGCGTCGGGTGGCACGGAAGCGGTCGATGTTAGCACGCGCCCCCCGGGTGTCCCGACAGGCCGCGCGCCCCGTCGTCGCGGCTTGCGTACCGGCGTGTCAGGTGCTGCGCGGGCAGCGGGCGGCCGTCCGCGCAGCACCGGCCCGGGTCAGGCGGCCCGGGTCAGGTGGCCTGGGTCAGGCGGCCCGGGCGAACAGGCTTGCCGGATCGTCGTGGCCGGTCTCGGCGAGCAGCGCTTCCATGTCCAGCACCAGCACGACCGAGCCGTCGCCGGCGAGCGTCGCACCGGCCACGCCCTTGGGCTTGATCTGGTCGAGCGGCTTGATCACCACGTCGTCGCGGCCGATGAAGCCGTCGACCGCGAGCACCAGCGAGGACAGTGCCGCCTGCAGCAGCACGCCATAGCGCGGCTGCGCCGGCTGCGGCCAGCCGATCAGCCCCGACAGCGTGCGCACCGGCAGCACCTCGTCGCGCACCACCATCGTCGCGCGGCCGGATACGGCCTGCACTTCGTTGGCCCGGATCGGGATGATCTCGCGCACCATCGACAGCGGCACCGCGAACGGCTGCTCGCCGACCCGCACCACCAGCACCGGCAGGATGGCCAGCGTCAGCGGCAGCGAGATCGAGATCCGCGTGCCCGAGCCCGGTTCCGAGGTGATCTCGATGCGGCCGTTCAGTTTCTGGATGTTGCTCTTCACCACGTCCATGCCGACGCCGCGGCCGGACACGCTGGACACTTCGTCCTTGGTCGAGAAGCCCGGCATGAAGATCAGGTGCAGGGCCTGCCGGTCGTCGAGGGAGCTTGCCGCCTCGATGTCCATCAGCCCCTTCTCGACCGCCTTGCGCCGGAGCACGTCCGCGCGCATGCCGCGCCCGTCGTCGCTGATCTCGATCACGATGTGGTCGCCGGCCTGGCGCGCCGACAGGCGCACCGTGCCCTTCTCCGGCTTGCCCGCCATCCGCCGGTCCTCGGGCGATTCGATGCCGTGGTCGGCCGCGTTGCGCACCAGGTGCACCAGCGGATCGTTGAGCTCCTCGACCATCGTCTTGTCGAGTTCGGTTTCCTCGCCCGAAAGCTCCAGGTCGAATTCCTTGCCCAGCTGCCGCGCGAGGTCGCGCGCCATGCGCGGGTACTTCTGGAACAGTCGACCGACCGGCTGCATGCGGGTCTTCATCACCGCGTTCTGCAGGTCGCCGACCAGCAGGTCGAGCTGGCTCACCGCTTCGTCCAGCGCGCGGAACACGTCGATCGACGTCTTGCCCTGCATGATCTCGGTGCGCAGGCAGGTCAGGCGGTTCTTGGTCAGTCCGATTTCGCCGGACAGATTCAACACCTGGTCGAGGCGGGCGGTATCGATGCGGATCGTGTTGTCCTTGACCACCAGCTTGTCGCTGTCGCGCCGGCCGGCCCGTTCGGCCCGGCTGCCCGGCTGGTCGGTGTCGCGTCGTCCCAGCGGGGATGCCGGCGCGGTCGCTGCCGGTGCTGTCGTTGCTGGAGCCGGCGCAGCCGCCTCGGCGGCGGCCGGTACGCCGGTGATGGCGCTGTACAGGGCCGGCCAGTCGACGTCGGCATTCGCGTCGGTCGTGGTGTCGGCACCGGCCGTGGCTGCCGGGGCTGCCGGGCTCGCGACCGGTGCTGCCGGCGCAGGCGCGCCGCCTCCGCGCACCAGCGGCTCGCCGGAGATCGCGCGCGCCAGTTCTTCGAGCAGTTCCGGCTCGGCCGGACTCGGATGGCCGGAGGTGGCGAGCGCATCGAACATGTCGCGCACCGTCGCGGTGGCCGACATGATCACGTCCATCAGCACCGGATCGAGCTTCAACGAGCCGTTGCGAAGGAGGTCGAACAGGTTCTCGGTCAGGTGGCACAGCTCGACCAGCGGCTGCACGCACAGGAATCCGGCGCCGCCCTTGATGGTGTGGAAGCCACGGAAGATGTGGTTGAGCAGCGCCGGGTCATCCTGCCGCCGCTCGAGTTCGATCAGCTTGTTGTCGACATCGGCCAGCAGTTCGCCGGCCTCGGTCAGGAATTCCTTCAACAGTTCTTGGTCGCCGGAAAAATCGCTCATGGCCGGTCTCGCCTTCAGCTAGGTGTTCTGGGGGTTGGGCATCGCCGGGGGGGCGGGCGGTGCCGTGTTTCGTGCGGTCGGCATCAGAAGCCGAGCGACTCGAGCAGTTCGTCGACCTGGTCCTGGTTGGCGACCACGTCGGAGCGGCCTTCGTGCTTCACCACCGGGCCGTTGAGCAGGCCTTCGGCTTCGGCGCGCTTTTCCTGCGGCATCTGCTCGACCAGCAGTTCGAGCAGCTTGTGCTCGATGTCGTGTGCCGCGGCGGTGATCTTCTTGATCACCTGGCCGGTGAGATCCTGGAAGTCCTGCGCCATCATGATCTCGGTGAGCTGCCCGCGCGTGGCTTCGGTGCGCTCGGGCACGCTGCCCAGGTAGCGCCGGGTATCGGCGACCAGCGCCTTGAATTCATCGATCGACAGCTGCTTGTCGAACAGTCGATCCCAGTTGGCCGACAGCGCCTTGGCGCCTTTTTCCAGTTCGTCCTGCAGCGGGCGCGCGACCTCGGTCGCGTTGAGCGCCCGCTCGGCTGCCTTCTCGGTCAGCGTCGCCACGTAGGTCAGGCGGTCGCGCGTGTCCGGGATCGCCGATGCGGCCTGCTGCAGCGACTTGTCGAAGCCCAGTTCGCGCAGGCTTTCGTGCAGTGTGCGGGTCAGCTTGCCGATCTTCACCAGCACTTCACCGGACTGGGTATCGGCGGCGCCGGGGGCCGTCTCGCCGGCGGTGCCCGGTTCGGTGTTGGCGGCGACGATGCTGTCGAACAGCGCTTCGAGGTCGGGGGAGTCGTGCTCCGCTACGGTGCCGTCGTTCATTGCCTCACCCTACCTTTTCCATGGTTTTCAGGATCTTGTTCAGCTTCTCGTCGAGCACCGCCGCGGTGAACGGCTTGACGATGTAGCCGCTCGCCTTGGCCTGCGCGGCCTCGATGATGTTTTCCTTCTTTGCCTCGGCGGTGATCATCAGCACCGGCAGGCTGGCCAGCGTCGCATCGCCGCGGATCGCGCGCAGCAGCTCGATGCCGGTCATGTTCGGCATGTTCCAGTCCGAGATCACGAAGTCGAAGCCACCGGTCTTGAGCTTGGCGAGCGCGACGACGCCGTCTTCGGCCTCGTCCACGTTGGTGAAGCCGAGTTCCTTCAGCAGGTTGCGCACGATCCGGCGCATCGTTGAGAAGTCGTCGACGACGAGGAATTTCAGGTTTTCCTGGCTCATGCGGATGCTCCGGAGCGGCGGGTGAAGGTGGATCGGTTGCTCATGCTGCGCGGGCCAGCAGCGGGCGCAGCGTCTCGGCCAGTACCGAGGCGTCGAACTTGGCGACATAGGCGTCGACGCCCACGGCCTGTCCCATCGCGCGGCTCGCGCTCGATGACAGCGAGGAATGCATGACGACCGGGATGCCGGTGAAGCGCTTGTCGGCCTTGACCAGGCGGGTCAGCACGTAGCCGTCCATCTCCGGCATCTCGGCATCGGCCAGGATCAGGCCGAGCTGGTCCGACAGCGGCGTGCCCTCGGACTCGGCGCGTGCCGCCATCGTCTGCAGGCTGTCCCAGGCCTCGCGGCCGTTGGTCGCCTGCAGCGAGCGCACGCCGAGGCGGTCGAGCACGTTGCTGATCTCGCGCCGCGCCACCAGCGAGTCGTCGACATAGAACACCGTCGACTCCGAGGCGTTGTGGGCAGGGGCGATCTCCGGCACCAGCGTATCGCCATAGACCTGTGCCAGCACATGCTCGACATCGAGGATGGAAACCAGGCGGTCCTGCTCGATGCGGGTGATCGCGGTGATCGGATTCTCCGACGAGGTGAGGCGGCTCTCCGGCGGCTTCACCTGGTCCCAGTCGACGCGGATGATGTGCTCCACGTCGTGCACCAGGAATGCCTGGGTGTGACGGCTGTATTCGGTGATCATCATCGTCTCGCAGGACGACAGCGAGGGATCGGACAGCCCGGCGAAGCGCGCCAGGTTGATCACCGGGATGATGTTGCCGCGCAGGCTGATCACGCCCTCGACCCCATCGGGCATGTTCGGGGTGCGCGTGATCTTCGGCGTCTTGGTGACTTCCCGGACCTTGAACACGTTGATGCCGAAGGTCTCGCGGGTGCCCAGGGAGAACAGCAGGATCTCCATCTTGTTCGAGCCGGCGAGGCGCGTGCGCGCGTCGACGCTGTCGAGCATGGTGCTGTTGTCTATCGTATCCATCCTGGAGTTTCCTGTTTCGTCTGTCCGGTGCGAGGGGCTCGGGGTCGGGGATGCCCGGGAGCGGAGAGGCAAGGGTGGTGGTGGGCGGTTCGGATCAGTTCAGTTCAGTTCAGGTGAGCAGTCGGGCGAGGGTGCTGGCGAGCCGCTGCGGCTCGAACTTCGACACGTACTCGTCCACGCCGACCGACTTGCCCAGCTGCTGGTTCGAGTCGCCGGACAGGGACGAGTGCATCAGCACCTTCACGCCCTTGAAGCGCGAGTCGCCCTTGATGCAGCGGGTCAGCATGTAGCCGTCCATCTCCGGCATCTCGACGTCGGTGAGCACGATCTGCAGGCTCTGCGACACCGGTTCTCCGCGCGAGGCCGACTGATCGGCCAGCCGTTGCAGCGTCTCCCAGGCCTGGCGGCCGTTCACCGCCTGCATGTGGTGGATGCCCAGCGCGTCGAGCGTGCGCGAGATCTGCATGCGTGCCGTGCTGGAGTCGTCGGCGAAGAACACCGTGCGGCCTTCCTTGTCGAGCCGCGTCAGATGGCGATAGACATCGTCGTCCTCGCTGCCGCTGGTGTCCGACAGGACTTTTTCCACGTCCATCATCATCACCAGCCGGCCATCCGGGAGCTCGGTCACCGCGGTGATCAGGCCGCCCATCTTCTGCGCCAGCATCGTCGGCGGCACTTTCATCTTCGCCCAGTCCAGGCGCAGGATGGTGTCAACCGCGGACACCAGCAGCCCCTGGGTGCGGCCGTTGTATTCGGTGACGATCATCACCTCGGGCGTGGTGTCGGTCGGCATGCCGGTGTAGCGGACGAGGTCGATCACCGGTACCAGCACGCCGCGCAGGCTGACCATGCCCATCACCGCGTTCGGCATGTCGGGCGCGCTGGTGATCGGCGGCGTGCGCATGACCTCGCGCACCTTGAACACGTTGATGCCGAAGGTTTCGGTGCGCCCGGTCCTCGTATCGAGGCCGAGCGAGAACATCAGGATCTCGAGCTTGTTGGTGCCGGCGAGCCGGGTGCGTGCATCGATGCTCTGGAGAAGTTCAGACATTTGAGTTCCCGTTTCGATCCGCGCGGGGTTCAGGCGCGGAACTGGCTGACCTGCGAATTCACTGCATCGGCCAGGCCCTCGAGGTCGCGCGCCGCACCGGTCGCGACCTCGATGGCACGGCTGGATTCTTCGGCCATGCGCGCGATGCGCTCGACATGGCGGGCGATCTCCTGGCTTGCATGGCGCTGCTCCGCTGCCGCCGAGGCGATGTCGCCGACGAAATTCCGGGTGGAGCCGGCGCCGTCATGGATCTGCGCCAGCGCACGTTCCACTTCGCCCGACAGCCCGACGCCTTCGTCGACCTGGGTCGTGCTCTGGTGCAGCTGCGCCACCGCGCTGGCGACTTCCGACTGGATGGTGCTGGTCAGGGCGGAGATCTCGGTGGTCGATGTGCCGGTGCGCTCGGCCAGCTTGCGCACTTCGTTCGCCACCACCGCGAAGCCGCGGCCCTGTTCGCCGGCGCGCGCCGCCTCGATCGCGGCATTCAAGGCGAGCAGGTTGGTCTGCTCGGAGATGTCTCGGATCACGTCGACGATGGTCGAGATTTCCGCCGAGCGCCGGGACAGAGCTTCGATCAGACGTGCCGAGTCCTGCACGGATCCGGCAAGCCGGGTCATCGCCATGGCGGCCTTGTGCATGGTTTCGCGGCCGGTCTCGGACAAGGCGCTGGCCTGCTGGGCGATGCCCTGGGTCTCGGCTGCATGGTCCGCGACCTGGCTGATGCTCACCGACACCTGTTCCACCGAGGCGGCGGTCGACGAGGCGGCCTCGCTCTGCGCCTGCGCCCGGCCGGCGATCTCGCGCGTGGCACCTGCCACGCTGGTGGATGCAGCCGACAGGCGCCCGGCATCTTCCTTCAGCTTGCCGACGGTCTGCTGCCATTGCGACATCAGGCCGTTGAAGGCCTTCATCGCCTGGCCGAGTTCGTCCTGGCCGGCGCCCTGCGCCCGCACGGTGAGGTCGTTGTCGCGCTGCGCGTCCTGCAGCGCGGTACGCAGCCGGTTGACCGGCAGCAGGATCGAGCGGCTGATCAGGATGCAGGCGCCGAGCAGGAACAGCGCGCTGGCCAGCGTGGCTGCAATGACGATCCAGCGCGTGGTCTCGTAGCGCGCGATCGCCGCCGCGTATTCCTTCTGGCCTTCCTTGACCTGGAGTGCCGACAGTGCCGTGAGGGCATCGCGCAGCCCGTTCCACGGGGCTTCGACATTGCCGGTGATGATCATGCGGGCGGTCGCCATGCTGCCTTCCTTCAACTCGTCGGCGGCCGGCTTCAGGCCGTCCTCGATGAACCGTTTCAGGCGGGGGAGGGTGCGCTTCTGCAGGTCGACTTCCTCTTCGGTGCTGTTCGTGGTCAGGTAGGCAGCGAGTTCCTTCTCGGCTTCTGCGACGCGCGCGTGGATGCGCTCGGCTCGTGCCACGCCGGCCTCTTTCGTGTTTTCCACCAGCGCGAAGGCCGCGTCGGCGCGCGCCCGCGTCAGGCGCTCGATCACCGCGGCGATGTGCTGCTGTGCCACCATCCGTTCTTCGTAAACCACCCGCAACGAGTCCTTTGTGCGGCTCACGCCCTGAAATGCCAGCAAAGCCAGCATCACGATCACGAGCATCGGCAGCAGGGCGAGAGCCCCGAGTCGCTGAGCAACGGTCAGACGGGTCAACATGGGTGAAACTCCGGTGGATGGTTCCGCAGGCTGGCGCTCATGCGGGTGGACGTCCCGTTAACGGCATGCCGGGCGGGCACTTTAGTGCCCCGTCCGCCGCCTCGTCCGACACGCCGGACGGGGTAGTCCAGGCGGGGCGCGGCGTGGTGGTGGTGCTGCTCGCGGCCGGGCTGGCTCGCCGGTTCGGTGGCGACAAGCTGTCGGCGCGCCTGCCCGACGGGCGCGAGGTGGGTGCGGCCAGCCTGGCCGTCGCCTGCGCCGCGTGGCCGGACGTGCTGTGCGTGGTGCGCCCGGGCACCGAGATCGCCCGCATCGCCCGGCGGGCGGGGGTCCCGGTGGTCGAATGCCCGGAAGCGGTCGACGGCATGGGCGTCAGCCTCGCGGCGGGCGTCCAGGCCAGCGCGGATGCCGCAGGCTGGGTGATCGCGCTGGCGGACATGCCCTTCCTGGCGCCGGAAACGGTACGGGCGGTCGCCACCGCAGTGGCCGACGGCGCCGGCATCGTCGCCCCGGTCCATGGTGGCGAACGTGGCCACCCGGTCGGGTTCCATGCCAGCCTTGGTCCGGCACTGGCCGGATTGCGCGGCGACGAGGGTGCGCGCACGGTGGTCGCCGGGCACCGGGAACTGCTGCAGCTGCTGCCGGTCGATGACCCCGGCATCCTGCGGGATATCGACCAGCCGTCGGATCTGACCGGGACGGATCCGCGATAGCGTGCCGGGCGGTCGCCGGGGGGCGCCGGAGGGGGCGCCCCTCCGGCGGCGATCAGGCCTTGCTCAGGCCCGGATCAGGCCTCGATCAGGCGCTGCGTGCGGCGGCGCCGACCTTGCCGTTCAGGGCCGGGATGACCACCCGATGCTGGTCCCGACGCAGCACGCCATCACGATGCAGGTCGTTGATCGCGGTGGTGACCGTCTGCCGGCGGGCGCCGATCATGTTCGCCAGTTCCTGGTGGGTCAGCCGCAGGTCGAGCGCCCATTCGCCATTGCGGCGCTCGCCCTTGCCAACCGCGAGCCGCTGCAGCAGTCGGACGATCCGGTTCGGGACGTCTTCCGACACGACGTCGGTCAGCGAATCGGCCACGGATTCCATCCGCCAGCGCAGCGTTTCGATCACGGCCAGGGCGATCGTCGGGCGGGAGGCCATCAGTGCGCGGAAGTCGCGGTCGTCGATGACGAACGCTTCGCCGGCTTCGACCACCTGGGCGGAAGCGACCCGCGTCGTCGATTTCGACAGTCCGCTGAAGCCGACCAGTTCACCTGGCCCGCACAGCGTGATGATCACGTCGTTGCCGGCGGTGGTCTGGCGCATCAGCTTGATCATGCCGGTGCGCAGGATGAAGACTGTCGCGCGCGGTTCGCCCCGGGTGAACAGCACCTGCCGCCGGCCCAGCACCCGCTTGCCGCAGCGCTCGATCAGCGCGGTACGGTCCTCGATGGACAGCAGGTCGAGGAAACTGCTGGGCGGGCGCGGCGCCTGGCGGCCGCTGTCGGCGCCATCCTGTTCGGTGGGAAAAGCGCGTTCTTCCGGGTTGTCGGTCATCGTCGAGGCCATTCAGGAGGCTGGAGGTGGAGAAGGTTCGATGGGCAGCCGTACCGCAGGGCCCGGGGTGGATCTTTCGGCCGCCGGGGTGCCTGCTGCAACCTTGCAGCCTGTGAGCCCCGTCCTGATGCATATGACACCCTCGAGTCAGGATGGTTCCCGCAAACGTGTCAAATCTGTCATGAACGGCGTTCGAGCCGCGGCGCGCCGGACGCCGGCGACCTCCACGGTGACCTTCAGGGGCCCCCTTGCTACGATCCGGCACCGTCCAGACTGAACAGGAGTGAAACTTGGGAACCATGTCCACCGCCTCACGTCGCCTGCTTGCCGGGCTCATCGCAGGCTCCGGGCTGCTCCTGTCGGTCGGCGCCGGCGTCGCGTCTGCACAGACCGCGCAGCAGGCCATCCAGTTCCGCAAGGGGTCGATGCAGGTACAGGGTTGGCATGTCCGCACCCTGGTCCAGATGCTCAAGGGCCAGCGCCCGTTCGATGCCGCCGTCTACCTGCGTGCCGCCAATGCGCTGGACGCGATGGCGGTCACCACGGCCGAGGGGTTCATTCCCGGCAGCGAGACCGGCGAGACGCGCACCCTGCCTGAAGCATTCAAGGACCCTGCAGCGTTCCGCGCCGCGATCGAGCGGTTCCAGGGCGAGACGGCCAAGGCCGTGGCCGCCGCACGCAGCGGCGACGAGAAGGCGATGCGGGCACAGGTACCCGAACTGATCCGGTCCTGCGACGGTTGCCACGAGCGTTTCCGCAGCAAGTAAGCCGGGCGCAGGAGAGGGCGGCGACCGGCGAGGTCAGGTCCCCGCCCCCGGAGGACCGCGGCGTCGCTCGGCGGACGCTGGCGGACCTCAGCGCACCAGCAGCCAGACACCGCCAGCCGTGCAGCCGACGATCAGCAGGGCGACCGCCGGATTGACGAAGCGCAGCGTCGGGCGTTGATCGCCGGGCGCGAGAGGCTTGCGTCCGGTGAACATCGCCTTGACCAGGTTCTGGCGCAGTACCACGGCGTAATAGAGCACGGCCGCCACATGCACGCCGGCCAGGACCAGCAGCAGCTCGAAATTCCACTTGTGGATCGTGGTCAGCCAGTCGCTGGTCTCTTTCGCCACCCAGGAGAACAGCGGCCCCTCGGTGAAGATGTCGTCGTTGGCGAACAGTCCGGTGACGGTCTGGACCAGCAGGCACAACAACAGGACTGCGATCATCCAGCCCCCGAGCGGGGTGTGGCCCGGGTAGTGCGGCGGTTTGCGCCGGGCCAGCCCCGCGGCATAGCGGATGGCCTCGCCCGGTCCGTAGAGGAAGTGGCCGAAACGCGCGGTGGTCGAGCCGACGAGCCCCCAGACGACCCTGAACAGCACCAGCGCCAGCACCGCATAGCCGGACCACATGTGCCAGTTCATCTCGTCGAGCCCGCCGACCTCGCCGGTGTACCAGGAGATGCCCAGCAGCAGGAACAGCAGCCAGTGGAACACGCGGACCGGCGCATCCCAGACCCTGGCCTCGGCAGCTTGTGCGGTCGGATCCTTCACGGACGGCGTCGATGACTTCATGGAGATTCTCCCGGACAATACGGTCGAGTCTGCCGCGAGGGGCCTGACACTGGCAAGGGCATCGCGGCGCCCCGGGGACCTACCAACAATACGACCGCATGGCCGATGTCCGGCCACAGCAGGAGAACCGCCGGCCCTGCGCCGGCATCCAACCGAGGAGCATCACATGCAGAAGACGATTCCTTCCGTGACGCTTGCGGTGGCTGCTGCATTCGCCGCCGCCCACGCACTGATTGCCGCGCCTGCGGTGGCCCAGGCCTGGCCCTCGAAGCCGGTGCGCATGATCGTTCCGTTTCCCCCGGGCGGTTCCACCGATATCTTCGGCCGGCTGATGGCCGAGGCGCTGACCCGGCAGCTCGGCGTGCAGGTGGTGGTCGACAACCGGGGGGGCGCCGGCGGCAACATCGGTGTCGCGCTGGCCGCGCGCGCGCCCGCCGATGGCTACACCATTTCGATGTTCACCGTCGCGCAGAGCATCGCGCCGTCGGTGATGAAGCTCGACTTCGACCCGGTCAAGGACTTCACGCCGATCACCCTGATCGCCCGGTTGCCGAGCATCCTGCTGGTGCATCCGTCGCTGCCGGTGCGCAACCTGAAGGAACTGCTCGCGCTGATGAAGAAGCGGCCGGGTGCGTTGAACTATGCCTCGACCGGGCCGGGCACCTCGCCGCACATGCTGATGGAGATGTTCCTGCTGATGTCCGGCACCAAGGCGACGCACATCGCCTACAAGGGCGCGAGCCCGGCGATGGTCGACCAGCTCGGTGGCATGGTCGAGATGGGCTTCACCACCGGCATCGGTCCGTCGCTCGAGGCGGCACGCAGCGGCAAGCTGCGCGCGATCGCGGTGTCCACCGCCGAGCGGTACGCGGCGCTGCCCGACGTGCCGACGGTGGACGAGGCCGGCGTCAAGGGCTTCGACGGCAGCTCCTGGCAGGGCCTGGTCGCACCGGCCAACCTGCCGAAGGACATCCTGGCACGCCTGAACGGCGAGGCGGTCAAGTACATCCTGTCGCCGGAAGGACGGGATCGGATCGCGCAGCAGGGCGGCAACCCGGGTGGCAACTCGTCGGAAGCCTTCGGCCAGTTCATCCAGGGCGAGATCGCGCGCTGGGCCAAGGTGGCCAAGGCGGCCAACGTGCGTACCAATTGACCGGGCGGTCGGCACCGGCCGGCGTCGGCCGAAGTATGGGCGAGGTCGGCCGCCGGTGAAGTTCGGATCGGTCGCATTCCGCGCGCTTCGCCATCGGAACTTCGCGCTGTTCTTCGCCGGCCAGGGGCTGTCGATGGTCGGCTACTGGGTGCAGCAGGTGGCCGCCGGCTGGCTGATGTACGAGCTCACCGGGTCCGCGTTCTCGCTCGGGCTGCTGGCGTTCTTCTCGAGCCTGCCGGTGCTGCTGCTGTCGCCGCTGTGCGGCTGGTGGTCGGACCATGCCGACCGGCGCCGCCTGATGCTCGCCTCGCAGGTGCTCGAGGGGCTGCAGGCGGTGGTGCTGGTGGTGCTCACCGTCACCGGCCTGATCCAG
>JBIITW010000296.1:0-4484 GCA_044340265.1 Burkholderiales bacterium | reverse complement strand
TGCTGCCGGAGATCCAGGTGAAGTTCGCCGAGTCCTATCGCAAGGCCGGCGGCGACTGCACCTGCGAGGTGTTCGAAGGCTGCGGGCATATCTGGGTCGCCGATCCGGGCCCGCAGACCGATCGCGCGCATGCGATGGTGAAGGCGTTCATCGCACGCGCGCTGGCGCAGGGCTGAATGCCACCCGGCAGGCAGTCCAGCCCTTCGGTCGATGCACGGACCTTGAAGCCCGCACGCGGCACCATCCGGTCGACGCCGGGGTCGCGTGCGGTCGGGACGGCACTGCTGCTTTTCGTGGCCGTGCTGTCCGGCTGCAGCTGGCTGCGCGCCCCCTCGCTGCCCGCCACCCCTTCATTGCCGGACCAGCCCCCACGGCTGCTGGCCGAAGGCTGGCGTTGCGAGGATGGTCGTACCGTCGGCACCCGCATCCTGCCCGGGCTGAAGACGATGGAGCTGCGCGTGGACGCACTGCGGCGCAACCTGCCGCAGGTCGCCAGCGCATCGGGCGCGCGCTTCGAGGATGCGGAGTGGCTGTTCTGGAACCGCGGTGCGCAGGCGATGCTCCAGCGCAAGCCGTCGCCACCGGTGTACTGCAATGAAGTGCGTTCGCTGTCCCTGCTCGAGGATGCGCGCGCGCGGGGCATCACCTTCCGCGGTCGGGGCAACGAGCCCGGCTGGCTGGTCGAGGTCGGACCAGCCGGTCGCGTGGTGCTGTCCGGGATGCAAGGCGGCCCGGATATCCTGCAGCGTCAGGCGTGGCCAGACCTGCAGGCGACGCCCGGCCCGGTGCACGGCAGCACCCGATACACGGGCGAATCCGCCGGACGCCGCTACGTGATCGTCGTGATGCCCGATCCCTGCATCGACGACATGACCGGCGAACGCTTCCCGGCGGTGGTGCGCCTCGAGGTCGATGGACGCCGCCTGCGCGGCTGCGGCACGCCGATCGCGCCCTGACAGGCTGCGGTCGGCTCGCGCCTACCAGCCGGAGAAGCGGGGCCAGGTAGCGACGACGGACGGGCCTTCGACCACCTGGTAGGCGTCGTACTGCGCAGCCGTCGCACAGGCATGGTTCGGCATCACGCGCAGCAGTGTGCCGATCGGAAAGCGGCGGGCCAGGTCCGGCGGCACCGATCCATCGCGCATCGACACGATGCCATGCTCCTGGTTGGCTGCGCCCATCCAGAGGCCGGGTAACGGCGCGCCGTCGAGGCTGCAGATGGCGCCGTAACCCTGGTCGACCTTCTGCTTCGCGGTACCACGATCGCGGCTCATCGCCATCCAGCCGGCGTCGACGATGATCCAGCCCTTGTCCGGCTGGTGGCCGATCACGCTGGTCAGCACCGACAGCGCGATCTCGTCGGCTGCGCAGACGCCGATCCCGGCCATCACCAGGTCGAAGAACACATAGACACCGGCGCGTACCTCGGTGACGCCGTCGAGGGCGGTCGCCGAAAGCGCGGTCGGCGTCGAGCCGACACTGACCCGCTCGCAGGGCAGGCGGGCCGCGCGCAGGGCCTGCGCACAGGCGAGCACCGCGTCGCGTTCCTGCGCCGCCATCGCCTGCAGCGCCTGCGGCGTATCGAGGTCGTAGGAGCTGCCGGCATGGGTCATCACGCCGGCCAGGCAGCCGGCTGCATGCAGCACATAGCCGATCGTCACCAGCAGCGGGTCACCCGGCTGCACGCCGGAGCGGTGGCCGTCACTGTCCACCTCGATCAGGGTCGGCAGCCGGCTGCCCGCCGCCTTGCAGGCATCGGCGATCGCCGTGGCCGAGGCCACCGAATCGACGATCACCGCAAGGTCGCAGCCGCGCGCGCGCAGGTCGAGCGCATGCGCGATCTTGTTGGGCGCCAGCGCCACCGCGTACAGGATGTCGCGCACGCCCTGCGCATGGAACTGCTCGGCCTCCTTCAGCGTCGAGACGGTGATCGCGGCGGCACCGGCATCGATCTGCGCCTGTACCACCGGCCAGCTCTTGCTGGTCTTCACATGCGGACGCAGACGGCAGCCGAGCGCGCTCACCTGCGACTGCATGCGCAGGATGTTGTAGTCCATGCGCGCACGATCGAGCAGCAGCGCGGGCGTTTCCAGGGAACGGAGATCGGTCAAGGGAGCTTCACCTCATCGACGGACGGTCGGAATCCGCCCGGAGCACCGATTGTACGGGCGCGCTGGCATCAATCATGCACCGCGCATACCATCGACACCATCGATGGAGTGAAGGCTCGACATGACCACCCACCAGCCCGGCCCTACGGTTTCCAGCACCTGGACGGTCCACGACGACCATGTGAGCATGGTGCGCCCCCCCGTGCCGTCGAGGCCACTGCGCTTCGAGGCGCGGCCGCTGCCGATCGAGATCGACCTGGCGCGTACATGCCTGGTGGTGGTCGACATGCAGAACGACTTCTGCCATCCGGAAGGCTGGTTCGGGCGCCGCGGCAACGACCTGACGGCGGCGAGGAAGCCGATCCCGGTGATCGCCGGCCTGGCCGATGCCATCCGCACCGCCGGCAGCCGGGTGATCTGGCTCAACTGGGGCATCCGGGCCGACCGCGCCAACCTGCCGGCCGGGCAGATGTACCGGGGCCGGCGCACGCCTGGCGCCTTCGGCTACGGCGACCCGACACCGGGCGGCCATGGCCCCGTCCTGGTGCAGGGCTCGTTCGGCGCAGCGCAGATCGAGGAACTGCCGCCAGGGCCGGGCGACCTCGAGGTGTTCAAGCAGCGCCTGTCGGGCTTCTGGGACAGCGACTTCGACTCGGTGCTGCGCCAGGCCGGCATCACCACGCTGCTGTTCGCCGGCATCAACACCGACCGCTGCGTGTTCTCGACGCTGCAGGACGCGGCCTTCCTCGGCTACGACTGCGTGCTGGTCGAGGACGCGTGCGGTACGCCCTCGGAGGCCTACGTGGTCGATGCCATCCATTTCCTGGTGCGCCAGCTGCATGGCTTCACGACGACCTCGGCGCAGCTGATCGCCGCGCTGGATGCGTGCGCCCCCACCCAGGATGCACCGCAATGAGGCTGCCGATGACCACCGCAAGACTCGACCGTCGGCTCGGCCGGCTGAACCACCGGCTGCACGACCTGCTGCCTGCAGCGGCACTCTGCCTGTCTGCCATCGCCCTGCCCGCCAGCGCACAGCAATGGCCCCTCAAGCCGCTGCGACTGGTCGTGCCGTTCGCCCCCGGCGGCGGTGCCGACTTCATGGCGCGGCTGGTCTCGACGCCGCTGTCGAACGCACTCGGCCAGCCGGTCGTGATCGAGAACCGGGTCGGTGCCGCCGGCATCATCGGTTACGAGCATGCGGCGAAGGCGGCGCCGGACGGCTACACGCTGGTGATCCTGTCGACCAGCTACGCCATCCTGCCCAGCCTGCACAAGCTGTCCTACGACCCGCTGAAGGACATCCAGCCGGTCAGCCTGCTCTCGCGCGGGCCGTACATCGTCGCGGCACATCCATCGCTGCCGGTGAAGAACATCCGCGACCTGGTGGCACTGGCAAAGGCGAAGCCCGACGAGATCACCTATGCGTCCAGCGGCAATGGCGGCAACGTGCACCTGGCGACGGCGCTGTTCGCGTCGATGGCGGGCGTGCGCATGCTGCACGTGCCGTTCAAGGGAACCGGCCCCGGCATCGCCGCGACGATCGGCGGCCAGACCTCGCTGGTGTTCGGCAGCATGAGTTCGACCTTGCCGCTGATGCGTGCAGGCCGGCTGCGCGGCCTGGCAGTCACCAGCATGCAGCGCAATCCTGCAGCGCCCGAGCTGCCTACCGTGATCGAATCCGGGCTGCCCGGCTATGACACCTTCGACTGGCAGGGACTCGCCGTACCGGGCGGCACGCCACGCCCGGTGGTCGACCGGTTGAACGCCGAGGTGGCACGGCTGCTGCAGGACAAGGCGATCGCCGACCGGTTGCTCGCCGACGGCGTGGTGCCCTCACCGACCACGCCGGAGGCCTTCGCCGCGTTCATCGCACGCGACATCGATACCGTGCGCAGGATCGTCGCACAGGCAGGCGTCAAGCTCGACTGAGGACGGCGTCACTCCGCGCGGATGCCACCCTCGGCCGCGACCCTGCGCCAGGTGGCGAGGTCGCGCACGATCAGTTCACCGAACGATTCGGCACTGCCCGGCGACGGAATGGCGGCCTCGTCGAGGAATCGCTGGCGAAGCTCGCGGTCGGCGAGGATCTTCTGCAGCTCCTGCGACAGCCGGCGCACCACCGGATCGGGCGTCCGCGCGGGCGCGGCGATCCCCCACCAGAGTTCGGCGGCGTAACCGGGCAGGCCCGCTTCGGCAAGGGTCGGCAGCTCGGGCACGAACTGCGACCGCTCCGCGCTCGACACCGCGAGCAGCCGCAGCCGTCCGCTGCGTACATGCTGCAGGGCCGGCGGCAGGCTGCTGATCATCATCTGCACATGGCCACCCATCACGTCGGTGAGGGCCGGCGCATTGCCCTTGTAAGGGACGTGG
>JBIITW010000295.1:0-4506 GCA_044340265.1 Burkholderiales bacterium | reverse complement strand
AGGCCACGTTGACCCTCGGTTCGTCGGCGATGTGTGCGACCGCGTCGCTGCCGCGCGCCATGAAGAACCACAGGTCCTCGTCGTCCTGGGCGACGTTCTGGACGGTCATCGGTCGCGACTGGAGCAGCCCGCCCGGGCCACGGCTGGTGAACATCACGAAGCGGATGGAACGGATCAGGTTCCACACCTCGTCGGGCTCGGCCTGGCGGATCACTGGCGCTTCATCGGTGCGGCTCATCGTCATGCTCCTGCCATGGGGGTGCGCAGTGCGGCCGCAAGGCACGGGCCCGCATGCCGACCCGGATGAACACCAGCCAGCGCGACAGCCTTGCGATCGACATGCCCCATCGACACAGCGGGTACAGCCATTGCGGCTGCGTGGATCGGAGGCGTTCCCACCGACATCGACCCAGGACGTGCGCCGGTCAGTCCCACCGCACCAAGCAGGAGACATCCCATGATCATGACGCTTTCCGGTTCTTCCGACCCCTTTTCCATCCTCGAGCAGGACCACCAGGATCTGGACGACCTGTTCGACCTGTACAGCCAGGCCGACGAGGACACCGACGACGAGGATGACCTGCTGCAGGTCAAGGCCGAGCTGGTGCGGGAGATCTGCGAGAAGCTGACCCTCCATGCGCGGATCGAGGAAGAGGTGGTCTATCCCGAATTGCGCGCCGTCATCGACCAGCCGGAACTCATCGACGACTCGGAAGTCGAGCACGCCACGGCACAGGACCTGATCGCGCAACTGGAGTCGATGGACGCCGACGACCCCGAGATGGACCTCACCGTCGAAACCCTGGCCCAGTGCGTGCGCGCGCACGTGGCCCGGGAAGAGACCGAAGTGTTCGCGATGGCGCGCGAGGCAGGCCTCGACGTCGAACGCATTGCCGGTTCGATCGAGGCGCTGCGCGCCGAAATCATGCAGGAAGCGGCCGACGCGGGCCCGGACGCAGGGCCCGGTCGGAGCTGAGGTGCGGGCCTCGACGAAGGCCGGATGATCAGACGCCGCCAGCCAGCGCGAAGATCTCGCGCAGGCGCGCAGGATCCTTCGTGTGGCCGAGCGCGACCATCAGCAGGATGCGCGCCTTGATGCCGCTCAGGTAGCCCGAGGAGATCGCGCCCTTGCGGATCAGGCTCTGCCAGGAACCGGGGTACCCCTTGCCCGGGTGCGGCGCACCCGACGGCAGGCGCGAGCCGGCGATCACCGGGATGCCGGCGTCGATCGCCATGCACACGCCTTCGTAGAACGGCAGGTTGACGTTGCCGCCGCCGGTGGCCTCGACCACGATGCCGTCGACCTTCGCATCGACGCACGCGCGGAACAGCAGGTTGCTCGACCCCTGGACCATCCGGATCACATGGACGTCCGGACAGATATGGTCGACGTCCAGGAACTGCCGGCGCCCCGGCGTGGAAAAGAAGGTGACGCCCTGGCTGCTGACCGAACCCATCGGGCCGCCGTCACGACCACCGAAACAGGTCAGCAGTTCCGGATTGACCTTGGTTGCATCCACGGCCGAATGGATCTCGCTGCCCAGCGCGACCATCACGCCCCGATCGCGTGCGGACGCAGCTGCGGCGATACGCACCGCGCACAGCAGGTTACGCGGGCCATCGGCGTCCTTCTCGTCGGCGTTACGCTGTGCACCGGTGACCACGATCGGACGCTCGCTGCCCACCGTGAGGTCCATCAGGTAGGCGGTCTCCTCGAGCGTCGCCGTGCCGTGGGTGACGACCACGCCCGACACCGATCGGTCCTCGAGCACCTTGCGCAGCGTATCGCGCAGCCCGAACGCGGTGGCACTGTCCATCAGTGCGCTGTTGATGTTCGAATGCTCGACGATGCGCACCTCGGCGACGTCCGACAGTTCGGGGATCGCCGATACCAGGTCGGCTGCGCTGGCCGCCGATACATGGCCGCCCAGCGCTGCGTCGTACTTCGATGCAATGGTGCCGCCGGTGCCGACGACACAGACCAGTGGTTTCTTCATGGGTATTTCCTCAGTTCAGTTTAAGGAGGCGGCGCGCGGAAAGTCCGAGGATGGCTTCCCGGTCGGCGGCATCGACGCCGGCGAGGCGCTCGACGACGTCGACCGGCCGCGTGTAGCTCATGTCCGCCGGGCAGTCGCTGCCCATCAGGATGCGGTCGGCGCCCACCTGCGAAATCAGGTTGACCAGCGTCGTGTCGTCATGGGTGATGGTGTCGTAGTAGAACCGGCGCAGGTAGGACGACGGTGGCTTTGCAAGGTGTGCGAGCTCCTTGCGCACCGCATGGCCGTGGTCCCAGCGTCCGGCAAGCGCCGGCAGCGAGCCACCGGCATGCGGCAGCACGATGTCGAGCCGGGGGAAGCGATCGAGCACGCCACCGAAGATCAGCGAGGCGGCCGCGATGGCCGTATCGGTCGGGTTGCCGATCAGGTTGCGCAAGTGGTACTTGCGCATCCGCTCTGCACCCACCGGATTCACCGGGTGCAGGAAGATCGGCAGACCGAGCCGCTCGCAGCAGGCATAGACCGGATCGAACGCCGGCTCGTCGAGGTTCTGGTCCATCACATGGGTCGCCATGTAGACGCCGCAGATGCCCGGCAGGCGTGCCGCGCGCTCGACCTCTTCCACCGCCAGCGCGGGCGCCTGCATCGGCACGGTGGCGAGGCCGACCAGTCGCTCCGGATGAAGCAGGTGCGCCTCGGCCAGGCCGTCGTTGTAGGCACGCGCAAGCCGGGCACCGAACTCGGGCTCGGCCCAGTAGACCATCGGCTGCGTCAGCGAGAGTGCATGCACGTCCACCCGTGCAGCATCCATCTCGCGCAGCCGCGAAGGCAGGTCGATGTAGCTCTGCTGGAAGGTGGCCTTGTACTTCGGGACTGCGAAGGTGACATTGCCACGCGGGTTGCGACCGATCTCGACCCCGTGCGCCGGACCTTCCGCCTCGAGCAGCCGCACCCATGCTTCGGGATACCAGTGTGCATGGATATCGACACTCGTCGTCATCTCGGGAAAGCTCCAGTGGCTGCGGTTGCGAAAACGGGAACGCTGCGGGAATATACTCAAAAAGAAGCGCGATGCGCCCCCACAGGAGGACGAATGCAACGAGCAGCATGGAAGCGTCGGCGGATCGCCCTGTGCGCGGTGGCGGCCATCGCAACGACGGCAGCCCCCCTGTCGATGCCCGGCGCGGGCGATGCATGGGCGCAACCCCAGACTCAACCCCGGACTCAACCCCAGGCCTACCCGACACGGCCGATCCGGCTGGTCGTGCCGTTCGCACCGGGCGGGGGCACCGATGTCACGGCGCGCCTGATCGGCGCACGGCTGGCGCAGCGGCTGGGCCAGCCGGTGGTGATCGACAACCGGCCTGCGGCCTCCGGCGTGGTCGGTGCAGACATCGTGGCGAAGGCAGTGCCCGACGGCCACACGATCCTGACCGCGTCGGTCACCTTCGTGATCAGCGCAGCCCTGCAGAAGGGCCTGCCCTATGACGCGTTCCGCGACTTCGCGCCGGTGACCCTGCTGATCGCAGCGCCCATGGGCGTGCTGGTGCATCCGTCGGTGCCGGCGAAGAACATGACCGAACTGATCGCCCATGCGAAGAGCCAGCAGGGCCGCCTCAACTACGGCTCGTCCGGCCCGGGCAGCATCGCCCACCTGTCCACAGAGGTGCTGGCCTCGATGGGTGGCATGAAGATGACGCACATCCCGTACAAGGGCGTGGCTTCGTTCACCGCGGGGGCACTGTCCAACGAGATCCAGGTCGCGCTGGCCAACCTGTTCTCGACCGAGAGCCTGTGGAAGTCGGGCCGGCTGCGGCTGATCGCCCATACCGGCGCGAAGCGGCTCGAAACCATCCCCGACGTGCCGACGGTCGCCGAGTCCGGCATCCCCGGCTACGAATCGACGATCTGGTACGGCTTCCTCGCACCGTCGAAGACGCCGCCGGCCATCGTGCAACGACTCTACCGCGAGATCCGCGCGATCGCCGAGACGCCCGACATGCGCCAGACGCTGGTCGCACAGGGCAACGACGTGGTCGCCAACACGCCCGAGGCGTTCGCGAAGTTCATGCGCAGCGAAGCGGCCAAGTGGGGCGAGGCCGGCCGGCGCCTCGGCGTGGCCATCGAATGAAGGAGGATCGGAAATGACGAGCGCAGGCATCTCCTCGACCGTGCAGCATGTGTACGACTTCGCCCAGCTGGGTGAAGTGCCGGCGAACCCCACCAGCCTCGAGGTGACCGCACGACGGCTGCTGTCGGGGCCGGACATCCGCAACGGTAAGTCGTCGACCGTCGGCGCCGTGCTGCGCGGCGAGCAGATCATCTGCACGCTCGGCCGCCAGGCCCGTGGCACCGGCGCCAAGGCGCACAGCCATCCGAACGAGCAGTTCAACTGCATCCTGCACGGGATGATGATGAACGACATCGAAGGCGACCGGGTGTTCGCCGGCCCGGGCAGCGTCCTGCACACGCCCGGCATGGTGGTACACACCGGCCTCGCCTGCCCGGA
>JBIITW010000294.1:0-4513 GCA_044340265.1 Burkholderiales bacterium | reverse complement strand
GGGTCAGGTGCAGCGTGGCGAGCAGACCGGGGCCGAAGTACGGCGAATGCGCGACCACCCGCACGCCATGACGGCGCGCCACCTCGACCACCTCGATGAATCCGCTGACGCCGCCGATCTTGGTCACGCTCGGCTGCGCGATGTCGACCGCGCCGGCCTCGAACATGCGCTCGAAATCGCCCGCACTCATCGCATTCTCGCCGGCCGACACCGGCATCCCGCACTGGCGGCGCACCCGCGCCAGCACCGGGAAATCCTCCGGCGGCCAGACCGGCTCCTCGAACCAGGCAAGGCCGTGCGGCCGCACGCCATCGGCGATCGCCAGCGCCTCGTCACCCGTCCACGGACAGTTGCAGTCCATCATCAGGGAAACCTCAGGCCCGGCCGCCGCGCGCGCCGCCGCGACCGCCTCGACGGTGATCTCGTGCAGCTTGACCTGGCGATAGCCGGCCGCCACCGCCCGCGCCGTGTTGGCCGAGACCAGCTTCGCATCGCCATAGCGCAGCAGGCTGGCATAGGCAGGCAGGCGCGCACCTTCCGCCGCCTGCACGCCGCGACCACCCGGCAGCGCGGCCAGCAGCTTCCACAACGGCTGGCCGGCGCGCTTGCCGGCGAGGTCCCAGAGCGCGATGTCCAGTCCGGACAGCGCGAACATCACCGGCCCGGTGCGCCCGAGCAAGTGCAGCTTGCGCGTCAGGTCGTTGCGGATGCCGGCGATGTCCGCCTCGTCGCGCCCCACCGCGAGCGGGGCGACCAGCGAATGCAGCGCCGTGCGCGTGGCCGGCCAGACCGCGAAGCCGAACGCCTCGCCCCAGCCGACCAGCCCGTCCTCGGTCTCCACGCGAACCAGCAGCATCTCCATCTGGCGCGGCTTGCCGCCGAACATCGGCTTCGGCCCACCCATCTCGAACGGCAGCGTCACTGCCACGGTATCGACCGAACGGATCGTCATCGGCGCCCTCCTCTTGTCTGCCTGCGCTATTCCGGCTTCGCGCCGGACTCCCTCACCACCTTCGCCCATTTCGCGGTCTCGGCGACGATCCAGCTGCCGAACTGCGCGGGCGTGCCGCCGGCCATGTCGAAGCCGAGCTCCTGCAGCCGCTCCTGCGTCTCGCGCCGCTGCAGGCCGCGCATCACTGCCGCATTCACCCGCTCCACGTAGTCCTTCGGCAGCCGCGCCGGACCGACCAGCCCGTTGATGGTCGCGGCATCCACGCCGGGCAGGCCGCTCTCGGTGAAGGTCGGCACGTCGGCCATGCCGCCGAAGCGCTTCGGCGAGGTGATGCCCAGCGCCCTCAGCTTGCCGCTCGCCGCATGCTGGCGGCCGCCGCTGGGCGTGGTGAACACCATGGTGATCTGGCCGCCGAGCACCTCGCCGATCGACTGCCCCGCGCCCTTGTAGGCGATGTGCTGCAGGTCGATGCCGGCCACCGACCGCAGCTGTTCACCGGCCAGGTGCACGGCGGTGCCGTTCCCGGCCGAGCCGAAGGTGAGCTTGCCCGGCTGCGCCCTGGCCAGCGCGACCAGTTCCTTCACGCTGTTCGCGCGCACCGCCGGGTGCACCAGCAGCACCAGCGGCGAGGTCGCCACCAGCACGATCGGCGAGAAGTCCTTCAGCGTGTCGTACGGCAGCTTGCCGAGCAGGCTCGGGTTGATCAGGAAAGCCGCGTCGATCATGCCGATCGTGTGGCCGTCGGGCACGGCCTGGGCGACGATCTGGGTGCCCAGCGTGCTGCTGGCCCCGGGACGGTTGTCGACCAGCACCGTCTGTCCGAACGCCTCGGACACGAACGGCGCGACGATGCGCGCCAGCGTGTCGGTGCCACCGCCCGGCACGTAGGGAACGATCATGCGGATCGGCCGCGTGATCTTCGTGTCGTTCTGCGCCTGGGCCGCAGCGAGCGGCGCACACAGGCACAGGACGGCAGCCATGCCCAGGGCGGGCCCCGCCTTCGGCCGTCGAAGCGACGCGGCCGGCCGTGCGATTGCATGCATCGGAATCCTCCTCGGCGGATCGCAGGCCGCAAGGCCCCGTCCGCTGTGCTTGTCGACGACCCCGCGATGGAGCCGCATCCGACCCCAGTTTAAACGCCTGGCCCATGCGCCGCGCGAGCATGCATTGACTACAATGACAGTCGTCCGGACAAGACAGACAACAATCCCACAGGAGGGGAACCATGAAGCGAATCCAGCGCCTTGCCGTCACGCCACGCCCGCTCACCGCCGCCTGCGCGCTCGCCCTCTCGGCCATCGGCGTGGCGTCCGGTGCGATCGTCCCCGCGGCACTTGCCCAGGACTTTCCGTCCAAGCCGATGCGCTTCCTGGTGCCGTTCCCGCCCGGGGGCACCGGTGACACCGTCGGCCGCGTGATCTCGCAGCAGCTGTCGAAGGCGCTCGGACAGCAGGTGGTGGTCGAGAACCGCACCGGCGGCAACACGATGATCGCGACCGAGCTGCTGGTGCGCTCCCCGCCCGACGGCCACACGTTCAACATCATCGCCACCAGCTTCACCGTGAACCCGGCCGCATACGCCAAGCTGCCCTACGACTCGGCGAAGGACTTCGCCGGCCTCACCCGGCTGGTGCACAACCCGCTGATCATCTGCACCAACCCGGCGCTGCCGGTGAAGACGGTGAAGGAACTGGTCGCCCTCGCACAGAAGCGCCCCGACGAGCTCACCTGGGGCGTGTCCAGCGCGCTGGGCGGCGGACGCATCGCCGGTGAACTGTTCTCGCAGACGGCGAAGATCCGCATGACCAACGTCGCCTATGGCGGTGGCGCACCGGCGACCAGCTCGGTGCTGGGCGGCCACACCAGCATGCTGATCGGCAACGTGCTCGACTGCTCGCCCTACGTGGCCAGCGGGCGGATGCGGCCGATCGCGGTCACCTCCCTGCAGCGTGCCGACACGCTCAAGCAGGTGCCGACCATCGCCGAATCAGGCTATCCCGGGTTCGACGCCGTCAACTGGTTCGGTGCGGTCACCCGTGCCGGCGTGCCCAAGCCGATCGTCGACCGGCTCAACGCCGAGATGCTGCGTGCGCTGAAGATGCCCGAGGTGATCGAGACCTTCGCCAAGCTCGGGCTGAACACCGGCGGCATGTCGCCGGCGGAGTTCGACAACTTCCTTCGGGTAGAGACCGAACGCGCCGGAAAGATCGTGCGCGCACTGGGGCTGAAGGCCGACTGATCGGCGCACTGCTGCGCCGGGTCGCCACCGTCGGTGCGGTGGTGGCACGGCGTTCGACTACCGCACGGTCGTCGCATCCGCCAGCGCCGCCCCGCCGGACAGCTCGCGATAGACATGCCAGCTCGCATGTCCGATCACCGGCACGATCAGCGCCAGCGGCAGGAAACGCGCGAGCATGCCCAGCCCCACCAGCACCGCGATGGTCGCCGCCCAGCGCAGCACCGTACCCGCATTGGTGCGCGCGGCCTGGAAGCTCCAGATCATCGCCGACAGCACGTCGACCGGACGGTCGAGCATCATCGGCAGCGAGGTGATGCCGGTGGCGAACACCAGCCAGGCGAAGCCGCCACCGACCAGGAAGTAGACCGCGAAGAACACGAAGCCTTCCGGATCCTGCGCGAGCCCGGCCGCGAGTTCGGACAGGCTGGTGGCCGGCTGGTCGAAGAACAGCGCGACCAGCACCACCGACACGCGCACCCAGGCCGCCAGCAGCAGCGTGAGGATCACCCCGTAGATCGCGACCTGGCCCAGGTTGATGCGCCAGGCGGTGAGCGAGGCGATGAACGATTCGCGCAGGGCGACCGGCGCGGCGTCCGCCGCCTCACGGCAACGGTCCCGCGACAGTGCGTACAACCCGATCGCCAGGAACGGCGCGACCAGCGTGAAGCCGGTGACGAAGGCGAGCATCCATGCGCCATCGCGCATGTAGGCCTCGAGCACGAAGGCCATCGCGACGAACATGAAACCGTAGAACAGGCTCGCCAGCGGCATCGCCGCGAAATCGCGCAGCCCCAGGCCAAGCCAGCGGCGAACCGCGCCCGGCGCGACCACCGGTGCCGGCGGCGGCGTGACGCGGCCCTCCATCGCCCCACCGTGCGGGTCGATGGAAATGCCGGACTCAGCCATCGGTCAGCAGGTAGGTCGCACCCGCCTTGCTGCACACCTTGCGCACCAGTTCGTCGAGCATCTCGGGCACCGGCACGCCTTCGCGCAGGCGCTGCTCGCGCTGCTGGTACTCCGGATCCCCGGGCACCAGCACCGGCTGCGACGGGTCGGTCGGCTTCACCTGGCGCAGGTAGTCGAGCATCTCGTCCATGTCGTGCTCGAACGCGCCCTCCTCGCGGAACAGCTTCGGGTCGAACGCCATGAAGAAATGACCGATGTTGTCCGGCGCGGCCGGGTCCTCGCGCTGCAGGCGCAGCGGCTGGAACGCGGCGCCGGACAGCGTCGCCGACAGCATGTTGACCACCGCCGCCAGCCCGTAGCCCTTGTGGCTGCCCAGTTCGCGCGTGCCGCCCAGGGGCGTGATGTTCTTCAGCTTG
>JBIITW010000100.1:0-17142 GCA_044340265.1 Burkholderiales bacterium | reverse complement strand
GACCATCTTCACCCAGTCCAACCAGTACCGCGTGGTGATCGAGGTCGACCCGGCGCTGGCCCGCGGCCTGGCCGGCATCGACACGATCCATATCGTCCAGCCGGGCGGCGGCGCCCTGCCGCTGTCGGCGATCGCCCGTGTCTCCGAACGGCAGACGCCGCTGGTGATCTCGCGGCTGTCGCAGTTTCCATCGGCCACGATCTCGTTCGCGGTCGCACCCGGCCATTCCCTGGGCGAGGCCGTCGACGCGATCCGCGCGGCCCAGGCCGAACTGGGGCTGCCGGCGAGCATGACCAGCGCCTTCCAGGGCGCGGCGCGCGCCTTCGAGGCCTCGCTCGCCAACACCCTGCTGCTGGTGCTGGCCGCGATCATCACCATGTACATCGTGCTCGGCGTGCTCTACGAGAGCTTCATCCATCCGGTGACCATCCTGTCGACCCTGCCCTCGGCGGCGATCGGCGCACTGGCGGCACTGATCCTCGCCGATTCGGAACTGTCGATCGTGGCGATCATCGGCGTGATCCTGCTGATCGGCATCGTGAAGAAGAACGCGATCCTGATGATCGACTTCGCGCTCGACGCCGAGCGCCGCCGCGGCATGACGGCGCACGACGCGATCTTCCAGGCCTGCCTGCTGCGCTTCCGGCCGATCATGATGACCACCTTCGCGGCGCTGTTCGCGGCGCTGCCGCTGATGCTCGGCAGCGGCACCGGTTCTGAGCTGCGCAACCCGCTGGGCATCGTGCTGGTCGGCGGTCTGCTGGTGAGCCAGGTGCTGACGCTGTTCACCACGCCGGTGATCTACCTGGCGTTCGACCGCTTGGCCACGCGCCGCGCCCGCCGGGGTGATGGCAGCGTCGGTGGCAGCACCGGTGGCAGGCGGCCGGCATGAAGCCGCTCGGCTTCAACCTGAGCGCGCCGTTCATCGCGCGCCCGATCGCCACCACCCTGCTCACGCTGGCCATCCTGCTCTCCGGCTGGGCGGCGTTCACCCAGCTGCCGGTGTCGCCGCTGCCGCAGGTGGACTTCCCCACCATCGTCGTCAATGCTTCGCTGCCCGGCGCCAGCCCGGAGACGATGGCCGCGACCGTGGCCACGCCGCTGGAACGCACGCTCGGCCGGATCGCCGGGGTGAACGAGATCACCTCGTCGAGTTCGCTCGGCTCCACCCGCATCTCGATCCAGTTCGACCTGTCGCGCGACATCCATGAAGCCGGCAACGACGTGCAGGCCGGCATCAATGCGGCGCGCTCGCTGCTGCCCACCGGCATGCCGAGCAACCCGATCTGGCGCAAGGTGAACCCGGCCGATGCACCGATCGTCATCCTCGCGCTGACCTCGCCGACGCTGTCGCGCGGGCAGATGTACGACGCCGCCTCCACCGTCCTCGCGCAGCGGCTGGCGCAGGTGGACGGCGTCGGCCAGGTCACCGTCGGCGGCAGCGCGCTGCCCGCGGTGCGCGTCGGCCTCAACCCGGATGCGCTGGCGCGCCAGGGCCTGGGCACCGAGGAGATCCGCGCGGCGATCGCCGCCGCCAACGCGAACCGGCCGAAGGGATCGGTCGACGACGGCGAGCGCACCTGGCAGATCGGCGCCAACGACCAGGCGCGCACAGCGGCCGACTACATCCCGCTGATCGTCGGCTACCGCAACGGCAACCCGATCCGCCTGGGCGACATCGCGAAGGTCGAGGATTCGGTGCAGGACCTGCGCAACGCCGGCCTGTCCAACGGCCGACCGGCCGTGCTGCTGGTGGTCAACCGCCAGCCGAACGCGAACATCATCGAGACCGTCGACCGCGTCTACGCACTGATGCCGCTGCTGCGGGCCTCGATACCCGACACCATCCAGCTCGACATCGTTCAGGACCGCACGCCGACCATCCGCGCGTCGCTGCGCGAGGTCTGGCACAGCCTGCTGATCGCCATCGGGCTGGTGATCTGCGTCACCTTCCTGTTCCTCGGGCAGTGGCGCTCGGCACTGATCCCGGCGGTGGCGGTGCCGGTGTCGCTGGTGGGCACGCTGGCCGTGATGTACCTGTTCGGCTTCTCGCTGAACAACCTGTCGCTGATGGCGCTGACCATCGCCACCGGCTTCGTCGTCGACGACGCGATCATCGTGCTCGAGAACACCGCTCGCCATGTCGAGGAGGGCATGGAACCGATGCGCGCGGCACTGGTCGGTGCCGGCGAGGTGGCGTTCACCGTGGTGTCGATGACCGTCTCGCTGATCGCGGTGTTCATCCCCATCCTGTTCATGGGCGGGCTGATCGGCCGCCTGTTCCGCGAGTTCGCGATCACCCTGTCGGCCGCGGTGCTGGTGTCGCTGGTGGTGTCGCTGACGGTGACGCCGATGATGTGCGCGCGCCTGCTCAAGGCGAGGCTGGCCGATGGCGCCGACGGGCGGCAACGCCGTCCGAACCCGGTCGTGCGCGGCGCCTCGCGCCTCTGGCGCGGCGTGGTCGACGGATATGCGTCGAGCCTGTCGTGGGTGCTCGATCATGCGTGGCTGATGCTGCTCATCCTGTTCGCCACCATCGGCCTCAACATATGGCTGTACAACATCGTGCCCAAGGGGTTCTTCCCGCAGCAGGACACCGGCCGCATGTCCGGCTCGCTGCGCGCCGACCAGAGCAGTTCGTTCCAGTCGATGCAGGGCAAGCTGGAGGCGTTCGTCGAGATCGTGCGCAGCGACCCGGCGGTCGAGAACGTGGTCGGCTTCACCGGCGGCGGCGCGCGCAACACCGGCTTCATGTTCATCACGCTCAAGCCGCTGGCCGAACGCCAGCTGTCCACCGACCAGGTGATCGCCCGCCTGCGGCCGCAGCTGACCCAGGTACCCGGCGCCCAGCTGTTCCTGTCGGCAGTACAGGAACTGCGCGCCGGCGCGCGGCAGTCGAACGCGCAGTTCCAGTACACCATCCTGGCCGAGGAACTGTCGGTGCTGCGTACCTGGGAGCCACGACTGCGCAATGCGCTGGCCGAGCTGCCCGAACTGGCCGACGTCAACACCGACATCCAGGACCGTGGCGAGCAGACCACCATCACCTTCGACCGCGACGCGGCCGCGCGGCTGGGCCTCGACATGCGCCGGATCAGCGCATCGCTGAACAACGCGTTCGGCCAGCGCCAGGTGTCGACCATCTACAACCCGCTCAACCAGTACCGGGTGGTGATGGAGGTCGAGCCACGCTACTGGCAGAGCCCGGAGATCCTGCGCGACTTCAACTTCGTCACCGCCGATGGCCGCTCGATCCCGCTGACCCGGATCGCGACCTTCGGGCCGTCGAACACGCCCCTGTCGATCTACCACCAGGGCGGCTTCGCCTCGGCGACCACCTCGTTCAACCTGCCACCGGGCGTATCGCTGTCCACCGCGCAGGCGGCGATCGACCGCACCTTCGCCCAGATCGGCGCCCCGAGCTCGATCTACGGCGGCTTCCAGGGCACGGCGCAGCTGTTCACCCGTTCGCTGGACACCCAGCCGCTGCTGATCCTGGCGGCGTTCATCGCGATGTACATCGTGCTCGGCATGCTCTACGAGAGCACGCTGCATCCGGTGACCATCCTGTCCACCCTGCCCTCGGCCGGCGTCGGCGCCCTGCTCGCACTGATGATCGCGAAGAGCGACTTCAACCTGATAGCCCTGATCGGCGTGCTGCTGCTGATCGGCATTGTCAAGAAGAACGCGATCATGATGGTCGACTTCGCGCTCGCCGCGGAGCGCGATCGCGGTGCCGGGCCGCGCGAGGCGATCGAGGAGGCCTGCCGGCTGCGCCTGCGGCCGATCCTGATGACCACGCTGGCCGCACTGTTCGGCGCGCTGCCACTCGCGCTGGGACAGGGCGACGGCGCGGAACTGCGCCAGCCGCTGGGCATCGCGATCGTCGGCGGCCTGCTGGTGAGCCAGGTGCTGACGCTCTACACCACCCCGGTCGTCTACCTGCTGCTCGACCGGATGCGCCACTTCTTCATCCGCAGGCGGGCAAGGCGCGCAGGCGCGTCGCGTCCCGCCGGGGAGGCCGTTGCATGAGTGCGTCCGTTTCCCTTGCCACCGCCACGCGGGCCCTCCGGCGAACCATCCGGCTGCCCCTGGTCGGCCTCGCCCTGCTGCTCGGCGGCTGCGTCACCGTCGGCCCCGACTACCGCAAGCCGGAGGCCCCGGTCTCGGCCGGCTGGAAGCAGGCCTCGCTGTGGAAGCCGGCGACGCCACAGGACCTGTCGCGCAGTGATGCCTGGTGGACACTGTTCGGCGATGCACAACTCGACGGGCTGATCGCGGCGATCGAGCCGTCGAACCAGAACATCCGTGCCGCCGAAGCGCAGTATCGCCAGGCACTGGCGCTGATCACCCAGGCGCGCGCCGGACTGTTCCCGACCCTTTCCGGCAACCTGCAGGCCACGCGCAGCCAGTCGCCCGCGACCACCAACACGCGCACCGGCGTCACCAGCAATGCCGGCCGCATCACCAGCCAGGATGGCGGCATCAGCGCCAGCTGGGAGGTCGACCTCTGGGGCCGCATCGCGCGCACGCTCGAGGCGAATGAAGCGAGCGCGCAGGCGAGCGCAGCCGACCTGGCGGCGGCCCGGCTGTCGGCACGGGCGGCGCTGGCGCAGGCGTACTTCCAGTTGCGCGTGGCCGAACGCCGCGCACAGCTGCTGGCCGACACGGTCGAGGCAAACCGGCGCGCCCTGCTGATCGCCGAGAACCGCTATGCGGTCGGTGTCGTGCCGCGTTCGGACGTGATCCAGGCCCAGAGCCAGCTTGCC
The DNA here is from genome assembly GCA_044340265.1 of Burkholderiales bacterium. Taxonomy (GTDB): domain Bacteria; phylum Pseudomonadota; class Gammaproteobacteria; order Burkholderiales; family CAIKXV01; genus CAIKXV01. The sequence goes on along the minus strand of JBIITW010000100.1, from coordinate 12,373 downwards.
TCGGTGGAGGCGCAGCTGATCGACACCCGGATACCGCGCGAGCAGCTGCAGCACGCGATCGCGCTGCTGATCGGCCGGCCACCGGCCGCGCTCGCGGTGGCTGCGGCACCGCTGCCGCCGTTGCCGGCGCAGGTACCGCTGGCCCTGCCCTCGACGCTGCTCGAACGGCGACCGGACATCGCGGCGGCCGAACGTCGTGTCGCCGCCGCGAACGCGCAAATCGGCGTAGCCACCGCCGCCTGGTTTCCGTCGCTCACGCTGTCCGGCGCGGCCGGCTTCCGGTCGACCGACCTGTCGAACTGGATCACCGCGCCCGCCCGCTACTGGTCGCTCGGTCCCTCGCTCGCGCTGACCCTGTTCGATGCCGGCCGGCGCAGCGCGGTGATCGAACAGAACGCGGCGATCTACGACCAGCGCGTCGCGCAGTACCGGCAGACGGTGCTCGCCGCGCTGGTGGAAGTCGAGGACAACCTGGTCGCGCTGCACGTGCTGGGCGACGAGGCCGCGGCCCAGGCACGCGCCGTCGATCTGGCCCGGCAGACGCTGCAGATCACGCTCAACCAGTACAAGGCCGGGCTGGTCGGCTTCAACAACGTGGTGACCGCGCAGACATCACTGCTGTCAGCCGAGCAGGCGGCGCTGTCGGTGCTGGGCCGGCAGTTCGAAGCGTCGGTGGTGCTGGTGCGCGCGCTGGGCGGCGGCTGGTCGGCAGCCGACCTCGCGGCGGCGCAATAGCGCGGCCAGCCGCGCATGCGCGCGCTTCAGGCCGGCTCGAATCGCCGCGCCGCGTCCACCGCAAGCCCGCTGGCGACGCTGGTGAAGCGATCACCCTCGACCTGCGCTGCATCGGGCACCACCGCCGCGATCGCACCGGACAGCGCGGCCAGTGCGGTCGAGCCGCCGGTGAAGTAGAGCGCGTCGATCTTCGAGGCGGGCAATCCGGCCTGCGCGATCGCCTGCCGTGCCGCGCCGGCGATGCGCTCGATCGAGGTCGCGAGCGCCGCCTGCTGTCGGCCGGCATCGAAACGGCCGGCAAGCCCGGCTTCGACCATCGACAGGTCGATCACCGCCTCGCCATGCGTCGATACATCGATCTTGGCCGTCTCGGCCATCGCCGCAAGCGAATGGCCGAGACGATGCTCGAGCACCGTCAGCAGCCGGCCGTGCATCCTCCGGTCGACGTACAGGCTGGCCATCTGGCGCAGCTCGATCAGCCGGTTCGGCAGGTAGACCGTGTTGATCAGGTGCCAGGTCGACAAGGAATGATAGATGGCGTTGGGCACGCGCACCGACGCACCCGATTCGCTGCGCCCCTCGGAACCCAGGCCGAGCAGCGGCATGATCGCCGCGAGGTTGACCTCGCGGTCGAAGTCGGTGCCGGCCACGTGCACGCCATGACTGGACAGCACGTCCCCGCTGCGATCGACCTTCATGCGCTGCTTCGGGCCGACCCGTACCACCGAGAAATCCGAGGTGCCACCGCCGATGTCGGCCACCAGCACCAGCGTCTCGCGCGCGACCGTGCGCTCGAAGTCGAGGGCTGCAGCGATCGGTTCGAACTGGAAAGCGACCTCGGTGAACCCGGCGCTGCGGGCCGCCGCTTCGAGCGTCCGCTCGGCCTGCGCATCGCGCGCCGGGTCGTCATCGACGAAGAACACCGGGCGCCCGATCACCGCGCGCTCGACCGGTCCGCCCGCGGCCTGCCCCGCGCGCTGGCGCAGGTGGCGCAGGAAGGCGACGACCACGTCGAGGTACCTCACCATGTAGCCGGGGCCGACCTCGGTACTGCGCTCGATCAGGTCGGAGCCCAGGATGCTCTTGATCGAGCGCATCAGCCGGCCCTCATGGCCGTCGACGTGCGCCTGCACTGCGGCACGACCGAATGCACGCGAACCGTCCTCGGCGCTGAAGAACACGGCGGTCGGGATCGCCGTGTGCGTGTGCTCGAGCTCGACGAGGCGAAACGCCTCAGGCTTCGCCTTCGCTCCTGCGGCGGTGCCGAGCAGGGCAACGGAAGAATTGGACGTACCGAAATCGATCGCGCATGCTGCAGTTGACACCCGGACCACTCCACTCGAAACAGGCGCCACACAGCGCAGACGGCACGAGTCTAGCAGTCCCGCGCGTGCGACTGCAGCCCGACATTGCAGCCGCGGCGCGAGACAGTCGACGGCTTGACGCGGTATTGCGCTAAAGTCGCGGGTTTTCGAATTCCTGCAATCAGGCAACGACGGAGCAGAGCTACGTGTCAGAACTCACCGATCAGCAGATGGAACAGTTGCGTGCCGCGCTCGAAAAGCGGCGCGCCGAGCTCGCCCGCGATATCCGCGAGGACCTGAAGGCGACCGGCTCCGAGCGCTACGCCGACCTCGCCGGTGAGGTGAACGATTCAGGCGACGAGTCGGTAGCCGACCAGATGGTCGACATCAACGCCGCGATGATCGAGCGCGAGCTCAACGAACTGAAGGCGGTCGAGGGTGCGCGCAAACGCATGGAAGAAGGCGACTACGGCGACTGCATCGACTGCGGCGTGGACATCCCCTATGCCCGCCTCTTCGCCTACCCGGCAGCCACCCGCTGCATCGCCTGCCAGAGCCAGCGCGAGAAGACCTATGCACAGGGACGCAGCGCGCCGGCCTGACCACCGGCACGGTCGCAGGCCTGCCTGCGGCCACCAGCCGGCATGAAGGCGACCGACCGGTCACGCTGGCTGTCGGTGAACGGCCTCGACCTGCACCTGCGGGAATGGGGCGTCGACGGTGCGCCGAAGCTGTTCCTGCTGCACGGCTGGATGGACGTCTCCGCCTCGTTCGCCTTCCTGGTCGAGGAACTGCGGCGCGACTGGCATGTGCTCGCACCCGACTGGCGCGGCTTCGGCCTGTCGTCATGGGCGTCGCAGGGCTACGAATTCCCCGACTACTTCGCCGACCTCGATGCACTGCTCGACAGGCTGTCGCCTGACGAACCGGCACGCGTAGCCGGCCATTCGATGGGCGGCAACGTGCTGATGGCCTACACCGGCCTGCGGCCAGAACGCCTTTCCCGCATCGTGTCGCTCGAAGGCTTCGGCGGCCACCGCTACGACGCGCAGCGCGCGCCTGCACATTTCGTGCGCTGGCTCGACCAGCAGCGCAAGCCGGCCAGCTTCCGGCCCTATCCTTCCCTCGACGACGTCGCGCGCAGGCTGCGCAAGAACAACCCGCGACTGACCGACGCACAGGCAGCCTTCCTTGCGCCTCATTGGGCACGCCCGGCGGCCGGCGGCGGTGTCGTACTGCGCGCCGACCCACGCCACAAGCAGCTGCATGCCCAGCAGACCCGGCTCGATGAAGTGTTCGCCTGCTGGCAGCGCATCACCTGCCCGGTACTCTGGGTGATGGGCGACACGCCCGGCGCCCAGGGCTTCCGCGCCGAGACGCCCGAGCAGTTCACCCAGCGCTGCGCCGCCGTGCCCGGCCTGCGCCTGGAAACCATCGCCGAATGCGGCCACATGCTGCACCACGACCAGCCCGCCGCCGTCGCCCGCCTGCTCGAGTCATTCATGGACTGAAACCTGGGCAATCCGGGTCAGAGACGATTTACGCGTAGGCGGTAGGCGGGGTCAGTAGGCGGGGTCAGGTCTTGAGTTTTGCTTCCAATATGCAAAATTCAAGACCTGACCCCCTGTGCACCTGTGCAGACGCAGGCTGGCCGTACGGGGAAAATCGTCTCTGACCCGGATTTCAGCGGGTGATGATCGAGTAGTCCACCGCGCGTCCGATGCCGAGGCGGAAGCCTTCCAGCCGAAGCACCTGCCCTGGCGTGATGTTGGCGAGGTTCACCTCCGGCCCGAAGGTCTGCACCAGTTCCGCGCACTGCCTGGGAAATCGGTAGGGGTCGGCTTCGATCAGCAGGCGGTCGAACCAGGGCTGTTCCTTCAGCCGGTCGATCGCATCGGCGCGCGCGGCGACCAGCATGTCGAAGTCGGACTGCTCGACGATCACGTGCTCGATGCCCTGCCGGCCGACCGCCTCGACCACGCTGCCCAGTTCGTCCAGCGACAGCGGCTCGGTCGGTGACTTGCGGCCGAATTCGTACTTGATGTAGATCCCGCGCTTCTGGAAGCGCTCGATCAGCCGTGCCCGTTCGTCGGGCGTGAGCTGCACGTAGTTCTCCGAGATCTCGAGCCCGCCGATCTCGAGGTCGGCCAGCAGTGCCTCGAGGCCGTCGAGTTCATTGCGTTGCCAGGCGTACTCGAACAGGATGCCCCCGGCGAACGGCACGACATCATGGTCGCGATAGCAGCGCGCGGCCGCCTTCACCACCTCGCGCGGCAGCAGCAGCGCGTTCATCGCATAGATCTTCGCGAAGTCGATGTAGTCGCCGCAGGCCTGCAGCAGCGGCTCGATGCCGCCGACCGCACCGGTCCAGCCGAAGGTGTCCGGGCCGAAGTCGATCATCGAGGTCAGGCCGCGCTTGCGCGGCTTGCGGCTGCGGTGGGGCAGTGCGAGCGCCACAGGGGTATTCATGGCAGCTCCTTCTTCGGCGCGGGCCGATAGTCGTCCGGCGCACCTGGGGGAATCGGCGGGTTCGCCTTCAGTCCCTGCTGGAAGGCGACGACCATCCGCCGGATCGGCCCGCGCGCCCAGCCGTCGCCGGTGCTGTTCAGGTCGGTCTCTTCCTTGGGATCGCGCACCAGGTTGAACAGGTACGGCGCTTCGAGATGATTGGTGCCGGTGTTGGGCTCGGGCTCCCAGACGAAATGCATCTTCCAGTCGCGCCACTTGGCAGCCCGGACCTCGTCCTTGATGTAGTACACGAAGCCCTCACGCTTCGAACCTGCACCCGGATCGACCAGGAAGTCGAGCTGGTCGATGCCGTCGATCGGACGATCGTCCGGCACCGTGGCGCCTGCCACGCGCGACAGCGTCGTGAACAGGTCGGTCACATGCATGATGGCATCGCTCACCTGGCCTGACGGCACCCGTCCCGGCCAGCGCACGATGAACGGCACCCGCAGCGAGCCTTCCATCGACGTGTGGTAGGTGCCGGTCCACGGGCCGGCCGTGCCGCGCCATGGCCGGCGGAACTCCGGCCCGTTGTCGCTGGCGAAGATCACCAGCGTGTCGTCGGCGATGCCCAGCCGGTCGATCGCGTCCAGCATCTGGCCGGTGCGGAAGTCCATCTCGACCATCGAATCGGCGAAATCGCCAGCGCCGGTGCGGCCGATGAAGTCGGGATGCGGCAACGTCGGGTAATGCAGATGGGTCAGCGGCACATAGGCGAAGAATGGCTTGCCGGCCGCGACCTGCCTCGACATGAAGTCGATCGCATGCTCGGTCAGTTCGCCGTCGATGCGGCGCCGCGCGTCGAGGTCGTATACATGGCGCTCGCGGGCGGCCTCACCTGCGCGGCCGGACATCACGTACGGCATCGGCACCACCGACGGGTCGAACCCGGGCGTGCTGGTGAACAGGCTCTCGTTGGTGGTCCTCGGAATGCCGTACCACTCGTCGAAGCCACGGTCATGCGGATGGCGACCGGCGCGATCGCCGAGATGCCACTTGCCGAAGCAGCCAGTGGCATACCCCTGCCGGTTGAACTGCTGGCCCAGCGTCACCTCCCAGGGAATCAACCCCTGCGGCAGGCCGGCCGGCACCGACTGCAGCGCGCCGGTTCGGATCGGGTGGCGGCCGGTCATCAGGGCCGAGCGCGTCGGCACGCAGTCGCTCTCGACATTGAAGTTGGTCAGGCGCAGGCCCTGCGTGGCCAGCGCATCGATGCGCGGCGTCGGCGCGCCACGCAGTACGCCGCCGCCGTAGCAGCCGAGTTCGCCCCAGCCGAGGTTGTCGGCCAGGATCAGCAGCACGTTCGGTGTCGCCGGGCGGGCGCCGGTCCTCGCCTTTTCTGAAGCAGCCATGCGGTGTGTCCTCCGGGTTGCGGCAACGGTCAGGATACTTCACGATGCCTGTTTCGACATCGCACAATCGGAGTCATCGTGATGCGCGCATCCCTCTTTTTCCTGCTCGGACTCGGGGCTATGGCCGGGGGCATGCTCGCACCTCCGGAAGCGGCGGCGCAGGCCTGGCCATCACGTCCGGTCCGGCTGATCGTGCCGTTCGCACCGGGCGGCGCGGCCGACCTCGTGTCGCGCGTGGTCGCCGAGCGCCTCGGCGCCACCTACGGCCAGCAGTTCATCGCCGACAACCGGTCCGGCGCCGGCGGCACCATCGGCTACGAGCTGCTGGCGCGCGCGGCGCCCGACGGCTACACGCTGGGCACCGCCAGCGACTCCGCCACGCTGCTGCCGTTCACCTACCGAAAGCTGCCCTGGGATCCGCGCAGCTTCACCGGCATCAGCCTGCTGACCACCCAGCCCCTGGTGCTGGCCGTGCACAGCGCGGTACCCGCCACCAACCTCAAGGAACTGGTCGCTTATGCGCGCACCGTGCCGGGCAAGCTGTCGTTCGGCTCCTCAGGGCATGGCCATACGCAGCATCTTGCCGGCGAGATGATCAAGCTCGCCACCGGCATCGACATGACCCACGTCCCCTACAAGGGCGGTGGCGCGGCGGTCATCGACCTGGTCGGCGGCCAGATCCCGATCGTGGTCCTCGGCTCGTCGCCGGTGATCCCGCATCACCGTGCCGGCAAGGTGCGCATCCTGGCAGTGGTGTCGCCGACGCGATCGAATGCGCTGCCGGACATCCCGACGCTCGAGGAGGCCGGCGTGAAGGGCGTCGACCTCGCGCAGTGGATCGGCCTGGCGGGTCCGCCGAAGCTGTCGCGCGACCTGGCGAAGAAGCTCAATGCAGAGGTGGCGGCCATGCTCGCCAATCCGGCCACCCGCAAGACGCTGGAGGGCGCCGGTTTCGATCCGTCGCCGAGCACGCCGGAGGCGTTCGAGGCGAAGATGCGCGAAGGCATGGCACGCTGGGAAAAACTGCTGCCGAAGCTGAAGATCCAGTTCGACTGAGCGAGGCGCAGCCGCTAGCGCGCCGCCAGCGGCAACCCGTGCAGCGCATGCGCGACCTCGCCTGCCTGCCATACGGTGATGCCCTTCTCCTCGGCGAAGCGGCGCGCACCCTCGGACACTTCGTTGATGCACACGTAGATCGCGCCGGTGGCCCCACGCGCCTCGCGCACGGCCTGCAGCGCGCGCAGCGGTTCGATCCCGGTTCGCGCGGCCTTCCAGCGCCGCGCACTGACCAGCACCTTGCGCCCGGCATGCTCGGTGCCTGGACGCTCGAGCTCGAAATCGAAGGCATCGACATTGGACCGCGCGATGGTGCACCCATCGCGCCGGAACGACGACTCGAGCGCCGCTGCGAACGCCGGCCATGCCATCGCATTTGCCGCCTCGGTGATCCGCGCCACCTGCGCAGCCCCGGGACGCCCCCATTGCTTGCGCAGCGCGATCGCGCCGACCACGATGAACGGCAGCGCGGCGACGATGCCGATCAGCCGAAAGGTGTCCGGGAGCAGCACGAACGACAACAGCACCAGTGCCGCGGCAATGACGAGGCTGATCCACCAGCGTGCACGCAGCAGGATCGCGAACAACGAATTCTCGGCCATCTTCACTTTCGGGCCACTCCCTTACACTTGCGGTATCTGCAAAGAGGGTAGCGACTCTACCCGAACGAGGCCCGCCCGCGATGCTCATCTGCCAGATCAGCGACCTTCACATCCGCGCCGGACGCGGCCTTGCCTACGGCCGGGTCGATACCGCGACCTGCCTGGAACGCTGCGTTGCATCGATCGACGCGATCGACCCGCAGCCCGACCTGGTACTGGCCACCGGCGACCTGGTCGACTGCGGCGATGCGGCCGAATATGCGTTGCTGGCCGAACTGCTGGCCCCGTTGCGCCCCCCGGTCTACCTGCTGCCGGGAAACCATGACGAGCGCGGCGCGCTGCGGGCCGCCTTCCCTTCGCACGGCTACCTGCGGCAGTCGTCGTCGTGCAAGTCGCAGCCGTTCGTCCAGTACGTGGTCGACGACGGTCCGGTACGGCTGGTCGCGATCGACACCGTGATCCCCAACCGCACCGGCGGCGAACTGTGCGCACGACGCCTCGACTGGCTGGAACGCACGCTGTCCGCCGCGCCATCGCGGCCCACGATGGTCGCCATGCATCATCCGCCGTTCAACACCGGCATCGGCTTCATGGACAAGCTCGGACTGGACGACCCAGCGCCGTTTGCTGCGGTCATCGCGCGCCATCCGCAGGTCGAGCGCGTGGTCTGCGGGCACCTGCACCGGTCCATCGTGCAACGCTTCGCCGGCACGGTCGCGTCCACCTGTCCCAGTCCGGCGCATTCCAGCGCGCTGGAGATCGGGCCCGACCGCGGCGACGGCTACACGCTCGAACCCGGCGGCTACCAGCTGCACTGGTGGAGCGGCTCGGCACTGGTCACGCACACCGCGGCGCTGGGCGACTGGCCGGGTCCGTTCCGCTACCGCTGAACGCCGCCCGGGCTCACTTCGCGAGCAGCACCGCCTTGTGCGCCTCGATGAAGCCGGTGAACACCTCGCCAGCCCTGAACGACGGATGGTCGAGGGTGCGCTGCAGGAACTGCAGGTTGGTCTCGACCCCCTTGATGCGCACGCGTGCCAGCGCCGCGAGCAGCAGGTCGATCGCTGCATCGCGCGTGTCCCCGTGCGCGATCACCTTGGCGATCATCGGGTCGTACCAGTGGCTGATCGCATCGCCGGCCCGCACGCCGGCGTCGATGCGCAGGCCGTCGCTGGTGGCCGGCATCTCGAAGGTCGCCAGCGTGCCGGTCGAGGGCAGGAAACCCTTCAGCGGCCGCTCGGCGTACAGCCGGACCTCGACCGCATGGCCGCGCGCGCAGACGTCCTGCTGCGCCTGGATCGGCACCGTGCCGCCGCCGGCCAGCAGCAGCTGCATCGCCACCAGGTCGGCACCGGTGTTCATCTCGGTCACCGGGTGTTCGACCTGGATGCGCGTGTTCATCTCGAGGAAGAAGAACTCGCCACTGTCGGCATCGACGACGAACTCGACCGTCCCTGCGCCGCGGTAGTCCTGTTCGCGCGCGAGCGCGGCCGCGGCTTCGCACATCGCATCGCGCGTGGCCTGCGACAGCCCCGGCGCGGGGCTCTCCTCGATCACCTTCTGGAAGCGGCGCTGGATCGAGCAGTCGCGTTCATGCAGATGCACGGCGCGGCCATCGCCGAAGCCGAACACCTGCACCTCCACATGGCGCGCGCGCGGCACGAAGCGCTCGAGGTAGACCGAGCCGTCCTTGAATGCGCGTGCAGCGAGTGCCTGGGTCGCCGCCACCGACGCCACCACGGTGGACGCATCATCGACACGGCGCATGCCGATGCCGCCACCACCGGCCGCCGCCTTGACCAGCAGGGGATAGCCGACCGCTGCAGCCGCCGCCTCGAGCGCCGCTGCATCGACCGGCGAATCGGATGGCACGAAGCGCTCGCTGCCCGGCAACACGGGCACGCCCGCCGCGCGTGCGATCGCCCGCGCGCGCTCCTTGTCGCCCATGTCGTCGATCGACTGCGGCGTCGGCCCGACCCAGGTCAGCCCGGCCGCCTCGACCGCCGCGGCGAAGGTCGCGTTCTCGGCCAGGAATCCGTAGCCGGGATGGATGGCATCGGCACCGGTCTCGACCGCGGCGGCCAGCACGCGGTCTGCGAGCAGGTAGCTCTCGGTCGCTGCCGCCGGCCCGATCGCCACCGCCTGGCCGGCGAGCGCGACATGCAGCGCACCGGCGTCGGCCTCGGAGAACACGGCAACCGTCTCGATGCCCAGCGCCTGGGCGCTGCGCATCACACGACAGGCGATCTCGCCACGATTGGCGACCAGCAGCTTGCGGATCATCTTGCCCCCGCCGCTCAGACCTGCAGGCGGGCGACGACGGCGCCCTCGCTGCAGGTGCTGCCCTCGGTGACGCAGATCTCGACCAGCGTGCCGGTCTCGGGGGCGGTGACCGGGATCTCCATCTTCATCGACTCGAGGATCATGATCGGTGCCTCTTCCTCGATCACGTCGCCGACCTGGGCCACGATCTTCCAAACGTTGCCGGTGATTTCGCTCTTCACATCGATGATCGGCATCTGTTCCACTCCTGATGGGGTTCGTACTGCAATTATCGTCTATCGCGCCGGATCGCGTTCCGGGTTGCGTCGCTACCGGCGCGCGGCCAGTCGATGCTCGAGCTTCGACACGGCGGCCAGCGCATGGCCGGCATCGGCGATCTCGTCGAACACCGCGATGCCCGCAGCCAGCGCACGGCGGCGGTACTCGCGGCGCGCGTCGTCGAGTTCGCGCGAGCCGTCGGAACGCAGCACCAGCGCGAAGTGCAGCTGCCCCGGCCGGGCACGGCCGACCTGCTCGGCGATGCCGATCAGCGTCTCCACCGGATCGCCGGCGCTGCGACCGACGAAGGCCGCGAGGTTGAGATGCATCACCAGCGCGTCGGCGCCGCTCGACGCGTAGACGATGTCGAGGATCTTCCCCGCCACCGAGCCACCGCCCTGCAGCAGCGTGCCCACCGGGGTGTCGATCGGATTGACGATGCCGGTGCCGGGCGGCAGCTTGAGCGCGCGCATCGCATCGACCGCCGCATCGTCCATCGGCAGGATGTCCAGGCCGACCGAAGAGAAGCAGTCGGCGGCCAGCACGCTGGTACCACCGCCGTTGCCGAACAGCACGACACGCCGCGTGGGCCGCGACGGGCGCAGTTCCAGCACCTGCAGCGCGAGCAGCGCATCGACGAAACGGTCGACCGTATCGACCATCACGCAGGCGGTCTGTTCGCACAGCGCTTCCCAGGCGCGCAGGTCGCCGGCGAGCGAGCCGGTGTGCGAGGCGGCGGCCAGATGGCCCTGGCTGGTCCGGCCGCCCTTCAGCAGCACGACCGGCTTGGCCTGGGGCGAGCGCAGCAGTTCGAACAGCGCGCGGCCGTCCTTGGCCGACTCCAGGTACAGCCCGACCGCCCGCGTCTGCTCGTCGCCGAAGTAGAAGCCGGTCAGTTCCGCGGCACCGATGTCGGCGCTGTTGCCGATGGTGACCAGGCCCGAGAACCGCACGCCACGCGTCTGGCCGCGCTTGATGATGTCGGTGGACAGCCCGCCCGACTGGGCGAGCACGCCGATGCTGCCGGTCTCGCGCGGCGCATCGTCCGGGAAGGTGACGCCGCCGCGCGGCGAGTACAGGCCGAGGCAGTTCGGGCCGATCACCCGGAAGCCGCCGCTGCGCGCGGCAGCGACCAGGCCGCGCTCCAGGCCGCGTCCCTCCTCGACTTCACCGAAGCCGCTGGAGATCACCTGCGCGAAGCCGAGCCGGCCGGCCCCGGCCGCCAGGGCATCGGCGACCCGCGAGGCCCCGATCGCGACATAGGCATAGTCGACCGGGCCGGGCGTCTCGCCGAGGCTGCGGAAGGCCGGCAGCCCCTCGACCTCGGATGCCGACGGATGGATAGGCCAGACCGCGCCGGCATAGCCGAACTTCTTCATCCGGCGGATGAACGTGTTGGCGATCGAGGTATCGGTCGCCGAGGCACCGAGCACCGCGATCGCCTTCGGCGAGAACAGGCGGTCGAAGTCGACCTCCGCTGCCGGCACCGCCGCCGGCTCCGACGTGCCCTGCCCCGCCGGCGAAAGGATGACCCGCGCATCGACCACCACCGCGGCATCGGCCGAGACGATCACCGGGTTCAGGTCGAGCTCTGCGATCGCGTCGCCGTGCATGTGCAGCAGGCCACCCTCGCCGCCGACCGCGAGCAGCAGGTCGACCAGCGCCGCGCGCGACACCGGTGCCCGGCCGCGCGCGCCGTCGAGCAGCGCCCGGCCCTGCAACGCCTCGATCATCGACTCGGCTTCCGTGCGCGCGATCGGCACCAGCCGGAAGGCGACATCGCCGAGCACCTCGACGAACACGCCGCCCAGGCCGACCATCACCATCATGCCGAACTGCGGGTCGCGAACCGCGCCGATCACCATCTCGACCCCGGGTGCGGCCATGCGTTCGACCAGCCAGCCGTCGACCCGTGCAGCCTTCACCGCCGGCTCGGCCGACATGGCGTCCACCGCCGCGCGCACCGCCGGCCCGTCGGCCAGCCGGATGCTCACCGCGCGCGCATCGCTCTTGTGCAGGATGTCCGGCGACACCACCTTCACCGCGAACGGCCCGCCGAGCCGCGCCGCGATCGCCGCCGCCGAGGCGGCATCGGCCGCCACTTCGCCGGCAGGCACCGTGATGCCCATCGCGGCCAGCGCCTGCTTGGCTTCCGGTTCGGACAGGCTGCTTCGTCCGTCGCTGCGTGCCTGCGCGAGCAGGCCTTCGAAATCGATCTTCGCCATGATGGTCAGAAGCTCGTCGGCCAGGTGCGCATCAGGTGCTGGCCGATGCC
>JBIITW010000293.1:0-4553 GCA_044340265.1 Burkholderiales bacterium | reverse complement strand
TCGTCGGCGCAGGTGTCGGCGGGCTGGTGACCGCGTTGCAGCTCGCCTGTGCAGGCGTGCAGGTGACCGTGGTCGAACGCGCGGCGACGCCCGGCGGAAAGATGCGCCGGGTCGAGGCCGGCGCGGCATCGATCGATTCCGGCCCCACCGTGTTCACCATGCGCTGGGTGTTCGACCAGATCTTCGCTGGTGCCGGGGCCTCGCTTGATGGCCGGCTCCGGTTGACGCCGCTGCCGGTGCTGGCGCGCCACGCCTGGCGCGACGGCAGCCGGCTCGACCTGTTCGCCGACCATGAGCGATCGGTCGATGCGATCGGCGATTTCGCAGGTGCCGGCGAGGCGAAGCGGTTCCGTTCCTTCTGCGCCCAGGCGCGCGACGTCTACGACGCGCTGGAAGGGCCGTACATCCGATCGTCGCGGCCGACCCTGGTCGGCATGGGTACCTCGCTCGGCTTGCGCGGCATGAAGGAGCTGGTGAAGCTCGGACCGTTCACCTCCCTGGCATCGAACCTCGCGCGGCAGTTCGGCGACCCGCGGCTTCGCCAGCTGTTCGGCCGCTATGCAACCTATTGCGGCAGTTCGCCCTGGACCGCGCCAGCGACGTTGCTGCTGGTCGCGCAGGTCGAGATGGATGGCGTCTGGTCGGTCGACGGCGGCATGCATGCGCTGGCCTGCGCGATCGCCGCGCTCGCCGTGGAGCGCGGCGCGATCATCCGCTACGGGACCGCAGTCGACGAGATCCTGGTGCGCGATGGACGCGCCCGCGGCGTGATGCTGGCCGGGGGCGAGCGGATCGAATCCGATACCGTGGTCTTCAACGGTGACGCGCATGCACTCGCCAGCGGCCGCCTCGGCGAGGCAGTGTCCGCGTCGGTGGACCGCGTACCGCATGCCGCACGATCGCTGTCCGCGGTGACCTGGTCCATGCATGCCCGGACGCGGGGCTTTCCGCTCGAGGCCCATAACGTGTTCTTCGACGCCGACTATGCATCGGAGTTCCGCGACATCTTCGGCGCCGGCCGGTTGCCTTCGAAACCGACCGTCTATGTCTGTGCCCAGGACCGGGTTGGCGAAGCCGGCCCGGCACCTGCCGGCCTTGCCTCGGCGCCAGCCGCGCCCACGGCCCATGGTGGCCGCGAGCGGCTGCTGTGCCTGGTCAATGCGCCGGCCTGCGGCGACAGCCGCCCCCTGGAACCTTCGGAGATCGATGCATGCGAACAACGGATGCAGGCGCTGCTTTCGCACTGTGGCCTGGACATGGAGATCGATCCGGCCAGCACGGTGCGGACCAGTCCCAACGAATTCGAACGGCTGTTCCCGGCGACCGGGGGCTCGCTCTATGGACGGGCGACCCAGGGCTGGATGGCCCTCTTCAAGCGGTCGGCCTCGAGCAGCCGCCTGCCGGGGCTCTACCTCGCGGGGGGCAGCGTACATCCGGGGCCGGGGGTGCCGATGGCGGCGATGTCCGGGCAGCTGGCGGCCGCGACGCTTCTGGGGCACCTCGATTCGACCAGCCGGTCGGCGCGGGTGGTTATCTCTGGTGGTATGTCGACGCGCTCAGTGACGACGGCCGCCACGGCCTGACCATCATCGCCTTCGTCGGCAGCGTGTTTTCGCCGTACTACCGGCGCGCGCTGTCGAAGGGACCTGCCGATCCCGAGAACTACTGCTCGATCAATGTCGCGCTCTATGGGGAGGCCGGCAAGCGCTGGACCATGACCGAGCGGCGCCGGCGATCGATGCATCGAAGCGCCCGGTCGTTCAGCGTCGGGCCGAGCAGCCTGGCCTGGGACGGCCAATGCCTGACCATCGACATCGACGAGGTCTGCGTGCCGCTGCCGTACCGGGTGCGCGGACAGGTCAAGGTGCATCCGCATGCGCTCTCACCGTTCCACACCGCACTGGACGACGGCGGCCGGCATCGCTGGGGGCCGATCGCACCAGCGGCGACAGTGGAAGCCCGCTTCGAACGGCCCGGGATGAAATGGTCAGGCCATGGCTACCTCGACAGCAACGAAGGCGATGAACCGATCGAACTTCCGTTCCATGAGTGGGACTGGTCGCGCGCCAGCCTGCGCGATGGCAGCACTGCGGTGATCTACGACGTGCGGCAGAAGGTCGGCGACGACCGGGTGCTGGCGCTGCGCTTCGACAAGGATGCGAAGGTCGAGTCGTTCGACCCCCCGGCCCGGCAGCCGTTGCCGCGAACCGCCTGGCGCATCGGACGCACGATGCGCACCGATCCCGGGACGCCGGCCAGCGTGACGCAGACGCTCGAGGACACGCCGTTCTACGTGCGCTCCGTCCTGTCCTCGGGACTGCTCGGCGAGACAGTGGTGTCGATGCACGAGACGCTCAACGTGCCCCGGCTGACTTCGACGGCGGTGCAGCTGATGCTGCCCTGGCGCATGCCCCGTACCGGCTGACCCCACCGTCGGCTGAACAGGGATAATCGGCGGCCTCCGAAAGTCCCAAGGACCTCCTGCCATGCTGCCCTCGCACGACCGTTATCCCTACTCCGGCATCGATACCCGCCCGGCCTATGAATGGCCGGACGGCAAGCGGCTGGCCGTCTACATCGCGGTGAACGTCGAGCATTTCCCGTTCGGCGCAGGCGGTGGCATCGACCTCGACCGCGAGACCAAGCCGTGGAGCCAGCGCAGCTGGATGTGGCGCGAATACGGCAACCGGGTCGGCGGCTGGCGCCTGGCAGAACTGTTCGACGAACTGGGCATCAACGTCGGCGTGATCGTGAACTCGGAAAACTACGCGCACAGCCCCGAGCTGGTCGCCCGCTACCGAGACCGCGGCGACGAGATGATCGGCCACGGCTACTCGAACGGAACCGAACGACCGCTCGACATGGCGCCCGAGACCGAGGCACGCATGACGCGCGAAGTCACCGACCTGATGACCCGTGCCGATGGCGTGCGTCCCGAAGGCTGGCTTTCGCCCTACCTCACGCCGAGCCTGCAGACCCCCGACCACCTGGTCGACAACGGCTATTCCTACGTGCTCGACTGGGGTACCTGCGACGAACAGCCGTTCTGGATGAAGGGCGGCAGCGACGGCCGGCAGGGACGCCTGCTGTCGATGCCCTACCCGATCGAGCTGAACGACCAGCCGGCGATCGTCGGCCGCCGGCACACCGCCGAGCAGTACGCCGACATGCTGATCGACCAGTTCGACGAGATGAAGCGCCGCTCGCGCAAGGCGCCGCTGGTGTTCGGCATGTCGCTGCACACGTTCATCGTCGGCCAGCCGTTCCGCATCGTCCACCTGCGCCGCGCGCTCGAGCACATGCGCGCCAACAGCGAAGGCGTATGGTGGCCGCTGCCGCGCGACATCGCGCGCTACTACCGCACCTTGCCGACGTCCGTGCAACTGTCGGCCGGATAGTTAAACGCGGGAGCAGCCGCGGCAGCCGGGGTCAGGTCTTGAGTTTTGCATGGCTCGACGCATGCCGCATGAACGATCGTGGCAGGCAGGCTACCGCGCCAGGTCGCGCACGATGTGCTGCTGCCGGCGCGAGATCGCCAGCTTCTCCGCCAGGCCGCGCAGCACCACCACCCAGTGTGCATCGGCCTCCGCGCTCGACAGCCGTTCGAAACCGGTGATCGCATCGCGTGACACCAGGCAGTTGCGGTGGATGCGCACGAAGCGCTTCGCGTACTCCTGCTCGAGACGGGTCAGCGATTCCTCGATCAGGTACTCGCGCTGGGCGGTGCGGATGGTCACGTATTTCAGCTCGGCCTTGAAGTACAGGATGTCGGCGATCGGTACCAGGTACACCTTGCCGCCTTCGGTCACCGACAGGTGGTGGCGCGGCGCATCGGACAGGCCGCGCAGCAGGTCCGCGCGCAGCGGTGCGATGGCACGTGCCTTGGCCAGCGCTTCGGCCAGCCGCGTGGCGCGGATCGGCTTCAGCAGGTAGTCGATCGCGTTCAGTTCGAACGCCTTCACCGCATACTCGTCGTAGGCCGTGATGAAGATGACTGCCGGTGGGTCGGGCAGCTTGAGCAGGTGCGCGGCCAGCTCGGCGCCGTCCATCTCGGGCATCCGGATGTCCAGCAGCACCAGGTCGGCATCCTGCCCCTGCAGCAGTTCCAGTGCTTCCCTCCCGGTGGAGGCTTCGCCGATCACCTCGAGTGGAACCTTCGCGGCGCAGTCGACCAGCAGGTCGCGCAGTCGGCTGCGTGCAGGGGCCTCGTCATCGACGATCACGACGCGCAACAGGGGTTCGGAAGACGGGCTCATCGACATCCTCGGTGGGCAGGAGCGTAGTGCAGGATCTACCGGGATTCTCTACCGGGATTCGCCGCCGGACCAGGCCCTGCGGTCGGTGTCCGTGTAGGGCACGCGGATCGTCACTTCGTAGCGGCCTTCGTGCTCCCGGGTGCGCATGCGCGCCTCGGCGTCGAAGAACAGCTGCAGGCGTTCGCGGATGTTGTCGACCGCGATCCGGTTGCCCTGCCGGCGCTCGCCGCCGACCGGCACCGGATTGGACAGCAGCGCATGCACTTCCGTACCCACGCGGAAGATGCGGATCACCAC
>JBIITW010000099.1:0-17279 GCA_044340265.1 Burkholderiales bacterium | reverse complement strand
TTCGCGCCCGAGGCCGGACTGCTTGACGCCGCCGAACGGCGCGATCTCGTTCGAGATGATGCCTGCATTGATGCCCACCATGCCCGACTCGATCGCCTCGCCGACCCGGAAGCAGCGCCCGACGTCGCGGCTGTAGAAGTACGCGGCCAGGCCGAACTCGGTGGCATTGGCCAGGCGGATCGCCTCTTCCTCGGTCTTGAACTTGAACAGCGGGGCCACCGGGCCGAAGGTCTCCTCGATGGTGACCTTCATGTCGGTCGTGACATCGGTCAGAATGGTCGGCTCGTAGAAGGTGCCGCCCAGCGCATGGCGCTTGCCGCCGGTGAGCACCTTCGCACCCTTGGCGACCGCGTCGGCGACATGCTCCTCGACCTTCTCGAGCCCGGCCTTGTCGATCAGCGGTCCCTGGGTGATGTCCCCGCCCAGGCCATTGCCGACCTTCAGCGTGTCGACCTTCGCCTTAAGCTTCTGCGCGAACGCGTCATAGACGCCTTCCTGGACCAGGATGCGGTTGGCGCAGACGCAGGTCTGGCCCGTGTTGCGGTACTTCGACGCGAGCGCGCCCTCGGCGGCCGCATCGAGGTCGGCATCGTCGAACACCAGGAAAGGCGCGTTGCCGCCCAGTTCGAGCGACAGCTTCTTGATCGTCGGGGCGCACTGCTGCATCAGCACCCGGCCGATCTCGGTCGACCCGGTGAAGGTGACCTTGCGCACGATCGGGTTGGCGCACATCTCGCCGCCGATCGCCGCAGCGGACCCGGTGATCACGCTGAAGATGCCCTTGGGGATGCCGGCGCGCTCGGCCAGCACCGCCAGCGCCAGCGCCGAGAACGGCGTCTGGCTCGCCGGCTTGAGCACCATCGGGCAGCCTGCGGCGAACGCAGGGCCGGCCTTGCGGGTGATCATCGCATTCGGGAAATTCCACGGCGTGATCGCGGCGCAGACACCGATCGGCTGCTTGGTGACGACGATCCGCTTGTCCGCCTGGTGCTGCGGGATGACGTCGCCATAGGCGCGCTTGGCTTCTTCCGCGAACCACTCGATGAACGAGGCGCCGTACATCACCTCGGTGCGCGATTCGGAGATCGGCTTGCCCTGCTCCGAGGTCATCAGCACCGCGAGGTCTTCCTGGTTGGCGACGATCAGGTCGAACCACTTGCGCAGGATCGCCGAGCGTTCCTTGGCAAGCTTCGAGCGCCACGCCGGCCAGGCGGCATCGGCCGCCTCGATCGCCGCGCGCGTCTCGTCGGCACCCATCTTCGGCACGGTGCCGAGCACCGCACCGTCGGCCGGGTTGCGCACCGTGATCGTTTCCTTCGAACGTGCATCGACCCATTCGCCGTTGAGGAAACACTGCTGGCGGAACAGGCCGGGATCCTTGAGCTTGAGCATGTAGCGCTCCTTATGGTTGCCCGGCGGCGATTCAGCGCGCCGGGGGGTGTGTCAGGGTGCCCCGGAACCTTTCGCCCCGGGTGGAAGCAACGGCGCTCAGTACGTGCCGGGATAGGCTCCGCCATCCATCAGGAAGTTCTGCCCGGTGACGTATCCCATCTGCGCGGAGCACAGGAAGGCACAGGCGTCGCCGAACTCGGCCGGATCGCCGAGCCGTCCCGAAGGATTCTCCTTGCGCCGCAGTTCCCGCGCCTGATCGGTGGTGATGCCCTTGACGTTGGCGATGTGGAACAGGTTGCTGCGCATGCGTTCGGTCTCGAACGGCCCCGGCAGCAGGTTGTTGATGGTCACGTTGAACTTCACGGTCTTGCGCGAGAGACCGGCGATGAACCCGTGCAGGCCGGAGCGGGCGCCGTTGGACAGGCCCAGCACCTCGATCGGCGCCTTCACCGAACTGGACGTGATGTTGACCACGCGCCCGAAACCACGCTTCATCATCGGATCGATCGTGGCCTTGATCATCTCGATCGGCGTCAGCATGTTCGCGTCGACCGCCTTGATCCAGTGCTCGCGCGTCCATTCCCGGAAGTCGCCGGGCGGCGGGCCGCCGGCGTTGTTGACCAGGATGTCCGGCTCCGGGCAGGCTGCGAGCACCGCGGCACGCCCGGCTTCGGTGGTGATGTCGGACGCAACGGTGATCACCCGCACGCCGGTCGCCGAACGGATCTCATCGGCCGTCTCTTCCAGCGGCCCGGGCGTGCGCGCCGTGATCACGACGTCGACGCCTTCGCGCGCGAGCGACATCGCGCAGGCGCGGCCGAGGCCCTTGCTGGCCGCACAAACAAGGGCCTTGCGGCCGGCTAATCCGAGATCCATGGCTGTTCCCTTCCGTCGGGTGGGTCGAAACGCAGCCGATGATGATACCCGAGGCCGCCACGGGCACAGAGTTCGCGCCAGTAGCAGCGGCACGCCTGCGCGGCCAGCCTTTCACGGATCCGGGCCCGCGTGCCTCCACCTCAAGGAGAAGCCCATGAATGCCGTGATGAATCGATTCCTTTGTGCACTGCTGGCCCTGGTCGTCGCCGCGCTGCCCATGCAGCCGGCGATGGCCGGGATGATCGGTACCGAGCATGCGGTGGCGGCTGCGCAGCCCGCGCACGAACTGGAGCGCGTGACGCAGTTCATCTCGCGCCCGGACGTGCAGGCGCAACTGGAGCGCCTCGGCGTCTCGCCGGCCGACGCCGCCGACCGCGCAGGCCTGCTGTCGGAAGCCGAACTGCAGCGTCTCGCCGGCCAGATCGACAACGCGCCGGCCGGTGCCGTCGGCACCCTGCTGGTCATCGTCCTGCTCGGGATACTTGTATGGGCGCTCGTGCTTCGATGACGCCGGCGCGGGTCCGGGACGGCGTGCGATCGATATCCTCGGTCGTGCGCGCCCGGGCCTGCGCCCTGGCCTGCGTGCTGGCCTGCGTGCTGGCCTGCGCGCTGCTGCTCGCCGGCTGCGTCTCGCTGCCACAGTCCGACGCGCTGCGCGCGCAGCCACCGACGGGCCTGCCCGAGCGCGTGGCCCTCGACGTACCGTTCTTCGGCGACCGCGACAATTTCTGCGGCCCGTCCTCGCTCGCGATGATCCTGGCACATGCCGGAGCGGCCACCGACGTGTCGCGGCTCGCAGACCAGGTCTACGTGCCCGGACGCGGCGGCAGCCTGCAGGTCGAGATGCTCGCCGCCCCCCGCGCGCACGGACTGGTCGGGGTCGTGCTCCCGCCGCGCCTCGATGCCGTGCTGCAGGAACTGGCCGCGGGCAACCCGGTCCTGCTGCTGGTCGACCTCGGCGTGCGGCTCGCACCGGCCTGGCACTACATGGTCGCGACCGGCTACGACCTCGAGCGCGGGGAACTGCGGGTGCACTCGGCGCCGCATGCGGACCAGCGGATGCGATTCGACCGGGTCGAGTACCTGTGGCGCAACAGCCATTTCTGGTCGATGGTCGCGTTGTCGCCCACCCGTGTCCCGGCCACGGTCGACCGGTCCACGCACGCCGCGGCGGTCGCCGCGTTCGAGCGTGCGGGGCGACGCGCCGACGCCGGGCGTGCCTGGCAGGCGCACCTGGCCCGGTGGCCGGACAGCGTCCTCGGCTGGTTCGCACTGGGCAACCTCGCGCACGGCGACGGCCGATCCGGGGACGCGGAGCATGCCTTCCGTGCCGCCCTGGCGCTCGATCCTTCGTTCGTGCCGGCCCTGAACAACCTGGCGCTGATGCTCGCCGACCAGGACAGGCACGATGAAGCGGTCGCGCTCGCCGAGCAGGCGCTGGCCGCGGGCGGGCCACATGCGGCGGCGGCCGGCGCCACCCTGGCCGCCCTGCGCGGCCGCGCCGGCGCCAGCCCCGGCCCGGACAAGGGCGCAGGCTGAACAAATTGACCTAAACCCGGGCCCCTCCGGTGCCGATAGTTATAATTCGATGCTTTCCCTGATCAGAGGTAGCCATGCGCGTCAAACGCTCCGATCCCCGCCTGCAGAAGGTCGCCCTGTCCGGTGCTGTGCCTTCGGCAGGTCCCTGCCGGGCCGCCGCGCGGCGCACCACGCCGGCGCTGGCCGCGGCCATGACAGCGCTTGCACTCACGGGCTGTGCGACGCCCGGCACCGGTGACCCGCGCGACCCGCTGGAGCCGCTCAACCGGGGCATCTATGAAATCAACGAGGCCGTCGATCGCACGGTGATCCGGCCCGTCGCCGAGGCCTATACCGCGATCATGCCGACGCCGGCACGTACCGGGGTGTCGAACTTCTTCGGCAACCTCTACGACTACTGGAACGTGGTCAACAACGTGCTGCAGGGAAAGATCGGCACCGCCGTGTCCGACGTGGGCCGCATCGCACTGAACACCACGGTCGGCCTGCTCGGCTTCGTCGACGTTGCGTCCCGGGTCGGGCTCGAGAAGAGCGACGAGGATTTCGGCCAGACGCTCGGCTGGTGGGGTGTCGGTCACGGCCCCTACCTGGTGCTGCCACTGCTCGGGCCGAGCAGCCTGCGCGACGGCGCGGGCACCGTAGCGCAGATCGCCCTCGACCCGATGACCCGCCGGATCGACGATGACCCGACCATGTGGGGGCTCTGGGGCCTTCGCCTGATCAGCGTGCGCGCCAACCTGCTCGGCGCAGGCCGGGTGTTCGACCAGGCGGCGACCGACCGCTACGCCTTCCTGCGCGATGCCTACTTCCAGCGCCGGCGCAGCCAGCTCTGGGACGGCAACCCGCCGCGCCTGAACGACTCCTCGGTCTCGCGCCCGAGCGTGGTCCAGTTGCAGCCCGTGTGGCAGCGGCTGGACGTGCCACTGTCGTCGCCTGTCGAGGCGGTTGAGCCGGTTGCACCGGTTGCGCCAGTCTTGCCCGCGGCAGCGCCGGTGGCCACCGGTGGTGAACCGACCGCGGCCATCCTGGTCAGCCGCGCCGGCCTGGACTGAATCTCCCCCCGGCGGCGAATGTCCGCCGAAACAGAAAGGCCAGGCAGATGCCTGGCCTTTCGTTTTCCGCAAACCGCGCGTCGCTCAGAGGCCGGCGCGCAGTACCTCGATACGCTCTTCGAGGGGCGGGTGCGTCATGAACAGGCGCTTGAGTCCGTTGCCCACGCCACCCCGGATGCCCATCGCCGCCACCTGGGTCGGCAGGTCTGCCGGCTGCTGGCCACGCTGCAGCGCTTCCAGGGCCGCGATCATCTTGCGGCGCGACGACAGGCTGGCCGCACCCGCATCGGCACGGAACTCGCGTTGCCGGCTGAACCACATCACCACGATGCTGGCCAGGATGCCGAGCACCATCTCGGCGATGAACACCGTCACGTAGTAGCCGATGCCGTAGCCGGACTCGCTCTTGAAGATCGCCCGGTCGATCACCTGGCCGATGACCCGCGCCAGGAAGAAGACGAAGGTATTGACCACGCCCTGGATCAGGGTCAGCGTGACCATGTCGCCGTTTGCAATATGGCTGACTTCGTGTGCCAGCACCGCCTCGATCTCGTCATCGCGCATGTTGTTCAGCAGCCCGGTGCTGACTGCGACCAGCGCGCTGTTGCGGGTCATCCCGGTCGCGAACGCATTGACGTCCGGCGAATCGTAGACCGCGACTTCAGGCATGCCGATGCCAGCCTGTTCGGCCTGCTTGCGCACGGTTTCGACCAGCCAGAACTCGCGCGAGCTGCTCGGCGATTCGATCACCACCGCGCCGGTCATCCGCTTGGCCGACCATTTCGAGATGGCCAGCGAGATGAATGCGCCACCGAAACCCATGAACGCGCAGAACAGGAGCAGTCCACCCATGCCGCCGCCGAGCATCCGGTCAAGCCCGAGCAGCCGTGCGGTGACGCTCAGGACCAGCAGCACACCGACATTGGTGATCAGGAACAGCACGATACGTTTCATCTATTCACTCCGTGGAAGTACGCCGGCGCAGGCGGGGGAAGTCGAGGCGCGCCTCGTCACGCATCGTTAGATGCGGTTGCAGCGCGCAAGTTCAAGACTGGGCAGATGATTTTGCAACCTGGATGCCCTTCACATTATCCAGCACCGTCGTCGCCGAGCCGATCAGCGACGCGATGTCGGCCAGGTTGGCCGGCACGATCAGCGTGTTGCCCGTCTTGGCCAGGTTCCCGAATGCCCCGACATACAGCTCGGCGACCTTGAGGTTGGCCGCATTCAGGCCGTTCGGCGTGCCGATCGCCTCGGCTACCGCGCGAGTGGCCTGGGCGGTGGCGTCCGCCACCGCGATCAGCGCCTGCGCCTCGCCCTGCGCATTGTTGATCGCCGCCGCCTTCTCGCCCTCCGACCGCAGGATGGCGGCCTGCTTCGCACCCTCGGCCAGGTTGATCTCTTCCTGCTTCTGGCCTTCGGACTTGGCGATCAGTGCGCGCTTTTCGCGCTCTGCGGTGATCTGCGCCTGCATCGCGCGCAGGATGGTGTCGGGCGGGGTCAGGTTCTTGATCTCGTAACGCAGCACCTTCACACCCCAGGTGCGCCCTGCCTCGTCCAGCACCGCCACGATCTGCCGGTTGATCTCGTCGCGCGACTCGAACGTGCGGTCGAGTTCCATCTTGCCGATCTCGGAACGCAGGGTGGTCTGGGCGAGCTGGGTGATCGCCGTGATGTAGTCGGAGGAGCCGTACGAGGCCAGCCTCGGATCAGTGACCTGATAGTAGATGATGCCGTCGACCGACAGCTGGGTGTTGTCGCGGGTGATGCAGGTCTGCTCCGGCACGTCCAGCGGCACCTCTTTCAGCGAATGCCGGTACTGGATGCGATCGACGAACGGCACGATGACGCGCAGGCCGGGTTCCAGTACGCCATGGAACTTGCCCAGGCGCTCGACCACCCACGCCTGCTGCTGCGGGATCACCCGCACCGACTCGATCACGACCACGATCGTGAACGCGACGAAGAAGAACCAGGGCGCAAAGACCTTCAGTTCCTGGATGGTCGACATCACCATCGCGATCACGGTGACGACTATCAGCTTGGGCAACAAGGCAGGGCCTCCTCGGCTGGCGAGCGGGTTCGGGACAGGATCAGGGTCGGGGTCAGGTCGGTCGGTCCGGGGGAAACCGAAACTGGGCAAGGGCAACTTAGACAGTTCGACCTTCAACTGGTGGATCTTCGACAGGTCGAAATCCTTCGGGTCGAAACGGCGCGGATCGCGTTTCATCGTCCGGACGACACCTCGAGCACGCTGCCCGCGACGTTGCGGATGTAGAGCGCAGCGCCGGGCTCCGGGCCCGCATCACCGGTCGGCGGCGGGCTCACCCGGGCCTCCCACACGGCATCACGGTAGCGCACGCGTGCAACGCCGGACGCACGGTCGATCCAGCTCTCGAGGGTCACCATGCCGCCGACATCGAGCGTGTTGCTGGACACGGTGGCCACGTCGCCGGCGCGCATCTTCCAGACCACGACGACGCCGCCGAGCGCGACCAGGCCTCCGACCGCGGCCTGGACGCCGAACGAGGCGCCTGCCCAGGCTGCAAGTGCCGCTGCGAACGCTGCCAGCCCGAGTACCAGCAGGTAGAAAGTCCCGGTCGTCATCTCGACGATGAGGAGCAGGAAGCCGGCGAGGATCCAGTAGATGTAATTGCTCATGGCGCCACGGATCATACCTCTTGCGCGCGCGGCGCAGTCCTTCAGTTGACGCGCGCGGCCAGCCTTTCCAGTTCGACCACCAGTGCGCGCGCCTCGTCCGCATCGGCCGCCTGCGGCGCGAGCTCGAGATAGCGCCGGTAGTCGCCCAGCGCCGCCGCGAAACAGTCGAGCCGGTGGTAGAGCCAGCCACGGTCGCGCAGCTCGGAGGCGACCGTCGGCGTCAGCATGAGGATGCGGTCGGATGCCACCAGGGCATCGCCGAACTGCCCGGCACCGACATAGACTGCCTTCAGGTTGCGCAGCATGCGCGCGAGGATCTCGCGCCGCGAGGCGCCGGTGAGCAGCGCCGACACCTCCGCGCGCGACGGCCGGTGTCCCAGGCGCAGCGCCCCGAGGCGCCGCTGCAGTTCCTCGATCGACAGCGAGGCGCCCGACAGGAACGGATCGATGACCGCCGCACCATCGGCCAGCGCGCACTTGACCAGGAAGTGCTGCGGGAAGGACAGTCCGTCGAGCGCCAGGCCGATCCGCCGGCCGACCTCTATGTAGACGATCGACAGCGAGATCGGGATGCCCACCCGCCGCTCGAGCACTTCGTTCAGGAAACTGTTGCGCGGATCGGCGAAGTCGTCCTGGTTGGGGCCGAAGCCCTGCTCGTCGAACAGGAACCGGTTCAGGGCCCGGATCCGCTGCACATCGTCCGCCTCGTCGGGCAACCGCGCGCGCAGCATGGCGGCCAGCGTATCGAGGCGGGCGAGGTAGTGATCGATGTCGAGGTCGGGATAGTGCTCCTGGGCGATCAGCAGCGCGCCCTCGGCAAGGCTGGCGGCGCCCGCGTTGCGCTCGACCAGCCGCCGCAGCCGCTCGGCTGCCTGGACATTGCGCACGACCGGCCCGGCAGGCGGCGTGATCAAGACAGATTCCTCTGGGCCGTCATGGGTTGCACTCCCGGTAGTGGTCGAGCCTGCCCGCTGCATCGACCGCCTCCAGACGGACGGTGAAACCCCAGAGTCGGGCCAGGTGCTTGAGCACCTCGGTCGCCTCGGACGAGACCAGCGGACGATTGCGATGGATCTGATGGCGAAGCACCAGCGAACGGTCAGTGTCGCGCTCGTAGCGCACGACCTGTATGTCCGGCAGCGATACGTCCCGATTGTAGTGCTGGGCGAGCAGGCGGCGCACGCGCCGGTAGCCTTCCTCGTTGTGGATGCTGTCGATCTCGAGGTAGGACTTCGACTCGTGGTCGGCCACCGTGAACAGGCGGAACTCGCGGATCAGCTTCGGCGACAGGTACTGCGCGATGAACGACTCGTCCTTGAAGTTGCGCATCGCGAAATCGAGCACCTTCAGCCAGTCACCGCCGGCGATGTCGGGGAACCAGTGCCGGTCCTCGTCGGTGGGCGCCTCGCAGATGCGGCGGATGTCGCGCATCATCGCGAAGCCCAGCGCATAGGGGTTGATGCCGCCATAGCCGCGCTCGTCGAAACCGCGCTGCGTCACCACGTTGGTATGCACCTGCAGGAACTCGATCATGAAGCCGTCTTCGAGCTGGCCCTTGTCGTACATGCGGTTGAGCAGCGTGTAGTGCCAGAAGGTCGCCCAGCCCTCGTTCATGACCTTGGTCAGGCCCTGCGGATAGAAATACTGGGACACCTTGCGCACGATGCGCACCAGTTCGCGCTGCCAGGGCGCGAGCTTCGGCGAGTGCTTCTCGATGAAATAGAGGATGTTCTCTTCCGGTTCGGCGGGGAACACGCTGCGCTTGCTGCCGCCTGCCTTGCTCGAGCCAGGCACAGGCACGGTGCGCCACAGGTCGTTGAACTGGCGCTGGATGTAGTCGTTGCGCTCGGCCATGCGCGCCTCTTCCTCGCGTGCCGACAGCGGCTGCGGACGCCGGTAGCGATCGACCCCGTAGCTCATCAGCGCATGGCAGGAATCGAGCACCTCCTCGACCGCGCCGATGCCGTGCCGCTCTTCGCACTCCATCACGTAGCGGCGGGCGAACACCAGGTAGTCGAGGATCGCATCGGCGGCGGTCCACTGCTTGAACAGGTAGTTGCCCTTGAAGAACGAGTTGTGGCCGTAGCTCGCATGCGCTACCACCAGCGCCTGCATCATCATGGAGTTCTCTTCCATGAGGTAGGCGATGCAGGGGTTGGAATTGATCACGATCTCGTAGGCGAGCCCCTGCGCGCCCTTGCGGTAGGCCTGCTCGTTGCGGATGAACTCCTTGCCGACCGACCGGGGGGGATAGCCGATCGGCAGTCCGACGCTCGCATAGGCGTCGAGCATCTGCTCGGAGGTGATCACCTCGATCTGGTTCGGATAGGTGTCCAGCCCGAACTCGGCCGCGGTCTTGCGGATCTCCTGCTCGTACTCGTCGATCAGCTCGAACGTCCAGTCGGGCCCCTGCGGCAACCGCTTCTCGCGCACCTGCACCCCGCCGTTCATCTCAGGCCGTCTCTTTCTTGAACAGCTCGTGGAACACCGGATAGATTTCGTCGCGTTCGCAGACCCGGCGCATCGCGAAGTTGCGCGCCGTCGCGGTCAGGGTGTCGTACTCGACCCAGAGGCTGCTCTGGCGCGCATCCTGCCCGTCGGGGATCTCGACATAGGCGAAGTAGCGGCAGACCGGCACGATCTTCTCGCCGAGGAAACGCGCGCTCTTCCCGGCATCGCTGCCGAACGCGTCGCCATCGGAAGCCTGGGCCGCATAGATGTTCCACTGCCCCGCCGGGAAGCGCTCTGCCTGGATCTCGTGCATCAGCTCCAGCGCGGACAGCACGACCGTGCCGCCGGACTTCGGGTCGTGGAAGAACGTGTTCTCGTCCACTTCCTCGGCATTGTCGGTATGGCGCACGAACACGATCTCGACCTTCTCGTACTTGCGCGACAGGAACAGGTAGAGCAGCGTGAAGAAACGCTTCGCCACGTCCTTCTTGCGCTCGTCCATCGACGCCGACACGTCCATCAGGCAGAACATGACCGCGCGCGCCACCGGCTGCGGCTCGAACACCCGGTGACGGTAGCGAAGGTCGAGGTCGTCCAGGAACGGCACGCGCTTGAGGCGGGTCTCGATGTCGGCGACCTGCGCCTCCAGCCGCGCGATCTCGTCGGCTTGCGCCGGTCGCGCGCGGGCCTCGGCGAGGAGCGCCGTGGCCTGCTCGAGTTCGCGCCGGATCGGTGCCGACAGCGCCACGCGCCGACCGAGCGAACTCTTCATCGTGCGCGGGACCGACAGATTGGTCGGCGACCCCTCGACCACGTAGCCTGCGCGCACCATCTTCTTCTGCTGGACGGCACCGAGGTAGTTGCGCACCAGGTGCGGCAGTTCGAGGTCGTCGAAGAAGATGTTGAGGAACTCCTCGCGCGACAGCGTGAACACGAAGGAATCGGACGACTCGCCTTCGCCCGCCTCGCTGCCCGCGCCGCCCCCTTCCCCGCCCTGCGGCCGCTGGATGGTGTCCCCGGGCGAGAACTCGCGGTTGCCCGGATGCACCGTCTCGCGGTTGCCGCCCGGGCCGTGCCGGAAGCTGGGCTCGGAGATGTCACGCGTGGGCAGGTTCACCTCGCCACCGCCGTCGATGTCGGTGATCGATCGCTTGTCGACCATGTCGCCGACCGCGCGCTTGAGCTGCGCCTTGTAGCGGCGGATGAAGCGCTGCCGATTGGTGGCGCTCTTGTTGCCGCCGTTCAGGCGACGATCGATCAGATGGACACTGCCGGCCATGGAACCCGCCTACTGTGACTTGCGCACCCGGAGATACCACTCGCAGAGGAGCCTGACCTGCTTCTCGGTGTAGCCCTTCGCGACCATGCGCTCGACGAAGCTCTGATGCTTCTGCTTCTCGTCGGCCGACGCCTTGGCGTTGAACGAGATCACCGGCAGCAGGTCTTCGGTGTTCGAGAACATCTTCTTCTCGATCACCTCGCGCATCTTCTCGAAGCTGTTCCAGGAGGGGTTGCGCCCCGCGTTGCCGGCGCGCGCACGAAGCACGAAGTTGACGATCTCGTTGCGGAAGTCCTTCGGGTTGGCGATGCCGGCCGGCTTCTCGATCTTCTCGAGCTCGCCGTTGAGCGAACCGCGGTCGAAGATCTCGCCGGTCTCCGGGTCGCGGAACTCTTCATCCTGGATCCAGCAGTCGGCGTAGGTGACATAGCGGTCGAAGATGTTCTGGCCGTACTCCGAGTAGGACTCGAGGTAGGCGGTCTGGATCTCCTTGCCGATGAACTCGGCATAGCGCGGCGACAGGTAGCCCTTGATGAAGTCGAGGTAGCGGCGCTTGGTGTCCTCGGGCAGGTCCTCGCGCGACAGCTTCTGCTCGAGCACGTACATCAGGTGCACCGGGTTGGCGGCGACCTCGACCTGGTCGTAGTTGAACACCGCCGACAGGATCTTGTAGGAGAAGCGGGTCGAGGTGCCGTTCATGCCCTCGTCCAGGCCGGCGTAGTCGCGGTATTCCTGGTAGGACTTCGCCTTCGGGTCGATGTCCTTCAGGCTCTCGCCGTCATACACGCGCATCTTCGAGAAGATGCTGGAATTCTCGGGCTCCTTCAGCCGGGACAGCACCGCGAACTGCCCCATCATGTCGAGCGTGCCCGGCGCGCAGGGGGCGGCGGCCAGCGAGCTGTGGGTGAGCAGCTTCTGGTAGATCTTCACCTCTTCGGACACGCGCAGGCAGTACGGCACCTTCACGATGTACACCCGGTCGAGGAAGGCCTCGTTGTGCTTGTTGTTGCGGAAGGTCTGCCACTCGGCCTCGTTCGAGTGGGCGAGGATCACGCCGTTGAACGGGATCGCCGAGAACCCCTCGGTGCCCTTGTAGTTGCCCTCCTGCGTGGCCGTGAGCAGCGGGTGCAGCATCTTGATCGGCGCCTTGAACATCTCGACGAACTCGAGCAGCCCCTGGTTGGCCAGGCACAGGCCGCCGGAGTAGCTGTAGGCATCGGGATCGTTCTGCGAGAACCGGTCGAGCATGCGGATGTCGACCTTGCCGACCAGGGTCGAGATGTCCTGGTTGTTCTCGTCGCCAGGCTCGGTCTTCGAGATGGCGATCTGCTTGAGCACCGAGGGCTGCAGGCGCACCACCCGGAAGCGGGTGATGTCGCCTTCGAACTCCTGCAGGCGCTTCACCGCCCACGGGCTCATGATGCCCGACAGGTAACGCCTGGAGACGCCGTACTCCTTCTCGAGGATCGGGCCGTCGCGGTCGATGTTGAACAGGCCCAGCGGCGACTCGTTGACCGGCGAGCCCTGCAAGGCGTAGATCGGCCGCGCCTCCATCAGCAGCTTCAGGCGCTCGGCGATGGAGGACTTGCCACCGCCGACCGGCCCAAGCAGGTAGAGGACCTGCTTGCGTTCCTCGAGCCCCTGGGCGGCATGGCGGAAGAACGAGACGATCTGCTCGATCACCTCTTCCATGCCGTAGAACTCGTCGAAGGCCGGATAGCGCCGGATCATCCGGTTGGAGAACAGGCGGGACAGGCGCAGGTCGTTGCGGGTATCGACCACCTCGGGCTCGCCGATCGCGGCGAGCATGCGCTCTGCGGGGCTGGCGTAGGTCAGGGGATCCTTCCGGCACAGGTCGAGGTAGTCGTGCAACGACATCTCGTCTTCCTGCGCCGCCGCGTAGCGTTCACGATACCTGCTGAACAAGTCCGTCATGCTGCACCTCCGTCGAATCGGGATTCACGAGAAACAAGCCTGCCGAATTCCTGTTCACAACGATACGTTGCAGCCGCTGCGTCGATCCGACGATCGGCACTGTCCACCGATCGACGCGCGCATCGTGATGGATGCCGCACATCACCTGCCCGCCATCCATTAACGGCACCGATCGCGCCCGGGTTTACCGGCGTCGCAGGGCACAGCGAAGAAAGATTCATGCCAGCGTGCGGGCACCGGGCTGGACGGGTCTGCCCTGCCCCAGGGCCGCGTCCGGATGCCGACCGGGGGGAGCGCAGGCGATCCAGCAACCGCCGGACACGGGCTCGCAGGGTTGGAGCGTGCTGTCGTGAAGCGTTCACTGGTCGGGATGCCTCGTGTGCAGTCCTGCCTTGAAAGTCAGCATACACAGGCGGCTGTACGCCATCAATAGTGTTCGCGGTGTTTCTGCACACAAGATGTTGTGCCATCGGGTCGCCCGCAAACGGTTCGCCACGGACGGAAACGATGGGTTATAGTTTTCAAGTGGGTTGTCGCGGCACAGGATCGGGGGCGCCGCTAGCCCGTTTATTGCTTCATCGGGGATCGGCACAACAAACAACAGGCGAGTCGGCAGTCGATGCACTCCAAGAACACGCAGCAGCAGGCGCTCGTGCGCCAGGGATCAACCGTGCGCCCGGCTTCCGGCAGACTGATGTTCCTCACCCTCGCCGCAGGGTTGACGATGGCGACAGGTCTGTCCGGCGATGCCCTGGCCACGGATCGCTGGTGGCACGACCCGCGCCAGCTCGACAGCCTGATCACCCAGCATCCGAACACGCCGTGGGTCGGCGACCGCCTGCCGGCCAGCGCGAAGCCGACGATCGAGATCCCGAATCCGGAGCGCCCGCTCACGCTGGCGGAGCTCACCGATCTGGCGCTGCGCAACAATCCGCAGACCCGCACGGCCTGGGCCTCGGCGCGCGCCGCCGCGGCACAGGTGGGCATCGAGCTGGCCGACTACTCCGTGCAGGCCTCCGGCGCCCTCAGCTACCTGCGCGCGCGCCAGATCAGCCAGACCGGGGTGCGCCAGCCGATCATCGAGCGCTACACACCGAGCGTCACGCTGTCCTACGCCCTGTTCGATTTCGGCGTGCGCGCCAGCCAGCTCGAGGCCGCGCGCTTCAACCTGCTCGCGGCCAATCTGTCCCAGAACCGGACGCTGCAGGCGGTGGCATTCAACGTCGAGCAGGCCTACTACGCACTGCTCGGGTCCGAACAGCTGGTGCGCTCCGGCCAGATTTCCGTGCGCAATGCGCAGACGATCTACGAAGCCACCGAGCGCCGCCGGCAGAGTGGCCTGGCGACGATCGGCGATGTGTTCCGTGCCGAGACCGCGGTCGCCCAGGCGCGGCTGGCGCTGCAGCAGGCAGAGGGCCAGGTGGCCCAGGCGCGCGGCCGGCTGGCGTTCAGCGCCGGCCTTCCGGTGACCACGCGATACAGCCTCGCGCCGGTACCGCCCAAGCTCGAGGCGGTGCAGCTCGCCGAAACCGTGAGTGAACTGGTCGAACGCGCGAAGGTCGGCCGTCCCGACCTGGTCGCGGCCGAGGCCACTGCGCGGTCGCTGTCGGCCACGGCGCGCGCTGCGGCCGCCGCCGGACTGCCCAGCATCACCACCACTGCCACCTTCGCCGACAACTACTTCGTCAGCCGGCCGGACGGACCGAACTGGTCGGTCGGCGTCGCGGTGAACATCCCCCTGTTCACCGGCTACCGGGATACCTACAACCGCCGGCTCGCCGAGGCGAGCACCGAGCGCCAGATCGCGATACGCGACCAGCTGTCGAACCAGGTCGAGCTCGATGTCTGGCAGGGCTACTTCAACGTGCAGACCGCCAACACCGCCCTGACCACGGCAGCCTCGCTGGTGCGTACCGCAGCGCAGTCGCTGGAAGTGGCCGAGGCGCGCTACAAGGGCGGAGTCGGCAACCTGCTCGAGGTGATCACGGCACAGGCGGACGACGTGAATGCACGGGTCCAGCGGATCACCGCCCAGGTCAACTGGTACACCGCCTTCTCCCAGCTCAACTTCGCCCTCGGCTCGCTGCCCCTGGTACCCGGTGCCGCCACCGGCCCCCAGGGCAGTGCGCCGATCCCCTCGGCACCGGGCACGCCCTACTCCCCGTCACTTCCGGTGCAGAAATAGACATGAAGCGATTCGTCGTATTGCTGGTGGGCCTGTTGATCATCGGGGTGGCGCTCGGGCTCGGTGCCTGGCAGACCGGCCGCTGGAACCCGTTCGGCGACACCGCCTCTGCCGGCAAGGATGGCAAGGACGGCAAGAAGGTGGCGTCGAAGGATGGCAAGGACGGCAAGGCCGGAAAGGGCAACCGGCCGGCGGCGGTGGTGCGCACCACGCGCGTCGAGATCACGCCGATGCCGGTCGTGCTCGATGTGGTCGGAACCATCGAATCGGAACACGTCGTATCGGTGCGGCCGCAGGTCTCGGGCCTGCTCACCCAGGTCATGGTCAAGGAAGGCGACCGGGTCCGGGCCGGCCAGACGCTGTTCCGCATCGACTCGCGGTCGTTCGATGCCTCGGTGAACCAGGCGAAGGCCGCGGTCGCACGCGACCAGGCGAACCTGGAACTGGCGCGCGCGAACGAACGACGGCTCAAGCCGCTGCTCGATCGCGACTTCATCACCCGCGCGGAATACGAGACGGTGGTGGCGAACGTGGCCGCACTCGAGGCACAGGTCGCCGCCAACAAGGCGCAGCTCGAGCAGGTGCAGGTGCAGCTCGACTACACCTTCATCCGGGCGACGATCGACGGCCGGCTGGGCGCCCTGTCGGTGCGCGCCGGCAACCTGGTGTCGGCCTCGACCGGCTCGACCAGCGTGCCGCTGGTGACGATCAACCGCACCAATCCCGTGTTGGTGAGCTTCAACGTCGCCCAGGAATTCCTGCCCACGGTGCGCCGCTTCCAGGGCAGCGGCGAACTGAACGTGCAGGTGCTGCGCGAACAGGGCCAGGAAGTGCTGGCCGAGGGCAAGCTGGTGTTCATCGACAACACGGTGAATTCCCAGACCGGCACGATCATCATGAAGGCACGCCTGGGCAACGACAAGGAAACGCTCTGGCCCGGCCAGTTCGTGGCCGTGCGCATGGTGCTCACCACCGAGCCGGAGGCGGTCGTGATCCCCGAGGCGGCGGTGCAGCCCGGCCAGCAGGGTCCGTTCGTTTATGTGTTCCAGCCCGGGGAAACAGAGGGCGCCGGCCGCGCGCGGGTGCAGCCGATCAAGATCGATCGCCAGCTGGGTGACCGGGTGGTGATCGCCTCCGGCCTCCAGGGCGGCGAGCGGGTCCTCACGGAAGTCCCGCCCGGACTGTCTCCCGGAGCACCGGTCCGCCTGCCTGCCAAGGGCGACGGCAAGGGCGCCGGCAAGAAAGGCGGCGAGGGCAAGGGCGGCGAGGCGAAGGGTGAACCACCCGCCGCACCCGCGGGCGGCGCAGGCAAGGCAGCGGACAGTGCCGCGGCACCCCGCAAGGGTGAACCGCAGAAGTAACATGCCGTCGAGGGGAGCGCTGCAAGCATGCAGAGGCTGACCCCGCGCGGATCGGGATGCACAGGCAGCAGACGTACACATAGAGGTCGGCCATGAGCAACAGTTCGAACAGTTCGATATCCAGGCTGTTCATCGAGCGTCCGGTGGCGACCGCCACGCTGATGATCGCGCTGGTGTTCTTCGGCTTCATCGGCTTCCAGAAGCTGCCGGTCAACGAACTGCCCAACGTCGACTTCCCGAACATCCTGGTCACCGCCGACCTGCCCGGCGCCAACCCCGAGATCATGGCGACCACCGTGGCCACGGTGCTCGAGCGCCAGTTCAGCACCATCTCCGGCCTCGATTCCATGAACTCGGTGTCCCGCGACGGAAACACGCGGATCACGCTGCAGTTCAACATCGACCGCGACATCGACGCCGCAGCGCAGGACGTGCAGTCCGCGATCGCCGTGGTGCAACGGCGCCTGCCCGACGGGATGGAGCCGCCGGTCATGCGCAAGCTCAATCCCGCAGACTCGCCGATCCTGTTCCTCGCCTTCACCGGCGAG
>JBIITW010000292.1:0-4584 GCA_044340265.1 Burkholderiales bacterium | reverse complement strand
GGTAAAGGCTAACATCGAGGTCGACATGCCGCGTCCGCGGCGCGAGGAAAGCCCCGAGTTCGTCGCGCTGAAGGCGCGCATCCGCGACCTGATCCATGACGAGTTCGACCTGTCCGAAGTTCCCGGCGCAATGCCACAGCCGGTTGCCGAGTCCGCTGCCCCGGCTGCGGGCGCTGCGTCTGCTTGACAGCCTGACTGATAGCATGGGTGCGGGTTTGCGTGCGGGCCTGCCTGCGCGCCTGCCCGAACGCCAGGCCGCGCGCGAGGGTTGCTGACATGGCCACGCCGTCGACCGACGCCGATTCCGCGCTGCTGCGCGGCCTGCGCGTGCTCGAAGTGCTCGCGGCCTCCGATCGTGCGCTGCCGCTGTCGTCGATCGCCGACATGCTCGGGCTGCCGCGGTCGACGGTGCATCGCATGCTGCGCCAGCTCGCCGTTGCCGGCTTCCTGGCGCAGGAGCCCTCCGACCGCAACTACATGCTGGCGCGCCGGGCGACGCGGTTCGCAGTCGACGCGATGCGTCACAGCGCGCGCCAGGCCGACCGGCGGGCGATCCTCGAGCGGCTGGTTGCCGACCTGGAAGAGACCTGCAACATCACGATGCTCGACGGGTCCGAGGTCGTCTACATCGACCGTGTCGAATCGCACTGGCCGCTGCAGATGACCCTGCAGCCCGGGTCGCGCGTCCCGCTGCATTGCACCGCCAGTGGCAAGCTGTTCTTTTCGCTGCTGCCCGCACGCACCCGCAAGCGCCTGCTGTCGACGCTGCCGCTGGAGCGCAGGACGGCGCGCACCCTGACCGATGCGGCCGAGCTCGAGGCCGAGCTCGCGCGCATCCGTGAGTCGCGTGTGGGCACCGACGACCAGGAGTTTCTCGATGGCCTGGTCGCGGCCAGCGTGCCGGTGCGCGACCCCGGTGGCAGGCCGATCGCCGCGGTGGCGGTGCACGGGCCGGTCGGCCGGCTGTCGCTCGAACGGGCGCTCAGCCTGGTCCCCCGCCTGCGGCAGGCTGCCGATGAACTCGCCGGCGCATTCGAGGCGCCCTGACACGGCATCCGGCCGGGTCGATGCGCGCCGGCCCGCTGCTACACTCCCTGCCCATGCCACCGCCCCTCGATACGCCGTCCCCCGTCCAGCCCCCTGCACCGGCGGCGCGCGCGCCGCATGGCATCGATGTCGAGGCCCTGGCCGCCGCGCTGCGCCGCGTGGTGTCGTGCGAGGTGCGTTTCGATGCGGGCAGCCGTGCGGTCTATGCGCATGATGCGTCCAACTACCGGCAGGTGCCGATCGGGGTGGTGCTGCCGAAGACGGTCGAGGATATCGTCGCCGCGGTCGAGGTCTGCAGCGCGTTCGGCGCACCGATCCTGCCGCGCGGCGGTGGCACGGCGCAGAATGGCCAGACGGTCAATGTCGCGGTGGTGCTCGACTGTTCGAAGTACCTGAACAGGGTGCTCGAGGTCGACCCACAGGCGCGCACTGCACGGGTGGAGCCGGGCGTGGTCTGCGATGCGCTGCGCGACGCAGCCGAGGCCCATGCGCTGACCTTCGGTCCCGACCCGGCGACGCACAGCCGCTGCACGCTCGGCGGCATGATCGGCAACAACTCCTGCGGCGCGCATTCGGTGATGGCCGGCAAGACGGTCGAGAACGTCGAGGCGCTCGAGGTGCTGACCTACGACGGCCTGCGCCTGTGGGTCGGGCCGACACCGGATGATGAATATGAACGCATCGTCGCGGCCGGCGGGCGGCGCGCCGAGATCTACTCGAAGCTGAAGGCGCTGGCCGAGAAGTACGGCGAACTGATCCGCACGAAGTATCCGAAGATCAAGCGCCGCGTGTCGGGCTACAACCTCGACCAGCTGCTGCCCGAGAACGGCTTCAACATCGCGCGCGCCCTGGTCGGCACCGAGGGTTCCTGCGCGATCACGCTGCAGGCGAAGACCCGGCTGGTGCAGAGCCCGCAGAAACGGGTGCTGCTGGTGCTGGGCTATCCGGACATCTATGTCGCGGGCGACGCGGTGCCGCAGATCCTCCCGTTCGGGCCGATCGCCACCGAGGGCCTTGACCAGAAGATCATCGGCGGGTTGCGCGTGCGCGGGCTGCGCCTGGCCGACATCGCGAAGCTGCCGCCCGGCGATGCCTGGATCATGATCGAGTTCGGCGCCGACACGGTCGCTGCGGCGAGCGCGCAGGCGCAGGCACTGGTCGACCACTATGCGGGCCGGCCCGATGCGCCCTCGCACTGGCTGATCGACGACCCGGCGGTTGCCGAGGCGATCTGGACCATCCGCGAGACCGCGGCCTCTGCCAGTGCGCTCGGGCTGGAAGGCAGCCGCGATCCGCAGGTCGGCTGGGAAGACGCCGCGGTCGATCCGCTGCGGCTGGGCGACTACCTGCGCGAGTTCCAGGCGCTGGTCGACCGCTACGGCTATGAGACCTCGCTGTACGGGCACTTCGGCGATGGCTGCATCCATGCGCGCATCACCTTCGACCTGCGCACGCCCGAAGGCATCCTGAAGTGGCGTGGCTTCACCGAGGATGCCGCGCACCTGGTCGTGCGCTACGGCGGCTCGCTGTCCGGCGAACATGGCGATGGCCAGGCCAAGGCCGAGTTCCTGCCGGTGATGTACGGGCCCGAGCTGATGCAGGCGTTCCGCGAGTTCAAGGCGATCTGGGATCCGGCCGGGCGGATGAACCCGGGCAAGCTGATCGATGCGTATCGCATCGACGAGAACCTGCGCTACGGGCCGGGCTACGCCCCGATCCGCTTCGAGACGCGGATGAGCTTCTCCACCCCGGAAGGCGACGGCTTCGCCCGCTCGATCGAGCACTGCGTCGGCATGGGCAAGTGCCGGTCGCAGAGTGGCGGCGTGATGTGCCCGAGCTACCGCGTGACCGGCGAGGAGAAGTACTCGACCCGCGGTCGCTCGCGGCTGTTCGGCGAGATGCTGCGCGGCGAGGTGGTGACCGGCGGCTGGCAGTCCGAGGCAGTGAAGGAGGCGCTCGACCTGTGCCTGGCGTGCAAGGGCTGCAAGAGCGACTGCCCGACGCATACCGACATGGCGAGCTACAAGTCCGAGTTCCTGTACCACTACCACCAGCAGAAGCGCCGGCCGATCCAGGCCTGGAGCATGGGCTTCATCCATCGCTGGGCGCGCATCGCCTCCAGGATGCCCTGGCTGGTCAACGGGTTCACGCAGACGCCGGGCCTCAACGTGCTGGCCAAGAAACTGGCCGGCATCGCATTGCAGCGCGACGTGCCGAAGTTCGCTGCGCGCACGTTCCGCCAGTGGTTCGCCGGGCATGTGAAGCCGGCTGCCGCGAAGCGTGGGCGCGTGATCCTCTGGGCCGACACGTTCAACAATCACTTCCACCCCGAGACGGCACTGGCGGCGGTGAAGGTGCTCGAGCATGCCGGATATGAAGTGGCGATCCCGCAGGCACACCTGTGCTGTGGCCGCCCGCTCTACGACTTCGGGCTGCTCGACCAGGCCGAGAAGCAGTTGCGCGAGATCATGCAGGCGCTGGCCGAAGACATCGAAGCGGGCACGCCGATCGTCGGGCTCGAACCGGCCTGCGTCGCCGTGTTCCGCGATGAACTGCTCAAGCTGTTCCCGGATGATCCGCGCGCCGGCAAGTTGGCGCTGCAGGTGCGCTTCATCACCGAGTTCCTGGTCGAACAGGGCGTGACCTTCCCGGCGCTGGAGATCGACGCGCTGGTGCATGGCCACTGCCACCAGAAGTCGGTGATCGGCATGGGCGCCGACAACAAGGTGCTCGACGCCATGGGCGTGCGGCACACGATGGTCGACTCGAGCTGCTGCGGCATGTCGGGGTCGTTCGGCTTCGACCCGAAGCACTACGACCTGTCGGTGAAGGCAGCCGAGCTCTCCCTGCTGCCGGCGCTGCGCGCCTGCAGCGCGGACACCACGGTGGTCAGCAACGGGTTCAGCTGCCGCGAGCAGATCGCGCAGCTGGGCGACCGGCGAGCGCTGCACATCGCCGAGCTGCTGGCCGATGCGATCGATCGCGCCGGCCATGACGGTGCTGCAGGCAAGGGTGGCGGCGCCTGATGTCCGGATCGATGCTGCGTTGAGTCCGCTGGAAGTGCTGTCGCCCGGCCTGCTGCTCTGGGTCGTGGTGGTGGTCGCGGTCGCCGCCTGGGTCTATGGCGTGCTCGGCATCGGCCTGCCGTTGATCGCCACGCCGCTGCTGGCGCTGGTGATGCCGCTGCAGGATGCGGTGATCGTGCTGGTGGTGCCGGTGCTGGTCGCGATCTTCGTGTCGATCTGGTCGGTGCCCGATTTCCTCGGCACGCTGAAGCGCTTCTGGTTCATGCCGGTGGCGGCGTTCGTCGGCGCGGCCATCGGCGCCCAGCTGTTCATCCGCGCGCCGCAGTTTCCGTATGCGCTGGTGCTGGTGGCCGCGATCTTCATGTGGCTCTGGCTCGACTGGCGCGGCAAGAGCGAGTCCGACTGGATGAAGCGCCATGTCGTCGCGTCAGGGGTGGTGTTCGGCTTCGCCGCAGGCATGTTCGAGACCACGGCCAACGTCGCCTCGCCGCCCCTGATCGCCTACTACGCC
>JBIITW010000291.1:0-4612 GCA_044340265.1 Burkholderiales bacterium | reverse complement strand
GGTCATCGCGAGTTCGTGCTGACCCGGCTGTTCGAGAGCGCCTGATTTGGGCGTGGCGGTGCCGCCCGCAGGCAGCGATGCGGGCGGTGGCGGCAGCGACTCCGTCCCCGGCCCCGGCAACCCGTTCGCCGGGGCCGAGTCGCGCCCGCATGTCGAAGGCGCGTTCGCACGCGAGGAAGTGGCCCTCGCCAACCGCAATCCGGGCATGCCGCTGGAAGGCCTTCGCTACGACGTCACGCCGCAGGGCATGCACTACCTGCTGTCGCATTTCGACATCCCCGAGGTCGATGCACAGGGATGGCGCCTGTCGGTCGGCGGCCATGTGCAGTCCGAACTGTCGTTCTCGCTGGCTGACCTGAAGCAGCTGCCGACGCGGACCCTGCGCGTCACGCTGGAGTGCGCGGGCAACGGCCGTGCCGGCATGAGCCCGCGCTACCCGAGCATGCCGTGGATCGGCGAGGCGGTCGGTACCGCCGAATGGACCGGCACGCCGCTGCGCGGGCTGCTCGAGAAGGCGCGGCCGGCAGCCTGGGCGAACGAGGTGGCCTTCCTCGGGCTCGACCGCGGCTTCGATCGCGGCGTCGAGCATCATTACGGCCGCAGCCTGAAGCTCGACCTCGCGCTGTCCGATGACGTACTCGTCGTGCATGCGATGAACGGCCAGCCGCTGCTGCCGCAGCATGGCCATCCCTGCCGGCTGATCGTACCCGGCTGGTACGGCATGGCCAGCGTCAAATGGCTGTCGCGCATCGAGGTGCTCGACCGCCCGTTCGACGGCTTCCAGCAGGCCGTCGGCTATCATTATCGCAAGTCGGCGGCCGATCCCGGCGTGCCGGTGACCACCCTGCGCGTGCGCTCGCTGATGGTGCCGCCGGGCATACCCGACTGGTACACGCGGCGCCGGCTGGTCGATGCCGGGCGCGTGGAACTGCGCGGCCGCGCATGGGCCGGCTCCGGCGTGCCGGTCGATCGCGTCGAAGTGGCCGTCGATGGCCAGTGGCGCGATGCGGTGCTGGCGCCAGCGGGTGTGCACCGGTACGCATGGCGCGCCTGGAGTTGCACGTGGGATGCGACGCGCGGCGAGCACCTCCTGCAGTGCCGGGCGCATGCCGCGGACGGGTCGGTTCAGCCCTTGCAGCCCGACTGGAACACGGCGGGCATGGGCAACAACGCAGTACAGGCGGTTCAGGTCACGGTACGTTAGGTTCCCCGACGGCCGGCACACTCAACGACCAGGAAACTCCACGATGGACCAGGCGACTCCTCCCGCCGGAAACGGCAGCATGATCAAGGTCTCGGTATGGCGCAGCACCGGCCCCGGTGGCGTCGCGGCCGGGGAAGGCCGTTTCGAGGCGTTCGAGGTGCCGCGCCAGCCGAGCCAGACGGTGCTCGATGTGGTCACTCACATCCAGCGCCATCTCGATCCGACGCTGACCTACCGCTTCGCCTGCCGCGTCGGCGTCTGTGGCTCGTGCGCGATGGTGGTCAACGGCGAGGCGCGCTGGACCTGCCGCACGCATGTCGACAAGGTGTCGCAGGACGGGACGCTCGAGATCTCGCCGCTGCGCAACCTGCCGGTGATCCGCGACCTCGCCACCGACATGAGCGAGTTCTTCGACAAGTGGGCGCGTGCCCGCGGGCAGTTCACCGGCACCCGCACCCGCAAGGAGGATTTCGCGGTGGTGTCGCCGCTGTCCGCCGAGCGCCAGCAGGTCGATCTCGGCATCGAGTGCATCGGCTGCGGCGTGTGCTACTCGTCCTGTGATGTCGTCGAATGGAAGCCTGACTACCTCGGCCCGGCCGCGATGAACCGGGCGTGGACGCTGGTCAACGATACCCGCGACCAGGCGCAGCGCGAGCGGCTGGCCGCGGTGGCCGGCGATGCCGGCTGCCACGCCTGCCATACGCACATGACCTGCACCGAGCGTTGTCCGAAGCACCTGCCGCTGACCTCGGCGATCGCCGGCCTCAAGCGCGTGACCACGCGCGCGTTGCTGAAGGGGGAGCTGTGAGCGCACGCACGCAGGTCTGGCTCTGGTTCGCGCAGCGGGCCTCGGCGGCGCTGCTCGGCTTCTTCGTGCTGGTGCACCTGGCGACGATGATCTACGCGGTGCGCAGCGGGCTGTCGGCCGGCGAAATCCTCTCGCGCACCCGCGGCAACACGCCGTGGATGCTCTTCTATGCGATGTTCGTGGTGGCCGTGGCGGTGCATGTGCCGATCGGGCTGCGCAACATCCTGGCCGAGACCTTCGCCTGGCGCGGTCGCGGGCTCGAGGTGGCGGTGCTCGCGATCGGCGTGTTCTTCCTGTTGTTCGGCCTGCGCGCCGTGTGGGCGGTGTACGCGCCCGGGGCGGGTGCACTGTGAGCCGGGCCTGGCGCAACCGCAACCATCCCGCCTGGTGGGCGTTCATCGTGCATCGGGTGTCGGGGCTGCTGCTGGCGGCATTCATCCCGCTGCACTTCTGGGCACTGGGCCAGGCACTGGCCGGCGAGGCGGCGCTCGAGGGCTTCATCGCATGGACCGCGAACCCGCTGGTGAAGGTGGCCGAGTTCGGGCTGGTGATCGCGCTGGCGGCGCACCTGGCGGGCGGCATGCGGCTGCTGATGCTCGAGTTCCTGCCGTGGCGCGACTGGCAGAAGTCGCTGTTCGCGGTATCGGTCGCGGCGAGCGTCGGGGCCGGGCTGCTGTTCGCGCTGAACATCGGCTGAGGACCGCCCCACCGCAACAGAATGCCAGGGACTGGCGAATTCCGCCCGCAGACGGCATGATGCAGCCGCGTGTCAGACCCCGAAACGGCAAGTACACCAGGAGGACGAAATGAAACGGCTGACGATCAGGATCATGGCGGCAGCGACCGCGACCGTGGCGTTGGGCAGTGCAACGATGGCGCTGGCCCAGGCGCCGGCCTTCCCTGCGAAGCCGGTGCGCATGATCGTGCCGTTCGTGGCGGGTGGCGCCACCGACGTCGTCGCGCGGCTGCTCGCGCAGGGGCTGAATGAACGCTGGGGCCAGAGCGTGCTGGTCGAGAACCGCGCCGGCGCAGGCGGCACCATCGGCAGCGAGATCGTCGCCCGCTCCAATCCCGATGGCTACACGACGCTGTTCGCTTCGGGCAGCGTGTTGTCGGCCAACCAGCACATGTATCGCAAGATGAGCCATGACCCGGGCCGTGACCTGACCGGCGTATCGCTGGTGGCCAGCGGGCCGATGGTGATCGCGGTCGGGCCGAACTCCAAGTTCAACACGCTGATGGACCTGGTCAACGCGGTGCGCGCGGCCCCCGGCAAGTTCAGCTACGGCTCGGCCGGCATCGGCAGCCAGGTCCATCTCGCCGCGGAGAGCTTCGAGTTCTTCGCGAAGATGGATTCGGTGCACGTGCCCTACAAGGGCGAGGTCGTCGCGATCACCGACCTGATCGGGGGCCAGATCGACTGGGCCGCACCGAACCTGGGCGCGTCGATCAACTTCCTGCGCGACCGCAAGCTGCGCGCGCTGGCCGTCACGGGTCCGACCCGTTCGCCGTCGCTGCCTGACGTGCCCACCGTGTCCGAGGCCGGCATCACCGGCTTCGAGAACCTCGGCTGGTTCGGGGTGGCGGTGGTTACCGGCACGCCGGCGCCGCTGGTGAACCGGATGGCCGATGACATCGCGAAGGTCACCGCGGGGTCGACCTTCCGCGACCGACTGACCGGCCTCGGCATGGAAGCCGTCGGCAACCGCCCCGATGAATTCAACAAGTACATCCGCTCGGAGATCACCCGCTGGGGCCGGATCATCCGGGAGCGCAAGATCACCGCGCTCTGATCCACCGGGTAGTTGCGCGCGCACAGGAACGGCAGAACGGCATGCAGATCGATCTCAAGCAGGTGGAAGACGCCGCCAAGGAGTTGTACATCCGGGCGCTCAAGGTGCTGCCGCCGGACATCAAGGACGGCTTCACCGGGCTGGTGAAACGCGAGACCAACGCCACCGGCCAGTCGGTGCTGGCGACGATGATCCGCAACATCTCCGTGGCGGAGTCGACCGACAACCTGCTCTGCCAGGACACCGGTCTGCCGATCTACAACGTCGAGATCGGACGCAACGTCCAGCTCGACGGCTTCGCGCTGAAGCAGGCGATCCGCAAGGGCTGCGAGCGCGCGACGACCGAGTACCCGCTGCGCTCCTCGGTCGTGCATCCGGTCACCCGGGTGAACGAGCAGACCTCGTGCGGGCCGCTGGTGCCGGTGATCAACATCGACTTCGTCGAGGCGACCGATCGACTGTCGATCGAGATGATCCCCAAGGGCAGCGGTTCGGAGAACAACACCTTCCTGCAC
Source organism: Burkholderiales bacterium (assembly GCA_044340265.1). Taxonomy (GTDB): domain Bacteria; phylum Pseudomonadota; class Gammaproteobacteria; order Burkholderiales; family CAIKXV01; genus CAIKXV01. Next base: position 292 of record JBIITW010000291.1, on the reverse strand, counting down.
ATGGCAATCCCGGCCGACGGCATCGACGCGATCAAGACCTTCGTCATCGACTGCGTGCTCAATGCCGGCGGCAAGACCTGCCCGCCGACCATCGTCGGTGTCGGTGTCGGCGGCACCGGGGACCTGTGCGTGCATCTGTCGAAGGTGGCGGCCACGCGCGCGCTCGGCAGCCGCTGCAGCGATGCCGAAGGTGCGAAGCTGGAAGCGCAGCTCACCGCGGCGGTTAACCAGCTCGGTGTCGGTCCGCAGGGGCTGGGCGGCGATGCGACCTCGTTCGCGGTGCATATCGAAG
>JBIITW010000290.1:0-4618 GCA_044340265.1 Burkholderiales bacterium | reverse complement strand
TGGCCGCCCATCGCCTGCGCGGCATTGCGCACGATGTTCAGCACCGCCTGCAGGATCTGCTCGCGGTCTCCGGTGAGCAGCGGCAGGCTGGTGTCGTAGTCGCGCTTCACCACGAGGCCTTCGGGGTACTCGGCCAGCATCACGCTGCGCACGCGCTCGATCACCTCGTGGATGTTGAGCGCACCGACCTGCGGCAGCCGGTGCGGCGTGAGCATGCGATCCATCAGCGACTGCAGGCGGTCGGCCTCGTGCATCACCACGCGCGTGTATTCGCGCAGGTCGGCCCGGTCGAGTTCGGCGTCGAGCAACTGGGCAGCGCCGCGGATGCCGCCGAGCGGATTGCGGATCTCGTGCGCAAGGTTGCGCACCAGTTCTCGATTGGCCTGGGTCTGGTCGAGGATGCGCTCCTCGCGCGCGGCCTTGATCTGCTGCGTGATGGGACGCATCTCGAGCAGGTAGCCGTGCTCGCCGGAAGCTTCGCCCTCCAGCGCGACCGGGAGTTCGACCGGCATCACGGAACAGATCAGGTGGTGCACGTCGACGCGTCCGATCGCGCTCAGCTTGACGTCGTAGTCGGAGTAGCCGGCATTGTTCGTGCGCGCGGAGTCGAGCGCGGCGGCGAGCGCGTCGTCGCGGGTGAACACTTCGTCGAGTGCCTGCTGGAGCATCAGGTTGCGGGACAGCGCGAACAGGTTCTCCGCCGCCGGATTGGCATAACGGATGACGAATCGCTCGTCGAGTATCAGCACTGCCGTGACGAGCAGGTCGAGCCCTGCGAAGGCCGAGCCGCTGGACAAGGGGTCGAGTGCCGGGCGCGGTTCGTTCACGGGCCCGCCAACGCGTTCATGGATTGACGTCCGCATGCACGGAGAGTCAGCAAGAAGCGCGCCATCGACTGCGCGGGCTGCGACGCGCAGTCGAGCGCGCCGCGGGGCACCCCTACTTCATCACCGCCAGTTGCCGCTGGATCTCGGCGATGTTGCGTTCGTGCCGCGATACCGCGCCCTGCAACTCGCGCAGGCGCGGGTCGGCGCGGTCGGCCGGGACGGAGCCGAGTGCGGCCACCTGGCGGCGGGCTTCCTCGAGCAATCGCTGTTCGCTCGCCAGTTCGCGTTCGACGATCTGGCGCGCCTTCAGGTCCCGGTCGCGCTGTTCGCCGCGTTCGATCCGGGGAAAATTCTCCGGGCCGGGATTGGCGCGCACGGCAGCAGCGGGCGAATCGGTGCGCGCCCGCGGTGCGCCCGGCGCAGGGGTGCCGCCAGCGCCGGCACCCGGGCTGGCGCGCGGGGCGGTCGTGTCGCGGTAGAGGAGCGTGCACTCCTTGAACTTGCGCGACGGACTGTCGGTGAACGTGACCAGCCCCTCGCTGTCGGTGCAGCGATGGATGTCGGCCAGTGCGGAAGCGGGCACCAGGGCCAGCAGCAGTATGAACAACGTCGGCGCCCGCCGGTTCGATCCCGGCACAGCGGCGCTGGAATGCCATCTCATCCGGTAACCCCGATCGCGCGGCGGAAGTGCGCAGCGGGGCGGAGTCTAGATGACGCGGTGGGCAACCGCAACGAGCCATGTTCCAACTCCCTGAGTGGAAACGGGGCGAGTCGCCTCGCCCCGTGCATGCTCGAACTGCCCTCCGGACGGTGTCCGGTCAGCAGCTGTAGTACATCTGGAACTCGACCGGGTGCGTCGTCATGCGGAACATGGTGACCTCTTCCATCTTCAGCGCGATATAGGCATCGATCATGTCGTTCGAGAACACGCCACCCCGGGTCAGGAACTCGCGGTCCTTGTCGAGGTACTCGAGCGCCTGGTCGAGCGACGAGCACACGGACGGCACGTTCTTCGCCTCTTCCGGCTCGAGGTCGTACAGGTTCTTGTCGATCGGGTCGCCCGGGTGGATCTTGTTCTGCACGCCGTCCAGGCCGGCCATCATCATCGCCGCGAAGGCGAGGTACGGATTGGCGGTCGGGTCCGGGAAGCGGACCTCGATGCGGCGGCCCTTCGGGTTGGACACGTAAGGAATGCGGATCGACGCCGAGCGGTTGCGCGCCGAGTAGGCCAGGTGCACCGGCGCCTCGAAGCCCGGGACCAGGCGCTTGTACGAGTTGGTGCCCGGGTTGGTGATCGCGTTGAGCGCACGGGCGTGCTTGATGATGCCGCCGATGTAATACAGCGCGAACTCGGACAGGCCTGCGTAGCCATTGCCGGCAAACAGGTTGGTGCCGTCTTTCCAGATCGACTGGTGCACGTGCATGCCCGAGCCGTTGTCGCCCACGATCGGCTTCGGCATGAAGGTGGCGGTCTTGCCATAGCCGTGGGCGACGTTGTGCACCGTGTACTTCAGGATCTGGCACCAGTCGGCACGCTGGACCAGCGGCGCGAACTTGGTGCCGATCTCGCACTGGCCGGGGGCCGCGACTTCATGGTGATGCACTTCGACTTCGACGCCCTGCTCTTCCAGTGCCAGGCACATCGCCGAACGGATGTCCTGCAGCGAATCGACCGGGGGCACCGGGAAGTAGCCGCCCTTGACCGCCGGACGGTGCGCGCGGTTGCCGCCCTCGAACTCTTGGCCGCTGGACCAGGGGGCCTCTTCCGACACCACCTTGCACATGGCACCGGCCATGTCGACATGCCAGGTGACCGAATCGAAGATGAAGAATTCAGGCTCCGGACCGAAGTAGGCGACATCGCCGATCCCGGTCGACTTCAGGTAGGACTCGGCGCGCTTGGCCAGCGAGCGCGGGTCGCGGTCGTAGCCCTTGCCATCCGACGGCTCGACGACGTCACAGGTGATGATCATCGTCGGCTCGTCGGTGAACGGATCCATCCGTGCCGTGCTGACATCGGGCATCAGCAGCATGTCGGACGCCTGGATGCCCTTCCAGCCTGCGATCGACGAACCGTCGAACGCATGGCCGTCATCGAACTTGGCGAGGTCGACCGTATGCGACGGAACGGAGACATGCTGTTCCTTGCCGCGGGTGTCGGTGAAGCGGTAGTCCACGAACTTGACTTCGTGGTCCTTGATCATTTTCAGTACGTCGGCGCCAGTGGCCATGGTTCTCCTCGTTTCTTCGTCGTCGCTTGCAGGATCAAATGAGTGTGTCGCTCGAATCCGGGTACGGCAGAAATGGATAGACAGCGGGGTACCACGGCAGCATGAAGCGTGCCAAATCGGCTTTTCCCCGAAATCATTTCAAAACAGTGCGTTAACGCTTGGCACCCGCACTCGCAAGGGGCGGCCGCATCCTTTCGGTGCACCTTTCGGCATTATGCCCGTTGTTGGTGCATCGTTTTGTCCGCCAGCACTGAAATCGGCCGGGGTAGACTGGCGACGACGCGGTCGCAAACCCGATCCGAACCTTCCACGGAGGAAACGATGAGCCTGCCCAGCATCGACGCCCTGCTCGAACGCGCCCGGGATCGTGCCCGCGCACTCAATGTCCCGTACGCGGGGTCGCTGGAACCGGCGGAAGCCTGGTCACTGCTGCAGCATGACCCGGCCGCCCGGCTGGTCGACGTACGTTCGCGCGCCGAGTGGGAGTTCGTCGGCCGGGTCCCCGGTGCGATCGAGATCGAGTGGAAGAGCTGGCCGGGCATGGTGCCCAACGCGGCGTTCCTGGATGCACTGGCTGGCAAGGTCGACCGGGCGGCGCCACTGCTGTTCCTGTGCCGCAGCGGCGGGCGCTCGCACGACGCAGCGCTGGCAGCAACCGCAGCCGGCTTCGGCGCCTGCTTCAACGTGCTGCAGGGCTTCGAGGGTGACCGCGACGACGCCGCCCAGCGGAACACGGTCGGCGGCTGGCGTGCGGCCGGACTGCCCTGGTCGCAGAGCTGAGACGACGCACCCCGGTCAGTCGCCGGCGCTGAGACTCGACGCTGAGACTCGACGCGGAGACTCGACGCCGGGACTCAGCGCCGGGATTCAGCGCGACTGCTCGGTGCGGCCGACCTGGCGCCCCTGCGCGTCGTAGTGGCGCGTCACACCGCCGGATGTCTCGGAACGGCCGGTGGAGCGGCCCTGCGCGTCGTAGTGGCGGGTAGTATCGCCTCGCACTTCACTTCGCCCCGCGGAACGCCCCTGGGCATCGTAGTGGCGCGTGGTGTCGCCGCGCTGCTCACTGCGCCCCACCGAGCGGCCCTGGGCATCATGGCGCCGGAGGGTGTCGCCGCGCTGCTCCGCACGGCCGACCGAACGACCCTGGGCGTCGTATTCGCGGACCGTGTCACCGCGCTGTTCGCTGCGGCCGACGGCGCGGCCCTGGGCGTCGTACTCACGCGTGGTCTGCGCCACCGCATGCCCGGCGAGGACCAGGGAGGAGAGAAGCAGCAGGACAGGAAGGATCAGGCGCATGGACGACAGCCCCGGCGATGTTTCCATGATCGAAGGATGCAGAAGCAGGCGCGGCCGCGGCTGGCGCGCTGCTACCAGAAGTACCAGAGCACGACGACCCCGAGCACGATCCGGTACCAGCCGAACGGCGCGAAGCTGTGCCGTGAAACATAGGCCAGCAGCGCCTGCACCGTTACCAGCGCGGTGATGAAGGCGGCAACGAAACCGACCGCGAACACGCTGGCATCGTCCCAGGACAGGATGGCGGCGTTCTTGTACAGGTCG
>JBIITW010000289.1:0-4619 GCA_044340265.1 Burkholderiales bacterium | reverse complement strand
CGCTCGATGGCGTTTCCAGCCACCCACCAGAGGGTTCAATGGCCGAGCCGCTGCCGATCGCCAAGGTTGCTCCGGGCGCCCCGGATCTGTTCCTCCTTCCGTCGCTGGCCAATCGCCACGGCCTGATTGCCGGCGCCACCGGCACCGGCAAGACGGTGACGCTGCAGCGCCTGGCCGAGCAGTTCAGCCTTGCCGGCGTGCCGGTGTTCATGGCCGACGTCAAGGGCGACCTGTCCGGGCTGTCGCAGGCCGGCGAATGGAAGCCGAAGCTCAAGGCGCGGGCCGAACAACTGGGCATCGCCGACAGCCACGCGTTCAACGCGTTCCCGGTGATGTTCTGGGACGTGTTCGGCGAACAGGGCCATCCGGTACGCGCGACCATCTCCGAGATGGGCCCGGTGCTGATCGCGCGCATGCTCAACCTGAACGACACCCAGGAAGGCGTGCTGTCGCTCGCGTTCAAGATCGCCGACGACAACGGGCTGCTGCTGATCGACCTGAAGGACCTGCGTGCGATGCTGCAGCACGTGGGCGACAACGCGGCGAAGTACAAGACCGAGTACGGCAACATCTCGCCAGCCAGCATCGGCGCGATCCAGCGCGGCCTGCTGGCGATCGGCGAACAGGGCGGCGACCTGTTCTTCGGCGAGCCGGCGCTCGACATCGGCGACCTGATGCAGACCGACCCGAAGGGGCGCGGCGTGATCAGCATCCTCGCCGCGGACAAGCTGATGAACGCGCCGAAGGTCTATGCGACCTTCCTGCTCTGGCTGCTGTCCGAGCTGTTCGAGGTGTTGCCCGAGGTCGGCGACCCCGACAAGCCGAAGCTGGTGTTCTTCTTCGACGAGGCGCACCTGCTGTTCACCGATGCGCCGCCGGCCCTGCTGCAGAAGATCGAACAGGTGGTGCGGCTGATCCGCTCCAAGGGCGTCGGCGTCTACTTCGTCACCCAGAACCCGCTCGACATACCCGACACCGTGCTCGGCCAGCTCGGCAACCGGGTGCAGCATGCACTGCGCGCGTTCACCCCGCGCGACCAGAAGGCGGTGAAGACCGCGGCGACCACGATGCGGCCGAACCCGAAGCTCGACATCGAAGCATCGATCACCGAACTGGGCGTGGGCGAGGCGCTGGTCTCGTTCCTCGACGCGAAGGGCAGTCCGACGGTGACCGAGCGGGCGTTCGTGCTGCCGCCGGCATCTCGCCTCGGTCCGGCCACGCCTGACGAGCGCAGGCAGGTGACCGCGAACTCGCCGGTCGCCGGCCATTACGAGAAGATGGTCGACCGCGAGTCGGCCTACGAGAAGCTCAAGCAGGGTGCAGCGGCCGGCGACGCAGACGAGGCGGCGCAGCCTGCACCGGGCGGTGGCGGCCTGTTCGGTTCGCTCGGCGGACTGCTCGGCGGAGGCGCTGGCGGCGCCGCACGCGGCGCGCGCACGCGCGAAGGCGTGGTCGAGACCGCGATGAAGAGCGTGGTCCGGCAGGTGGGGTCGGAGATCGGCAGGCAACTCGTTCGCGGCGTGCTGGGCTCGCTGATGGGCGGCGGCCGAAGGCGCTGATGCCCGTTCCCGCCGTCGACGCGGCCGCCGCGACGACGGCCGCCGCCGCGGCGAAACGCTCGCTCAGCATCGGCCTCGCCTGTGCGATCGGCGCGGCCGTCTTCTTTTCGGCGAAGGCGATCTTCATCAAGCTGATCTATGCGCATGGCGTCGATGCGACGACGACCTTCGCGCTGCGCATGATGATCGCCCTGCCGTTCTTCGTCGCGATGGGCTGGTGGTGCGGTACCGCCGGCCTGAAATCGATCAGCCGCGGTGACTGGTGGGGCATGGCTGCCTGCGGCGTGCTCGGCTTCTACCTGTCGAGCTACCTCGACTTCATCGGCCTGTCGTACATCCCGGCCAGCCTGGAGCGGCTGATCCTCTTCCTCTACCCGACCTTCGTCGTGCTGCTGTCCTGGGCGATCTTCCGCACCCGGCTCACTCCGGCGCAGGGGATGTCGCTGCTGCTTTCGTATTCGGGCGTCCTGCTCTGCGTCTGGGACAACCTGCGCGTGGAAGGCGACGCGTCTTCGCTGGCGCTCGGCGTCGGCTTCACGCTGACCAGCGCGATCACCTACGCCTGCTACGTCGTCGCCAGTTCGCGCATCGTGCCGCGGGTCGGCTCGATGCGCTTCACCAGCTATGCGTCCTCCGTGGCCTGCGGCTTCAGCATCGCGCACTTCTTCATCACCCACGGCGTGGAGTCGCTGGTGGTGCCGGGCATCGTCTACGCCTATGCATTCGGCATGGGCACCGTGTCGACGGTGCTGCCGATCCTGCTGGTCGCCGAAGCGCTGCGCCGGCTGGGCGCGAACCAGGTGGCGCTGATCAGCACGCTGGGCCCGATCGCCACGCTGGCGATGGCCGCGCTGATCCTGGGCGAGCAGATCACCGCGCTGCAGATGGTCGGCGCGGCGCTGGTCATCGCAGGCGTGATGCTGGTAAGCCTGCGCCGCCAGGCCCCGGCCTGAGCCGGGCGCATCCCCCTCGCGGCAAAATGTCGCATCCCCGCGTGTGAACAATAACGTTGGCGGTGCCAAGTACCTCACCGCAGTGGATCCGTCGGATCCGGATACTCGACTTCATTCAGAGGCCCCCGCCTCCGTACATCGAGGATCTGCAAATGAGCAACCGGATTTCCGCCGCACTCTTCATCGCCGCCCTCGCCACCGTGTCGGTGCAGGCGAATGCCGCCCTGATCGTGAACGGTGGCTTCGACGCAAACGCGGTCAGCGGCAATTTCGCGACCGTCACCCCGTCCAGCGTGTTCCAGATGACCGGCTGGCGCGTGGTCACCTCCGGCGGCAACACCAGCGCATCGGTGGACCTGGTGAAGGCACCGTACTGGCAGGCGCACTCCGGCGCCAACAGCGTCGACCTGCTCGGCAGCGGCACCCAGCAGCCTTCGTTCCTGGCGCAGACCTTCTCGGTCGGCGCAGGCCAGCTCGGGGCCTATCGGTTGTCGTTCTTCCACTCGGTCAACACCGACAACCCGCGCGACCAGGGCCTGACGGCGAACATCGTCACCGGCACCGGGATCAGCGGTGCATCGGTGGCGACCTCGCCGACCTCGTTCTTCTACGACATCCCGACCGACGGCAATCCGACCAAGCAGGCGATGGCCTGGAAGCAGAGCTTCCTAGACGTCAACTTCGCGGCGGCCGGTGACTACACGCTCTGGTTCAGGGGCGCCACGCCGTTCGTCAACGTCAACCAGGGCGCCGCGCTCGACTCGGTGACGCTGGATGCCGCCGTGGTTCCGCTGCCGGCCGCCGGCTGGCTGATGATTGCAGGCCTCGGCATGGTGTTCGGCCTGGGCCGTCGGCGCAGCGCCACCCGGGGCTGATACATCGCCCCCTCGATCGACGGCCGCGCAAGCGGCCGTTTTCGCTGGTGCTGCATCCAGCGCAGCCCACTCAAGTTTCGCGGCTGCCGGCCGTAATGGATGGATCGCCACGCCTCGGACCCGCCAGATCGTCCGACGCGCGCCTTCCACGCCATCCGGACCTGCCGATGATCCCTTCCGCTCGCGCGCGCGCCTGCCTGCTGGCCGCATCCTTCGTTTTCTCCTCAGGCCTGCAGGCCGCAGTCACCGACTACGACGGCCAGTGGGCGGCGACGCTCGGCTGCACTGCGCACGCCGATAACGGCCGACCGGCGTTCACCAGCAGGATCGTGTTCACCGTCACCGACGGCCGCATCGCCCAGACGCAGGCGCAGACGACCGCCCAGGGCCAGGAAGAGACCCGCTGGGCCGGTCGCATCGACGCCGGTCGACTGGTGCTCGGCGCCGAGGGCAGGCGCGAGCCGAACGCACGCTGGACATGGGAGCTGACCGGCAAGGCCGGTGCGCCCGATCGCATCGCGGGCAATGGCGCACTTTCCTCGGATGGCCGGAAGGTGCGCGATTGCACGCTCGACATGCGGCAGGACACACCGGCCCCCGCAAGCCTTGCCGCGCGCGCGCAGCAGGCCCCGGGCACGTCGGCGCCGGGGCCCTCGGCGCAGGGCGCGCCCGTGCAAGCACCGCCGGTGCAGGCTGCACCGGCACAGCAGCCCCAGGCAACGGGCGAGCGGGCACCGACCGCCCAACCTCAGGCGGCGCAGACGACTTCACCCCCGGCGCAGCAGCCGGCGCCGGCCTCGGCCGCCGCCTCGGCAGCCAGTCGCGTGCTGCAGGCCGCGCAATCTGCCGCGCAATCAGCCGTGCCGGCCCTGGCGAACGCGACGCGCGGCGCCGGTGTCAGCGTCCCCGGGACGGCGGCTGGCGCGCTTCCGGCACCGCCGGCCAGTGCGCCTTCAGCCGTCGCAGGCGCCGCATCGGCCGGAACCGCCGCGGCTGCAGCCCCCGACAGGGCCCCGGCCAGGGCCGGCCTGTCGCCGGTCGAGCAACGGCTGGAGACGATCGCGGGCAACCGCAACCTCGACCTGCTGTTGATGGTCTCGAACAGCGAGATGCGCGGCAAGCTTCGCAAGAGTGTGTCGGGCGAATGGTCCCTCCAGGGCGATTCGCTCTGCGTCGATGTCGGCGAGCTGGTCAAGGCGGACGGCATCCAGATCCCGTGGAGCGCGTTCAGC
>JBIITW010000098.1:0-17516 GCA_044340265.1 Burkholderiales bacterium | reverse complement strand
CAGCCACCAGCGCAGCCGTACCTCGCTGCGCTCGACCCCGCTGTGATCGACGAAGGTCAGGCCGTCGGGCAGGGTCGCCTCCAGTCCCTTGGTCACGCCCTCCATCGCCAGCCACTCCGGCGAACCCCTCCGGGCCGCAGCCTGCAGGAACGCGTCGTCGAGTCCGTCGCGCAGGCGCTCGTCCAGTTGCCGGACGAGCGTGTCGTTCCACCAGGCATGGGCGACGCGGATGCCGCCGAGGTCCAGCGCGACCGGCAGCGTGCGGAACCAGCGGATCATGTCCGCGTGCAGTGCGGAGCCTTCGTTCACCTGCGCGAGGAAGGCGGCGTGGTTACCAAGGTTCCGTGCGGTGTGCTTCTTCAGCCAGGCATCCGGCGCGGATTCGGGGATGGGGTTCCCGTCCGCATCGAGCCGACGCGTGGCCCAGCCGATGGCGTTGAACTCGTGGTTGCCGAGGACGCAGAGGGCCTGGCCGTCGTCGACCATCGATCGCACGGTCTCCACCACACGTACCTGCTCCGGGCCGCGGTCGATCAGGTCGCCAACGAAGATGGCCTTGCGGCCCTGCGGCGCGCGCCAGCTCGTTCCATGCGGGACGTAGCCCATGCGACGGAGCAGTGACTCGAGGGGGGCGGCGTAGCCGTGGATGTCGCCGATGATGTCGTAGGCGGTCAAGCGAGATTCCCTGGTTGCATGGTGCTGCAATCTCGCACGGATGCTAAACCTTGCACCGGACGCGGCGCTGCTGCTTGATACGAGGAGGTGATATTGTGCAACGCGAACGAACCTCCTACTCTCTTACGATGTGATCCGCAAAGGAGAGGTCTATGGCCGAAGCCGACAAGCTTCAGGGTGACGCCGGAGTAGGGGCTTAGGGCATTGTTCCGACGCCAAGGCGCCCCGCCGATGAGCTCGAGCATGTCGGCGATCTCGACCACCGACACACTGGAATCGACGCCATGACGCACGACGAAGACATCTATCGGCTCACTGCCGAACAGCTGCGACGAGAAGTGATCAAGCTCAGGGCTGCGATAAGAAACCATCGCGATGCGGCGGAGCCGGGCTCGTGTCAACAACAGCCGCAACTATGGTCCGTCCTGCCAGAAGGCTTTTCGCTCCAGAGAACAGCAATGCCTTGGCCGGATTTTCTGCGGAGCTGTTTGCGCTATCGGCAGACGCTCGAAGCCAACACGAGCCTTTCGCTGCCGCCTTCCAATTGGCAGCCAGGCACTGATGAAGCAGCGAGCACGGATGCTGCCGATGTATCGCATGTTCGGATCGACCTCGGCCTCAGTCTGGCCGATGCAGAAAAGATCTTCATTTTGGGCACCCTGAAGCGCTGCGGAGGAGTTCGAGAGCGCACTGCCGCGACGCTCTCCATTAGCCAAAAGACCTTGTACACCCGCCTCAAAGAGTACGGCGAGTGAGTTGGCATCCCTCCGCAACGGTTTTCGCGTTTGCCAACCCACCGCCCGCACGGATGCAATCGAACGTTTATGCCTTCGAATAACGACGCTGCATTCGTTACCGAAGACTCATGGTGTCGCCATCTTCCCGACTTACATCGGACGCTGGCAGATCCGACGTTTTGCAGCCGTCTGCCCCCGGTGACTGCGAAGCTGGATCTATTCGATTCGTGTGCTTTATGGGAGACGCTGCACTACCTTCTCACCCACATCGTAGGATGGGATTCGGTAGGCAAGGGACTCGGATGGTGGTATCGCGAAGGCCAACCAATCGACCAGTCCGCCGCGCTCGCGCTCATGAAACGCCATTGGGGTCACTTCGACTGCCTTGACTTCTACGCTGCGTGGGCTTGGTCATGCGAGCGCAACTACGAAGAGCGTCAAGATAGCTCTCCAGCGGCATTTGCAAAAGCGACATCGCAGACAGATGAAGGTTGGTGGCGCAGATTTCTGGCCCGACAGCGACATCTGGATCATGATCCATTCTACGGTGGAGGAAACTCCCTGCATCTCGGACATAGCTCAAACGTCGGCGATACTGTTGGGTCGCGAGGAAGCAGAAGCTTGGCGTTCGACGTTGCCACCCGACGGGCTACGCTCATCGTATCGGGGTTTGGCAGTTGGCGATCCGACTTAGCACATGAAGCCGCCGCACTGCCTCAGATCGGCGATCGGTCATGGCACGTCGAAGTATTCGATCGGCAGGTGGGCTATCTGGGCCTGTACCGCCAGAGCCGGGTGACCCATCGCTGGTTTACCGGTCAGCACAGCATTCACACGCGCGGCTGTGCTCCGCACCAGCAGATCGACGGAACTTGATCGACCACACGTTGGGCCAGATGTTTTCTGTTCAGCCCTTAAGCCGGCACTTCACCAACGGCCAAGAAGTCACCGTGATCGTCACCCTGAAGGCTGACATACTCTAGCCGCCATTGATCCACGCGCCGCAGATCAGCTAAGGTTAGGTGCGTGTCGGCTACTGCCTCGCAAGCGTCCAGAGCAATCTCCACAGCATCTTCCGGCTTCCCGTAGACGCTCTCGAACAGATCACGCAATTGCGCTGCGCACCTCTCGGCGGATAGCCTCGCGTCGCTCCCGCCCTTGATGGCGTCGTACACAACGGATAGAGACAGAGCGTAGGGTTCACCGTCGCCGACTTCTACGCCTCTTTGCTCCCCGAGGTCAAAAAACAGACCAACGACATACGTCGGATCTGGCTCCAGAATCCTCGCAATCAGTTGCTCAACGGTCCGTTTGCCCGAGTGCTTTCGCAGCCGCCCTTCAAAAGCATTCGGGAATGCCGGTCGACCATAACGAGCTGCGAGCCACTGCTTGAGCGTGCGCTTCGCTTCTGCCGCCAAGAACCGGCTACCGTCCTTGACGGCGCTCTCCGCGAATCCGTCTTTCGGGACACTGCAACGATCACCGTGTCGGAGCTCAAGAATCAACGGCGCGGCTCCGGCACGTTCCGCTGTCGGCTCGTACGCGAGGTGGAGCCGTCTCGGATTCCTGGCGTAGGAGAGCTGAGGGTCTGGCTTGGGTTCCTTCACGACTGATTCAGCGACGATGACCTCGACGCATAGCTCGCTTTCGTGTGGCAAGTCGCAGTCGTGCGTTACCACGATGACGCGGCGCGCGTCGCTTGGCGCATCGACCAGACCCAAAGCCGCGGCGGCCTCGCCAGTCAGAAGATCACCTTGTCGCCAGTCCGTATCGCGCGCCAACATCCATCGTCCCTCGACCTAGCGCTCGGGAGTCCACGGGATCGACACTTCGGAACGCCAATCGTCCGAGGGTGTGGCTTTCGAATTCGCCAAGCGTGATCGGCCATATGCAGAGTCCATCGCCTGAGCTTCGGCGACCAGCAACTGGACATGCGATGGCAAGAGCTGATCGGCAGCAGCGAGGTCCATCAAGGACCGGCCGTCCACAGCTTTCATCTTCAGTATTGCCGATGCACGAGTGATGCGGGCATCCCTAAAGGCGTCGGCTGCATGGCTGAGGGCGAGAATCCGACGAAACTTGTCGGGCTCAGGCGTCATATCGCCGCCTATCCACTTGTAGATCGCTTGCCTAGAGACTCCAAACACCGTGGCAAGGTCAGCAATGGCCGGGCTCAGCACTTGGCGAATGTTGGCGAGGTGGTCGGACGCAGATCGAAGGTCTGGACGTTTTTCCTGGCTATTATCAAAAGCGTCGACGTCCACCTGGAACGGGACACGGGCCTCCAGCATTCTGCGCCAGTCGCCGGCCCGAGAGATGTCGAACACGCTCCCTGTGCCGCCGACCGCGAGCGCCGAGCCAATTAGTGCAAACGCGGCGGTCGCTGCGGTTCTGATCGGAACGGCGAATTGCGGCGGTCGATAAGAAAGCAAGGTAGCGGTGTACATGGCATCCGGGTTGTGCGTTTCACGCCCACGCTTCGCGCGCGTGGTCCGTCGTCATTGTGCCGAAGACCGACTTGATGGTCGCATGTAGCGCAAGAAGCTGCTCGCTTAGCTTGTCCATGTCGATCGGCATGCTGCCATCGACAAAATGATCAGTATCGATGACTGCGTGGGAGCGAGGGTCCTTCACGTCGAACGTCGGGTTGGCAATCAAGCCGTTCGGCTGCATGTCCGGCGGAAACCCCAGCGGTGCCGTCATGACGTAAACCCGGGTCACCAGCGTCCCGGTCGACACGAGCGGGCCAGTTTCCGTCCCGAAGACTGACTCGGTCAGCCTGTACCGCTGCTCGGCGTTGAACTGGATGCCGCGAAGGCCATCCACAAGGTACTGCTCGACACGCTCACCGGCGCGAGGAAGCACGGCATCCAGGTAGCGCAGGCCCAACCTGCTCACGTGGTCGAGAGTTGCCGCTTCATGCACTGCCGCCAAACCGCGAAGCAACTCCGGAATGAACTCCTTGCGTGTTTCGTAGTGGGTCGTGTGGTAAGTGATGGTCGACGGTCCCAGAATAAAGCCGGCCGTGCGATCGCTGCGCGTGATCAACCAAGATAGCGTGTGCTTGATCTGCGGTTCTGTTTGCTGCGCATGCCCGAGCCCCGGCACAACCAGATGCGTGACCTGTTGCGGCTCAAACAATGGATATCCCTCGCGTCTCAGGCGATCCTGGATCTGATCCACGTACTTGGCCATCGCAGCGACAGGGTTGAAGTGCACCTGCCCGAGCGCGTAGTAGACCGGCGCGTTGGACATCCTCTCGCTCACTGGCGACTCCGATCTGTTCTTGGTTAACAGTTTGGTTGTCACTTTACACCTCGGTTGACACTCCGCCAAGAGCATCGCGCTTGCTCAAAGCGTCACGTTCTACGAATAATCAGTTGTATTTTGCGTAGGATACCAATACTTTAATCGTGCTGTATGCTCTGGATAACCATCCTGACAAACCGCTTGCAATGGCACGAGAGCAGTCGCACCCAATCGCCCAGGCTCAACGCGACCGCCTTGCGTTCGTCGAATTACGGCTGCGCTTCTTCGGCGAAATCCGCCGGCAAGAATTGGTCACGCGCTTTGGCGTCCAGATCGCCGCCGCCACCCGTGACATCGCCCAATACAAAGAGATCGCGCCGCGCAATCTGGAATACGACACCAAGGGCAAGGTCTACGTGCGCGCAGCCTGGTTTCGGCCGGTGTTCGATTTCCCTGCCGAGCGCGTACTGACCTGGCTGTCCGCAGGCTACGGCGACAGCGAGCCGATCCGTTCAAAGGGGTCCGTGGCGCACGAGGGTACTGGCCTACCGGGCAAGATCGATCTGGAGGTCCTTTCCGTCCTGACCCGTGCCATCCATCACGGCACGGCCGCTCAAGTCACCTACCGGGCGCTTTCCAGTGGACTGACCACTCGCGAGATCGTGCCCTTCGCGCTGGCCAATAGTGGCCTGCGCTGGCACGTCCGCGCCTTCGATCGCCGCAGCGGAGAGTTCCGCGATTTCGTGCTGGGTCGCCTCGACGATGCTGTGCTCATCCCTGGCGCAGTCGCCGACCGCGAGAAGCCCGATCAGGACATCCAGTGGAACCGGATCACAGAGCTCGAACTCGTGCCGCATCCGGCCAACGTTCAGCACCCTGACACCATCGAGGCTGAGTACGGAATGGAAGGCGGTGCGCTGACGGTCCGCGTCCGCGCGGCGACAGCAGGCTACCTGCTGCGTCGCTGGAACGTCGACTGCACTGTAGACCACAGCCTCAAGAGCGGCGAGCATCAGCTGTGGCTGCGCAATCGCCAAGCGCTATACGGGGTTACCAACCTCTTCCTCGCGCCGGGCTATAGCCAACTCTAACGATCGAAAGGAGCTACACCATGGCAAAGACCCCCACCAACCACGGCAAGCAATGGACGCCGACCGACGTAAAGCAGTTGAAGCAGTTAAGCAAAGAAAACACCCCGACGCGCGTCATCGGCCTGAAGATGGGCCGTACCGAAGACGCCGTGCGCGCCAAGGCCGGCGAGGAAAACGTATCCCTCAAGCCCACCAACCAGTCACCGTACAACCGGCGCAAGCCCTGATCCATCGGAACCGGAACTACGAGGGGCGCACGGTGCTGAAGCTCGAACAGATCCAGAAGAACGCAGCCATCTCTGGGCTGGAGCCCGGACAGGTCGTCCGTATCGTCACGACCGAGCCCGTCGGTGACAATGCCCTGACCGTCTACTACAAGACCGCCGACGGAAAACTGCTGGAGCGGATGCTGTTCCGCACCGACGAGGCCAAGCTGTCGCTGGCTGAGTCAGGGCGCCCCTGGGCGTTCGACGCCCCCGGCGAAGATTTCAAGCTCGCGGCCGAGGCCTACCGGATCAACCTCGCCCACCTGTTCGATCCGATGATGGCCGTGCACACGTCGAACGTGGAGCCGCTGCCGCACCAGATCACTGCGGTCTACGAATCGATGCTTCCGCGCCAGCCGCTGCGCTACGTTCTGGCGGACGACCCCGGCGCCGGCAAGACCATCATGGCCGGCCTGTTCATCCGCGAGCTATTGATGCGCGCAGATGCAAAGCGCGTGCTGATCGTCGCGCCAGGCAGTCTGGTCGAGCAGTGGCAGGACGAAATGTTCGAGAAGTTCGGCCTTTCGTTCACCCTGTTCTCGCGCGAGCAAGTCGAGCAGTCTCGGAGCGGAAACCCCTTCGACGACATCGACCTGCTCGTCGCCCGCGTGGACCAGATCGCACGATCGGAAGATCTACAGGAGAAGCTGCGCCATTCGCAATGGGATCTGGTTGTCGTCGACGAAGCGCACAAGCTGTCGGCCAGTTACTTCGGCAACAAGGTCAACAAGACGAAGCGCTTTCAGCTCGGCGAATTGCTGGGTTCGATCACGCGGCACTTCCTGCTGATGACGGCCACGCCGCACAACGGCAAGGAAGAGGACTTCCAGCTGTTCATGTCCCTACTGGATGCCGACCGCTTCTACGGAAAGTTCCGCGACGGCGCGCACAAGGTCGACGTCACCGACCTTATGCGGCGCATGGTCAAGGAGGACCTGCTCAAGTTCGACGGCACTCCGCTGTTTCCGGAGCGACGCGCGTACACCTGCAACTACAAGCTGTCCGACCTTGAAGCAGCGCTCTACGCTGCCGTCACGGACTACGTGAAGACCGAGTTCGCCCGTGCCGACCAGCTCGCGGACGGGGGTCGCAAAGGCACGGTCGGCTTCGCCCTGACGTCCCTGCAGCGCCGGCTCGCCTCCAGTCCAGAAGCCATATATCAGTCGCTCAAGCGACGCCGCAACAAGCTCAAACGCCGGGTAGAAGAAGAGAAGCTCGGCCAGCGCGGCAAGTCGCTGGCGGAGACGCTCGTCGGCACCGGCACCAGCAGCGTCCCGGATGACATTTGGGACTCGGCCGATGCAATGTCGCCCGACGACTACGAGGACTTCGAAGAATCCGTCGTGGATCAGGCCACGGCCGCCCAGACCATCCAGGAGCTCGAGGCCGAAATCATCATCCTCGAAGGTCTGGAAGAGCAGGCCCGCAAGGTCGTGCACTCCGGCCAGGACCGCAAGTGGGACGAGCTGTCGCGCTTGCTGCAAGACACCCCCGAGATGCACGACTCCATGGGTCGCCAGCGCAAGCTGATCATCTTCACCGAGCACCGCGACACGCTGAACTACCTGGCCAGCAAGATTCGCGGCCTGATCGGCAACGAGGACGCTGTGGTCATGATCCACGGCGGCGTGAAGCGAGAAGAGCGCCGCAAGGTGCAGGAGCTGTTTCGCAACGACCCGACCGCGCGCGTGCTCGTCGCCACCGACGCCGCCGGCGAAGGCGTGAACCTGCAGAACGCCAACCTGATGGTCAACTACGACCTGCCGTGGAACCCGAACCGGCTGGAGCAGCGCTTCGGTCGTATCCACCGCATCGGCCAGACCGAGGTCTGCCATCTGTGGAACATGGTGGCATCCGAGACGCGCGAGGGCGACGTCTTCCAGCGGCTGTTCGAGAAGCTGGAAATCGAACGCGATGCCCTGGGTGGTCGCGTGTTCGACATCCTGGGTGAGGTGTTCGAAGACCGCAGCCTCAAGGACCTGCTGATCGAAGCCATCCGCTACGGCTCCGACCCTGAAGTCCGATCCCGGCTACTCAAGAAGGTCGAAGGCGCGCTGGACACCCGTCACCTCGAAGACATAATCAAGCGTAACGCCTTGTGCGAAGAGGTGATGGACGAGAAGCGCCTCTTCGCCGTCAAGGAGGAAATGGAGAAGGCCGAGGCGCGCAAGCTGCAGCCCTTCTTCATCCGCTCGTTCTTCACCCAGGCCTTCCAGCAGCTGGGGGGCGAGCTGCGCCCGCGTGAACCGGGCCGCTACGAGATCACCAACGTCCCGGCGATCATCCGCGAGCGTGACCGTCAGATCACTGGGCGCGACAGGCGCAACGCCGACTCGGTGCTGCGCCGCTACGAGCGCGTGTGTTTTGAGAAGCAGTACGTCCGCGTGCTGGACCGCGTCGGCGCACCGATGGCCAGCCTGCTGCACCCCGCCCACCCCCTGATGCAGTCGGTCACCGACCTGGTGCTGGAGGCCCACCGCAACAAGCTCAAGCAAGGCGCGGTGCTGGTGGACCCGAGCGACATGGGCCTGACGCCGAAGGTGATGTTCATCATCGACCACTCGGTCAAGGAAGGCGCCGACCCGACGCACGTGGTGTCACGCCGCATGCAGTTCGTCGAGATCGACCCCAAGGGCAACGCCATCAACGCTGGCTGGGCACCGCACCTGGACTTGGAACCGCTGGCCCCGGCCGACATGGCGCTGATCGAGGATGTGCTCGCCTCCCCCTGGATCGCCAAAGACCTGGAGCAGACGGCACTGGCTCATGCGTCCACCCACCTCGTGCCCGAGCACTTCGACGAGGTCCGTGCCCGCCGCGAGAAGACCGTCGACAAGACGTTGGCCGCCGTGCACGAGCGCTTGGTCAAGGAAATCAGCTTCTGGTCCGACCGCTACATCAAGCTGCAGGACGACATCGCCGCAGGCAAGGACGTGCGCCTGACGCTGGAGAACGTCCGCCGCACCATCGATGACCTGACCGCCCGCCGCGAGTCACGCGAGAAAGAACTGCTGGCCATGCGCCACGTCATCTCCACGACGCCGGTGATTCTGGGTGGCTCGTTGGTAATCCCCGCTGGGCTACTGTTACACCGCAAGGGCCAACCCGGTTGGACGGCAGACGCCGCCGCGCGGGCACGCGTCGAGCAGATTGCCCTGCGCGCCGTGATGAACGCCGAGCGCGCACTAGGGCACGATGTCCTCGACGTGTCCGCCGCGAAGTGCGGCTGGGACGTTACCAGTCTGCCGAAGGCGCTGGACGGCAAGCTGCCACCGTCACGCCACATCGAGGTCAAGGGCCGTGCCAAGGGCCAGACAACCATCACCGTTACCCGCAACGAGATCCTCTACGGGCTCAACCAGACCGACAAGTTCATCCTGGCCATCGTGATCGTGGACGGCGAACAGCATGAAGAGCCCTTGTATGTGCGGCAGCCCTTCACCCAGGAGCCAGGCTGGGCGGTGACCAGCATTAATCTCGATCTCGATCAGTTGCTCGCGAAATCGGGGCCACCGGCATGAAACACGAGCAAATGCTTGATCGCCTAGTCGAGAATGCCCTGGATTTTCTGGAGCGGTCGCTTGCCGATTTCGATAAGGAGCCAAAGTATTCGGTAATTCATTTCTACGCGGCAGTGGAGCTGTTCCTGAAGGCGCGCCTGCTACAGGAGCACTGGTCGCTAGTCGTCACAAAGCGCCAAGATCCTGATCTGAAGAAGTTCGAGAGCGGCGATTTCCAGTCGGTCACGCTTGATGAGGCGGCTGAAAAGCTCGACAAGGTCTTGCAAAGCCCTCTTACGCCTGCCGAGCATTCGCAGTTCCGAAAACTGGCGAAGCATCGCAATCGGATGGTGCACTTCTTCCACGACGCGGCGACTGCACAGGCACAAGACGGCCTGAAGCAGGAGATCGCGATCGAGCAGCTGAAGGCTTGGTACTACTTGAATCGCCTGCTACTCGAACGCTGGGATGTGGTATTCGATAAGTGGCGCGACGATCTGGCCGAGGTCACGACGGCGCTACGGCAGCGTCATGAATACCTTCAGGTGATCTACGACCATATCAGGCCGGAGATCGACGCCAAAATCGCGGCAGGGAGCACGATTGAGGACTGTCCGCTTTGTGGCTTTGCGTCTGCCGCGACGGATGAAGTTCTAGGTGATTTCAAGCACCGGGACTGCATGGTTTGTCAGTTCGAGGCCCAATGCCTGACTGTGGGCTGCCCGGACTGCGGGCATACCGTCATCTTCGTGGGCGATGGATTCTCTCGCTGCGACGCATGCAGTCGAAAGCTTGAACCGAGAGACCTAGTGAATTTGCTGACCAAGGATCAGGTGGGCACCAAGGACTATTTCGAGAACGGGCTGCCCGCACATTGCCCCGATTGCGACAGCTTTGAGACTGTCGTCGAACATGGCGGCCATTTGCTTTGCGCAAGCTGCTTCCAGATTTACGTGCAGGAAGCGCTTCATCCGTGCGAATGGTGCGGCAGCTTGAACGCGGGTGATATGGAGGACAGCTTGTGGCACGGCTGCGTCGGATGCGACGGCAAGTCTGGGCATGACAAAGACGATTGAGACACCAAGTGATCAAGACACCCAAAAAACTGATCGAGGTCGCGCTGCCGCTCGACGCAATAAACGTCGCTGCTGCGCGCGAGAAGTCGATTCGGCATGGGCACCCTTCCACGCTGCACTTATGGTGGGCGCGCCGGCCGCTAGCTGCAGCGCGCGCGGTGATCTTCGCGCAAATGGTCAACGATCCGGGTTACCAGCAGGGCAGCGGCTTTCGGTATGGCGTGAACAAGCAAAGGGCAACTGCGGAGCGTGAGCGGCTATTCAAGATCATTGAGGATCTCGTGAAGTGGGAGAACACAAATAACGAGGTCGTCCTGGAGCGTGCTCGCGCCGAAATCCGCCGCTCGTGGAGAGAAACCTGCGAGCTCAATAGGAGCCACCCCGAGGCGGCCGATCTGTTCAACCCGGAAAAGCTGCCCGGCTTTCACGATCCGTTCGCGGGTGGTGGTGCTATCCCGTTGGAGGCGCAGCGGCTAGGGCTTCAGAGCTACGCATCCGACTTGAATCCAGTGCCAGTAATCATCAACAAAGCGATGATTGAGATACCCCCGCGCTTCGTTGGTCGTTCGCCCATTGGTCCAATCCCGGCGGAAGAACGTCAGAGCCAGTTGGCTGAGGACTGGTCTGGTGCGTCGGGGTTGGCCGAAGACGTACGTCGCTATGGAGCGTGGATCGGTGAACGGGCCAAGCAGCGAATAGGCCATCTTTATCCCAGAGTAACCATATCGCAGGAGATCGTTCGAGATCGTCCGGACCTAAGGCCTCTTCTCGGGCAAGAGCTCACAGTGGTTGCATGGCTTTGGGCGCGGACTGTGACTAGCCCGAACCCTGCCTATACCGGCGTCGAAGTTCCGATCACATCGACTTACGTGATCTGCTCGAAGGAGGGCAAAGAGGCTTACGTGGACCCCGTCGTCAGCGGTACTTCAATCCGCTTCAAGGTTCACATGGGGACGCCTCCGTCTCATGCATCGGCAGGCTCGAAGGCTCCGGGTCGCGGGGCCAATTTCCAATGCCTGCTGTCGAAGTCACCAATTGCGGCCGACTACATTCGTACCGAAGCGCAGGCCCAGCGAATGGGCTCGATGATGCTTGCGATCGTTGCTGACAGCCCTATTGGCCGCGTTTTTCTTGATCCAGTGGATGACCACGTTCGCACTGCGCAGTCTGCCAGCCCAAACTGGAAACCTGACATTCCCTTCTTTCAGGACGGGCTTGGCTTTCGGGTTGGCAACTATGGCTTCACAAAGTGGACCGACTTCTTCACCTCTCGCAATCTCGTTGCACTTGAGACATTTTCCGATCTCGTAAGTGAAGCGCGCGACCGCGCATTACAAGATGCCATCGCTGTCGGGCTTCCAGACGATGGCAAGGCTCTCGTAGATGGGGGCACCGGCGCTAGAGCGTATGCCGAAGCGGTGTCAGTCTTTCTTGCCTTTGGCGTCAGCCGAGCAGCCGACTACTGGTCGTCCAACGCAATCTGGGAGGCTGCCGGCGGCTTCATCGCACACGTGTTTACGCGCAATGCGCTGCCGATGGTCTGGGACTATCCAGAGGGAAATCCGTTCTCTGGATCTTCGGGGTGCTGGGCCAACACTTGTATCGACTGGATCTACCGCGTTATCAAGTGCCTGCCAGCTATTGGCCAAGGGTATGCCGAGCAAGCTGATGCGAAGTCGCAGGCAATATCACGGAACAAGGTGGTGTCGACCGACCCACCCTACTACGACAACATCGGCTACGCGGACCTGTCTGACTTCTTTTATGTCTGGCTGCGACGCTCGATGCGGAGCGTATACCCTCAATTGTTCGCGACGGTGGCAGTGCCCAAAAGTGACGAGCTTGTCTCTACGCCCGGGCGACACGGAGGGCGCGCGGCTGCCGAATCGTTCTTTCTGCACGGAATGACTGAGGCTATACGGAACATCGCAAACAATTCGCATGAAGCCTTCCCAGTAACCATTTACTACGCGTTCAAGCAATCAGAGACTGGCGAAAGCGGCACCACCTCAACCGGATGGGAGACTTTTCTGGATGCAGTACTCCGTGCTGGATTCGCTGTAAAAGGAACGTGGCCGGTTCGTACTGAGAGGCCCGGTCGAATGCGTGACAACAAGTCCAACGCACTCGCATCGAGCGTCGTGCTCGTCTGCAGCAAGCGAGCCGCGGATGCCCCGACAGTATCCCGCCGCGAGTTCATCCGCGAACTGAACGCGACCCTTCCAGAAGCGTTAGACGAGATGACGCGTGGAGGGGTCAATTCTCCATTGGCGCCCGTTGACTTGTCGCAAGCCATCATTGGCCCTGGAATGGCGATCTTCAGTCAGTACGCGGAGGTGCTGGAGGCCGATGGCACACCAATGCGATTGAAGACTGCACTGCAACTGATCAATCGCTTTCTTGCAGAAGACGACTTTGACCACGACACGCAGTTCTGCCTGCACTGGTTCGAGGAGAAAGGCTGGGCAACCGGACGCTTCGGCGAAGCCGACGTACTTGCCCGCGCCAAAGGCACGAGCGTAGCCGGCCTGCAAGCCACGGGCGTTGTGGCTTCCGGCAAGGGTGAACTGCGCCTTCTGCGATGGGCAGAGCTACCAGACGAGTGGTCACCCGATACTGACAATCGACTGCCCGTATGGGAAGCCCTACACCACCTCATCCGCGCTCTGAACCAAGATAGTGAATCTGCGGCTGGCGCGCTGCTATCTCGAATGCCAGGTCGCGCAGAGTCCATTCGCGCTCTTGCGTACCGGCTCTACACGCTGTGTGAGCGCCAAGGTTGGGCTGATGAAGCCCGCGCCTATAACGAACTCGTCACCGCTTGGAGCGCCATCGAGCAAGCAGCAGGTGAAGCCGGCTTGATCGGCACACAGACGCAACTGGACATCTGATCGGGAAAGCCATGGCGCTGAAACCTTGGCGAGAGATCGCCGTACCTCATGAAGATGTGCTCAAGGGCACGTTCCAACAAGCAGAGTTCGCGGCTGATCTATCGCGTGTCCACGCCGGCACAGCGACGTCCGAGTACCAGAATCCGGCGCTTTTCTTCCAGCGCACCTTCATCACCGTGGGCATGCGTCTGCTGCTCGACTCAGTGGTGAAGCGGCTCTCGGGCAAGGGTGGCGACCCGGTTATTCAGCTGCAGACGGCCTTCGGCGGCGGCAAGACGCATACAATGCTCGCGGTCTATCATTTGGCCAAGGGCGATCTGCCAGCCAGCGACCTCCAGGGCGTAGCAGCCATCTTGGACTCGGCGCAGATCACAGAACTCCCCCGCGCCCGCGTTGCGGTGCTGGACGGTATCAAGTCCTCGCCCAACCAACCCATCAATCGCGATGGGCAAGTGGTGCGTACGCTGTGGGGCGACTTGGCGTGGCAGTTAGGCGGCGCGGAAGGCTACGCGCTAGTGGCCGACGCCGACACATCGGGCACCTCTCCCGGCAAGGCGGTGCTAGAGAATTTGCTGGCACAGTATGCGCCGTGCGTGATCCTCATCGACGAGCTAGTGGCTTACGTTCGCCAGTTCGAAGAAGGCAATGCCCTCACTGGGGGTACCTTCGACTCCAACCTGTCGTTCGTGCAGGCGCTGACCGAGGCAATGAAGGCCGTGCCAACTGCGGTGCTGCTGGCGTCCCTGCCTGAGTCGGATAAGGAAGCTGGCAGCCAGCGCGGCGTAAAGGCGCTGGAGGCGCTGGCGCACTATTTCGGCCGCGTCCAGGCGCTGTGGAAGCCGGTGGCCACGGAAGAGGCCTTCGAGATCGTGCGGCGCCGCCTGTTCGCGTCGATCAACGACAAGCTGGCGATGGAGTCGGTGTGCCGTGCCTTCGCGGACTTCTACACCGCCAACCGCGACGACTTTCCGCAGGAGACGCAGGAAAGCCGCTACTTCGAGCGCTTGATTCACGCCTACCCGATTCACCCCGAGGTATTCGACCGGCTCTACGAGGACTGGTCCACGCTGGACAACTTCCAGCGCACCCGCGGCGTGCTGAAGATGATGGCCAAGGTCATCCACCGTCTGTGGAAGGACGGCAACAACGACCCGCTCATCATGCCGGGCAGCCTGCCGCTGTACGACGCCGACGTGCGCAACGAGGTCATCTATTACCTGCCGCAAGGCTGGGACCCGGTGCTCGAACGCGACGTGGACGGGGAGCGTGCCGAGCCCACCGAGATAGAGAACAAGGACACCCGCTTCGGCAGCGTGCAGGCCTGTCGCCGTGCGGCGCGGTCAGTATTTCTCGGCAGCGCGCCAAGCACTACGAGCCAGTTGGTGCGCGGTCTGGAGCTGGAGCGCGTGATGCTCGGCATCGTTCAGCCCGGCCAGCAGATCGGGCTGTTCAAGGATGCGCTGCGCCGGCTAAGTGACCGGCTTCATTACCTCAACCACGCCAACAACCGCTTCTGGCTCGACACGCGACCCAACCTGCGCCGCGAGATGGAAGAGCGCAAGCGCCGATTCCAGGACAAGGAGGATGTGTTCCCCACCGTCCGCGAGCGCGTGCAACGAGGCTTTGCCAGCGGCGTGTTCGGTGGCATCCACGTCTTCACGGACAGTAGTGACGTGCCCGACGACTGGGCGCTGCGCCTGGTGGTGCTGCCCCCCGATGCCGCATTTAGCAAGAGCGGACAGAGCCTGGCCATCGACCGAGCAGCCGAGATCCTCAAGAAGCGAGGCGACCAGCCCCGCTTCAAGCAGAACCGCCTGATCTTCCTCGCAGCTGACTACGACAGCGTCAGCCGCTTGAAGGATCACGTCCGTTCGTACTTGGCGTGGCGCAGCATCGTTGCCGACTACAAGGATAACCGCATCGTTCTCGACAACCTGATGGCCAAGCAGGCGAACGGTAGCCTCGAGCAAGCTGAGGAGACCGTGCGCCGCATGATCCGCGAGACCTACAAGTGGATCGTGGCGCCTATGCAGGAAGCCCGGCCGGGCAAGGGCTTGTCCGATTTGCGGTGGGAGCACTTCCAGACAAACCCAGGCGCTCAGAACTGGCTGCAGGAAGTTGAGCGCGTGCTCAAGGAGAATGAGCTACTCATCAACGAATGGGCGCCCATTCACTTGGCCAAGGTGCTGAAGGACTGGTTCTGGAAGGATGACATCAAGGAAACCGGCGCATTGAACGTGTGGCAACAAAGCTGCCAGCAGCTTTACCTGCCTCGCCTGAAGGACGACACGGTTTTTCAGCTCACGATGGCCGCAGGTGCCGAGAGCCGCGACTTCTTCGGCTTTGCGCAGGGAAAGGAAGAAGGACGCTACGTCGGGTTCAGCTATGGCAAGCGCACGTCTCTGATCATGGACTCGTCGCTGCTGTTGATCGAGCCGTTCGCGGCAGCCGCTTACGTGGAGGCGCTGCGGGCGACGGAGGAAGCTTCGCGCGCCAAGGCTGCTGACACCGGCGGGGGCGCATCTATCACGACGTTGACCACTGGCGGCGGCGACGCCCCCCGTGCCGAAGACTCAACCAAGGGCGGATACCCGTCAGGCGCGGGCGCAGCCGGCCAAGCATTGAAGAAGCAGTTCTACGGCAGCATCGAGCTCGACCCGATCCTGGCGAAGAAACAGTTCGCCGACCTGGTCGACGAGGTCGTCCAACAGTTCACCACTCGAACTGGCGTTAAAGTCAGGATCGCTATAGAGATTCAGGCGGAATCAGCCAGAGGTTTCGACGACGGGCTTCAACGGGCCGTAAAGGAAAACTGCAACGTGCTGAAGTTCAAGAGCGCGGACTTCGAAGAAGGCGAGTAGCCCGATCATCCATCAGCAGGATCCGCAGAGGCTACCAACGCATGAACGAAGTGGTCAGTACCCGGGAAGCGATGCTGGCGACCCTATCTGGGAACAAACGTCGCATATCTGTCTTGGCAGAAGAGGTGCATCGGATTGATGCGACGCTGCGTGAAAGATGGGGAATCGATTTTTTGCGAACCGAATTGAGTCTTGAGGACTATCTGCGCCAACTGCCAGACAGCGGCGCCAGGACACAAGGCCTGAAGGTGTTCGAGCGAGCGAGGGCAGCCAATAGCTCATCGCTCGGCGAGCGCCTGATGTATGAAGCAATGGCCGACCTTGAACTTTGCGGGATCGTCACGTCGACTCGTCGCGCCTTCCTGATCGACTCAGTCAGTCTCTCGTGTGGTCTGTACAGGACCCTCGGCTTGACGGGAGCAGTCCTTGATGTTGGGTGCCATGTTGGCGTTGTGCCCGACTTGATGGCAATAACATTGGGCACACCCGTCGTGGGCATTGAACCCGTTGCAGCGGCCGTTAGCGCAGGCACTTCAGTACTGCGAGATCGAGAAGATGTGAAGCTCATTCACGCTCGAATTCCTTGGGAGACGGAATCCAAGTTTGACTTGTTGACATCCGTCGATTGCATGCCGGCTGATGCAGGCGACCGGGCATTGTTTCTGAAGGGCGTCGGCGCCGTGCTCCGCGAAGGCGGAATTGCCGTAGTCACAAGCGCACATTGGATCGATTCCACCGGATCAGTGCTTCGGCGTCAACTCGAGTTCGCCGGCCTGGGCTTCGGATTCGCGGACGTTGTCGGAGGCTTCGGCGACATGCCTACACGGTTCAGCACCGAAGGCACAGCGGTCTTGATCAAGGGCGGTAGACGCCCGTTTCCGCGGAACTTCAAGACGGAAGCCGAGAACGAGTGGGATTGGTTCAGGGATTACGCCAACGAAACCGATACGCCATGGCGCGAAAAGACTCAGGCATTCATGCGTGCCGCATGCCTAGGAGAGGTAGCACTCATGTTACCTTCCGGTGATGCAGACCCAATGGCTAAAGGTCGCCATCCGAGAGGAAGCCCTAGGGAAGGTCTGAACAAGTCATCCGAAATGTGATTTCATCGAAGCATCAGCGGGCGATGGGACGAGCCGATGAGCCAGATGAGTTTCAGCGATGCGGAGC
>JBIITW010000288.1:0-4639 GCA_044340265.1 Burkholderiales bacterium | reverse complement strand
GGGGCTGATATCTCAGCCGTCGAAGGAAACGTTTTTTCGCGGTCTTCAACGGCGATCTTTACAATCCAGACGAGGCTCAAACCCAGCAATACGACGCTCAAAAGCATTACACAGCTTTGCGCAAAACTTCTCTTCACATCTCCGTCTGCGTCTGCGTTTCCATATTTGAATTCTTTTTTGCAATCTGCATTTGGACACTTCACCTGCAGCCTTCTGCCCAGAGGGATTCGCATCCTGCGGGCGCAATAAGGGCAGTCAATTACGATTTTTTCGACGTTTTTTTCAGCATCTTCAATTTCTGAAAGATTTTTTTCCAAACCTGGAAGTTCGTTTCCAAGATATCTGAGTCCGCCAATCCAAAAGCAGATAGACAAGGCTCCCCATGCAATTTTATCAAGGGTCATATCACCCAAGGGAATTTCAAATACGCCTGAAGGCCAAAGCCAATAGCCGAGAAGGAAACAGCCCAGAGCGATCAGTGATGCGCCTGCCAATTTTTTGAAAAACGCTATAAACATCGAAGAAGCTCCGCTGATTCAGATGTTCTTCATTGCATTGGCCCGAACCTCCCTCGGGACCACAAGACCTCTCCCACCACGACCACTAGCGCTCGCTGAGGTCGCGATCGATGGCAACTACGTGGTTGCTCCGAATACGGTGGCGGGGGGCGATGTACAACAATCGGCAGCATGACTCGGGCAACAGCCAACTTGACTTGCGCTATCCTTTTGAAGGGCATCTTCCACCGCGTTCGACGCTGCCCGAAGTGCCCGTTAGCACGGGAACTACTTGCCTGAGTCACGGTTCACGATGTCAGGTGTGACCGCGTCCAGGACATTGACCGCAGTTCTGGCGACATGGATCACTGTGCTGGCGGTGACATCCACCACTGCGACGGCGGTAGCACAGCCCCGTAACGCGCAAGCCAACACCTGTACGCCGCCGACTGGCTTCATATCACGGCTCATTTGATGAGGAAGTCGTCGCGCGACTTGCCAGCTGTTTCCGCAGTGCTGAGCCACACAGGAGTGTTGGCGCAACGGCACTGCCAGACCGCGCTGCCAGGACGTCTGTAGACCACCACGTCACCATCACGGTAGTGGTGGATGGGTGCGGTGGCCAGGCTCAGGGGCTGTCTGAGCCCTTGGGCCTGCGCTGGCACATCGCGCTGACCTCGCCAAGTGATCTGCGTCTGCTTGACAGGCACGCTCACGACTGCACACACCTCCCACATCAGCGTACCGCCTAAGCGCAACAACACAGCCTCTGCCGGGCACGCAGTTCCTGCTGTGCACGACTGTAGTGCTGGCCCCACAGGCAAGCGATGCCTGGAAAAAGAAAAAGCCGCTCATGGCGGCTGATTCCTTGACCAACTTCGTACGGTGGTAGGCCGTGCCAGATTTGAACTGGCGACCAACGGATTAAAAGTCCGCTGCTCTACCGGCTGAGCTAACGGCCCCCTGAACGAAGCCCACGATTATAGCGGCTCCGCACAAAGACGCAAGGTCAGCCCTCGCGCATCATCTGCCAGTACTGGAACTTCATCATCGCTGCCGAGCCTGCGACGATCGAGGCGAAGGTGATGAACGACCCGAGCGCCAGCGTCGACAACCCGGTGACCCCCTGCCCGATCGTGCAACCCAGCGCCGTGACACCGCCGAAGCCCATCAGCACGCCGCCGATCATGTGGTTGCGCATGTCCGCGGGCGACGTGAACGATTCCCAGCGGAAGGTGCGCGTGGCCTTCGCCATCACGAACGCACCGGCGATCATGCCCGCCACCGCCGCGATGCCGAACGTCACGCGCAGCGAACGATCGGTCCACATGGTCAGCAGTTCGAGCGAGTAGGCCACGGGCGCGACGAAACTGAACGATTCGGCCGCGCGCGAGTTGGTCGCGTAGAAAGTGAGTTCGAGCGTGTCGGGGTTCTCGCGGTAACCCAGGTTGGCGGTGACAAACCAGCCGGCGGCGACCACCAACCCGACCACCAGGCCACCGACGATGCCTTCGCGGTTGCTGCGGAAGTCACGGCTGGAGAACACGAAGGCAAGGATCGAAGCTGCGATCGCCGCGGCAAAGGCCAGCGCCAGGCCCGGCGAGGCCCGTGCGCCAGACAGCAGCGTAGGCAGGTCCTGCCCGGGGATCGACCAGCGCTCGAAGTTCACCGCCACGGGTTGCAGCCAGTCGACCCGCCACTGCCCGAACAGCCCGCGCAGGGTCATCCACGCCGACAGGCCGAGGAACAGCACCACCACGACCGACTTCAGGTTGCCGGCACCGATGCGGATCAGCGTCTTGCTGCCGCACCCCGACCCGAGCGTCATGCCGACGCCGAACAGCATCCCGCCCACGATGTGGGCGAGCCACATCAGGTTGGGCGCCACGTAGATCGACTTGCCGAGGTCGATCAGGCCCGCGGCCTGCAGGCCATGGGCGGCGAGCATCGCCACGGCGATCGCCAGCAGCCACATGCGCATCCGCGACAGGTCGCCGATGTTGATCCAGTCGGACACCGCACCCAGCGTGCAGAAATGCGTGCGCTGGGCGACGGCACCGAACACGAAGGCGAGCACGAACGCGAGCCCGGCGACGAGGGTGCCCGTGTAGGGGGTCGCTTCCGCAATGGCCATCTGCGTCACTCCCGGTAGCGGGTCGGATCGGCGATGCCGGCGCGGGCGAACCCGTCGCGGCGCAGCCGGCAGGCATCGCAGCGGCCACAGGCACGGCCGTCGTCGGTCGCCTGGTAGCAGGACACGGTCTGCGCATAGTCGACGCCCAGGGAGGCCCCGAGGCGGATGATCTGCGCCTTGTCGAGGTCGATGATCGGCGCCCTCACATGCAGGTGCCGGCCTTCCACGCCCGCGCGCGTGGCCAGGTTGGCCATCGCCTCGAACGCGGCCACGTAGGCCGGCCGGCAGTCGGGATAACCGGAATAGTCGATCGCGTTCACGCCGATGAAGATCTCGCCGGCGCCGAGCACTTCGGCCCAGCCCAGCGCGAGCGACAGCATCAGGGTGTTGCGTGCCGGGACGTAGGTGACCGGGATGCCCGGCCGCACGCCGTCGACCGGCACGTCGATCGTCGCATCGGTCAGCGCGGAGCCGCCGAACTGCCCGGCGTCCACGCGCACCACGCGATGCTCGGCGACACCGATGGATGCGGCGACGCGCGCGGCTGCATCGAGCTCGGCCCGGTGGCGCTGGCCGTAGTCGATCGACAGTGCGTGCGGAGCGAAGCCGCCCGCCTTGACCACTGCGAGCACCGTGGCCGAATCGAGCCCGCCCGAGAGCAGCACCACCGCCGGCTTCTGCGCGAACAGCGGCTGCGGCATGCCTTCGCCTTCGCTCATCGCCCCTGCGCCTCCCCCCAGAGCTGCTTGTGAAGCTGCACCTGCAGCCGCACCGGAAGACGGTCGCGCAGGATCCATTCCGCCAGCCGGGCCGCCGGCAACTGGTGGAACGACGGCGAGAAGAGCACCGGGCAGCGCCTGGCGATCGCATGCGTCTCCAGCACCGACCGCGCCCAGAGATAGTCTGCCTCGTCGCACAGCACGAACTTGACCTCGTCGCGCTCGTCCAGATGCTCGAGGTTCTGCCAGAGGTTTCGCGCTTCCTCGCCCGAACCCGGGGTCTTCAGGTCGAGGATGGTCGACACCCGTGCATCCACGCCCGAGATGTCCAGCGCACCGCTGGTCTCGAGCGAAACCGACAACCCGCGATCGCACAGTGCGCGCAGCAGGTCGAGGCAGGCGCGCTGGGCCAGGGGCTCGCCACCGGTCACCGTCACGTAGGTCGCGCCGTATGACTCGACTTCGGCAAGCACCGCTGCGAGGTCCATCATGCGGCCGCCATGGAATGCATAGGCGGTATCACAGTAGCCACAGCGAAGCGGGCAACCGGTCAGGCGCACGAAGACCGTCGGCAGGCCTACCCGGCTGGTCTCGCCCTGCAGCGAGAAGAAGATCTCGGTGATCCGCAGGCGGACCACCGGGCCGTCGTCGGCAGGCAGCGCGGCCGGCGCGGCTGGTCGAGCAACCGTGCTCATCGGCTCATTTCCGGGCGGCGAGCCTGCGCTTCGCGCGATCGGCAGCCTCGGACAACGGGAAACGGGCGACAAGCTCTTCCAGCGTACGGCGCGCCGCGGCTGCTTCGCCGAGTTCGGACTGGGAACTGGCGATGTTCAGCAACGCATCGGGCACTTTCTCGCTGTCGGGCCAGGTGGCGATCAGTTGCCGCTGGCTCGCCATCGAGACCCGATACTCGCGCAGGTTGAAGTGCGAATCGCCGATCCAGTATTGCGCGGCTGGTGCCAGCCGGCTCTTCGGCCAGGTCTTGACGAACGACTGGAATGCGCTGATGGCACCGGCATAGTTGCCGACGCGCCGCAACTGATGGGCCGCGTCGTAGCTGCGCTGTTCCAGGAAAGGATCGGCCGCGGCAGGCGCCGGTGCGACCGCCGTGTTGGCTGCACCCGGCACCACGCCTGCGGCAGTCGTCGGCGTACCGGCCGGGGCAGCGGCACCGCCGGCACCGGGCGGCGGTGCGACGATGGGACCGCGCCCCGCGAGCGCCGCGCTGCTGTTCACCGGTCCGGAACCGGTGGCCGCAGGCGCGACGACTGCGGTGCCGGGCGCCCCTG
>JBIITW010000097.1:0-17558 GCA_044340265.1 Burkholderiales bacterium | reverse complement strand
CCGGGTTGGGCCTGGCTCCCCTCGGTCCCCTGACGCCGTCGCAGGTACGCGCGATGTATCCCGGGGCGCTGTCCCAGACCTACCTCGACGTGGCCGGACGCTGCCTGATCGGCACGCCGGTGCGCGAGGCGATCGAACGCCAGCTCGACATGCGCATGCTCGGTGGTGACAAGCCGGCGATGTTCTCGCTGGTCGAACGCACCCGCGCCAGTTTCGCGCGCCTGGTCAATGCCCACCCGGACGAGGTCGCCTACACCAAGAACATCTCCGAGGGCCTGAACATGGTAGCCACGGCGATCGACTGGAAGCCGGGCGACAACGTGGTGGTCTGCGCCGACCTCGAGCATGCGAACAACGTGTACGTCTGGCTCAACCTGGCCCGCCGCTTCGGCATCGAGGTGCGCGCGATCCCGATGCGCGGCGGCAGGTATCCGGTGGCCGAGATGGCCGCTGCGGTCGATGCGAAGACGCGGCTGGCCACCGTGTGTGCGGTCAGTTTCGCGCCCGGCTTCCGCACCGACCTCGGGCCGTTGTCCGAGGCCTGCCGCCGGCATGACGCGCTGTTCATGGTCGATGGCGCGCAGTCGGTGGGCATGATGGACAGCGACGTCGAGCGCTTCGGCATCGACGCGCTGGCGGTGTCGACGCAGAAGGGGCTGCTCGGGCTGTACGGGATGGGCTTCCTCTATGTGCGCCGGCGCTGGGCCGAGCGCCTGTCGCCGATGTCCCTGGCGCGCTTCGGCGTCGACCTGGGCGAAAAGGGCGAGGCTGCGCTGGGCGATTTCGACTTCACGCTGATGCCCGGTGCGCGCCGCTTCGACCTGGGCAACTACAACTTCATCGGCGCCGCCGCAGCCGATGCGGCGCTGGACCTGATCCACCGGGTCGGCATCGCGAACATCGAAGCGCACAACGTCGGCCTCGCGGTGCAGCTTGCCGAAGGGCTGAAGGCGCTCGGACTGCCGTTGATCGGCGAGCCGCGCGGCGCGCAGCGCAGCCAGATCGTGATGATCGGCGCCCTGGGCGACGGCCATGACGCGGCCGACGACGGCCGCATGCAGTCGCTGTACGACCACCTCGCGGCCAACGGGGTGAAGCTGTCGATCCGGCGTGGCGCGCTGCGCTTCTCGATCCACATGTACAACGATGCGTCCGACATCGAGCGGGTGCTCGCGCTGTGCGGCGAATGGACGCGCAGGTACGCGACGGTGGCGCGATGAGCTTCGACGTGATCGTGGTAGGCGAGGGCATCGCCGGGCTCGCGGCGGCACGCGACTGCGCGCGCGCGGGGCTGCGCACCGGCACCGTCGAACAGATGATGTTCGGCGGGCTGGTGACCAGCATCAATGAACTGATCGACTGGCCGGGCGAGGGCGGTGAAGCCTGTTCCGGCAGCGACCTGGCGGCGAACTGGATCACCGAGGCGGCCGACGCCGGCGTGGAGAGCCTGGGCGGTTGCGCGACCGGTATCGAGGCGGCCCCCGACGGCATGCTGCTGCACACCGATGCCGGCAGCCATCAGGCGCGTTGCGTGATCGTCGCGTCCGGGGCCTCGCGCCGGCCGCTGGGCATCGCGGGCGAGGACGCCTATGTCGATCGCGGCCTGTCGCACTGCGCAGACTGCGACGGACCGCTGGTCAAGGGCGCCGACGTGGTCGTGGTCGGCGGTGGCGACAGTGCGTTGCAGGAGGCTGCCGTGCTGGCGCATTACGCGCGCATCGTCCATGTCGTGCACCGGGGCTCGACCTTCCGTGCGCGGCCCGCGGTACAGGCGGTGTTCGACCAGGCGTTCGCCGGCCGCGAGGGCGCGCTGTCGATCCACTGGCAGTCCACGGTCACGGCGATCGAGGGGGATGACGGCATCGAAGCGGTGCAGGTCAGCGGGCCGGGCGGCACCACGCGGCTGCAGGCGCGTGCGGTCTATCCGTGCGTGGGCCTGGCACCGAACAGCGGCTGGACCGGGCTGCCGGTGGCGGCCGATGGCGCCCTCGTGGTGGACGAGCGGCTGTGCACGCCGATGGCCGGGGTGTATGCCATCGGTGCCGTCCGTGCCGGATACGGCGGGCGGCTGGTCGATGCGGTAGCCGATGCGGCACGGGCCGCAGGGGCGGTGAAGGAGGCGTTGCAATGCTGAAGCTCTGGGGACGCCTGACGTCCAATCGCACGCAGAAGGTGCTGTGGACGCTGGCCGAGATCGGCATCGACTTCGAGTTCATCCTCGCCAGCGGCGTGATGGGCGCGGGCGGCCATGTCGCGAAGGGCAACACGCCGTTCGGGGTCGTCGACACGCCCGAGTACCGGGCACGCAACCCGAACGGACGCATCCCGACCATCGACGACGATGGCTATGTGCTGTGGGAGTCGAACGCGATCTGCAGGTACCTGGTGATGCAGTACGCGCCCGAGGCGATGTACGGCAACGACGTGCGCACCTTCGCCTCGGCCACGCGCTGGCAGGACTTCGAGAACAACGAACTGCTGCCGCCCCAGCACGAGCTGGTGATGGAGCTGGTGCGGCTGCCGGTGGCGCAGCGCAATGCGGACAACCTGGCGAAGGCGCGGGCGGCATTCGACAAGCGCCTGGAGATCGTCGAGGCCCAGCTCGCGCGCAGCCGCTACATGGTCGGCGACCGGTTCACCTTCGGCGACATCCCGATCGGCATCCGGGTCCATCGCTGGGTGCTGCTCGAGCCGGAGCGGCCGTCGTTCCCGAACATCGAGCGCTGGTATGCAGAGCTGGTGCAGCGTCCGGCATTCCATCGTTTCACCGCCGACCCCGCCAACCACGTCGAGGGCTGAGGGCGGCGCGCGCGGCGGGTTCGCAGGTAAACTTCGCCGCCCGAACGATCGCGAACATGACGATCGAAACCGCGATCGACACCGCATCCAGAGACCTGCCAGGAGGACGTCCATGAAGCATCAGCACGCAACACCCCGAACCGTATCCCGCCTGCCGTTGCTCGCGCTCGCATTCGCCGGGGCGGCACTCGTGCCCGCGACGGCGATCGCGCAGGCCTGGCCGGCGAAGCCGGTGCGCGTGATCTTTCCCTACCCGCCGGGTGGCGGCACCGACGCCGTCGGCCGCATCGCGACCAACGCACTCGGTGAACTGCTCGGGCAGACCTTCGTCGTCGACACGCGCCCCGGCGCCAGCGGCCAGATCGGCACCGAGGTGGCGAGCAAGGCGCCGGCCGACGGCTACACGCTGGTGCTCGGCAACGTGGCGCCGCTCGCGATCCTGCCGGCGTCCAACCCGAAGCTGCCCTACGACCCGTTGCGCGACCTGGCGCCGATCAGCCTGATCGCCACCTCCGACTACATCCTGACCGTGCATCCGTCGCTGCCGGTGAAGAACCTGCAGGACCTGATCGCACTGGCGAAGAAGCGCCCGGGCGAACTGAGCTTCGCTTCCAGCGGGTCACTTGGCGGTCCGCACCTCGCGGGCGAACTGCTCAACCTGCTCGGCGGCATCAACGTGCTGCACGTGCCCTACAAGGGCAACGGCCCGGCCGTGGTGGCCGTGCTGTCCGGCGAGGCGACGATGCTCTATGGCACCGGCCCGGCCGTGGTTCCGTTCGCGCAGCAGGGCCGGATGCGCATCCTCGCCACCACCGGGCTCAAGCGCACGATCAAGGACGTGCCGGCGATCGCCGAAACCGTCGGCGACTTCCAGGTCACCCAGTGGTACGGCCTGCTGGCACCGGCCGGTACCCCGCGCGAGATCGTCGATCGCCTGGCCAAGGAAACCGCACGGGTGGTCGCCGATCCGAAGAACGCCGCGGCACTGGTCAAGCTGGGCGCAGAACCGATGTCGAACAGCCCGGCGGAGTTCCGCCGCTTCATCGAGTCCGAGATCGCGCGCTACACCAAGGTGGTGAAGGCAGCCAAACTCTCCGCGCAATGAGCAGGGACGGGGAACTCGACCCGTTCGAGTTCTTCTTCGACAAGCCGTGGAGCGACGGCCTGCCGGTGGTGACACCGACGCAGGCGCGGCTCGACTGGATGCTCGGTGGCACGCAGCGCGATCCGACCGAAGTGATCGGCGCGGTGCCACCGGCGATGAATGTCGCCACCGTGCGTGATGTCGCGCTGCATGCCGTGATGGCAGGATGCCGGCCGGACTATCTGCCGGTGGTGCTCGGCGGCCTGGCGCTGATCCTGCGCGAGCCGTTCAACATGAACGGCGTGCAGGGCACCATGCATGGCGTGGCGCCGCTGATGATCGTCAACGGCCCCTACGCGGCGAAGATCGGCCTGCACGGGGGCAATGGCTGCCTCGGGCCGGGCTTTCGCGCCAACGCGACCATCGGTCGTGCGATCCGGCTGATGCTGCTCAACCTCGGCGGCGGCATCCCCGGGCTTGCCTCGGCCACCGTGCTGTCGACCCCGCAGCGCTACACCGCCTGCTGGACCGAGAACGGCGAGCGCAGTCCGTGGGAGACGCTGGCCGTGTCGCGCGGCTACCGCGCCGATGAAGACGTGATCACCTGCGCGATGGTCGAGAGCCCGCGGCTCTGCTACGACGACGTGAGCCAGGAGCCGGTGCGGCTGCTGACCGGCATCGCCGACACGATGGCCGCGATGAGCAGCTGGAACATGCATGTGCGCTCGGACATGGTGGTGGTGATGGGGCCGGAGCAGGCGACGGTCTGCGACCGTGCCGGCTGGCCCAGGGCGCGGGTGCACGAATGGCTGGTGGCCAACGCCGGCATGAAGGTGGCGGACATGCGCCGCGGCGGCAACTGGCGCGACGAACGGGCGCGCAAGATCGGCGTCGATCCGTCCGATGACGCCGCGTTCGTGCCGGTGATCAAGAATCCGGTCGACCTGCACCTGATGGTCGCCGGCGGATGGGGGCCGGTGAGCGCGGTCGCCCATGGCTGGGGTGGCGGCAGTCGCGCGGTGCATGGCACTTATCGTACAGACTGATGTCGCCGATGGATGTCGCTAAAGGAATGGATGCAGTGATCGACGAGTTCGAATTCTTCCTCGAGAAGCCCTGGTCGGACGGGCTGCCGGTGGTGACGCCTACCGAGGCGCGGCTGGCGCCGTTCCTCGCCGTTGCCGCCCTGGCCGGGCGCGAGCCCGACGAACCGATCGGCCGCGTGCCGCCGGCGATGGAGCCGGTGACGGTGCGCATCGCGGCGATCCACGCCCTGATGGCGGGCTGCCGCCCTGACTATCTGCCGGTCGTGCTCGGCGCGCTGCCGCTGATCCTGCGCGACGAGTTCAATCTTAACGGCGTGCAGGGCACGATGCATGGCGTGGCGCCGCTGATGATCGTCAATGGCCCGCATGCCGCGAAGATCGGATTGAACGGCGGCAACGGCTGCTTCGGGCCCGGCTTTCGCGCCAA
The DNA here is from genome assembly GCA_044340265.1 of Burkholderiales bacterium. Lineage (GTDB taxonomy): Bacteria > Pseudomonadota > Gammaproteobacteria > Burkholderiales > CAIKXV01 > CAIKXV01. The sequence continues at coordinate 12,202 of JBIITW010000097.1, read as the reverse complement.
TGCCACCGTCGGCCGCGCGATCCGGCTGATGCTGCTCAACCTCGGCGGCGGCATGGCCGGCATCGCCTCGGCGACCATCTTCGCCACGCCGATGCGCTACACCGCCTGCATCACCGAGAACATCGCGCGCAGTCCGTGGCAGAGTCTTGCCGAGTCGAAGGGCCATGCCGCGTCTGACGACGTGATCACCTGCGCGATGGTGGAAAGCCCGCGCCTGCATTTCGACGACGTGAGCCAGGAGCCCGAGCGCCTGCTGACCGGCATCGCCGACGGCATGACCGCGCTCGGTTCATGGAACATGCACGCCCGTTCGGACATGGTGGTCGCGATGGGTCCGCAACATGCGACGATCTGCGCACAGGCCGGCATGAGCCGCGCCGACGTGCACCACTGGCTGGTGGCGCGCGCCGGGCGCACGGTCGGCGATCTGAAGCGCGGCGGCAACTGGCGGCGTGAACGCGCGCTGCAGTTCCCGATCAAGGTCGACCCGGACGACGATGCCTGTTTCATCCCCACGCTGAAAGACCCGGTCGACCTGCAACTGATCGTCGCCGGTGGCTGGGGCCCCTGTACCGCGATCTGCCATGGCTGGAGTGGCGGCAGCCGTGCGGTGCACGGCGCATACGACGTCTCTCGTTGAAGAACCGAACACCCCTCGGAGGAACCGAACCATGAACGATTTGCCCTTCATCGATCCGACGGCCGGTGGCAACCGTCCGCCGGTCGCCCTCGCACCGCGTCCGATGGACCTCGCCGGCAAGGTCGTCGCGATGATCGACAACACCAAGGAGCAGGGCAGCCTGATCCTCGAGACGGTCGCGCAGGTGCTGCGCGAACGCCATGGCGTGGCGAAGGTGATCATCCGGCGCAAGGAGCATTACTCGAAGCCGGCCACCGACCAGCTGATCGACGAACTCGCGCAGGAGGCCCACCTGGCCGTCGCTGCGGTGGGTGGGTGAGGGTCCTGCACGTTGTGCAGTGTGCACGACACCGTTGAATTCGAGAAACGCGGCATCCCCGCGACCGTGATCATCACGCAGGCCTTCCGCAACGCCTGCATCTTCCAGTTCCGCTCCAAGGGCATGGCGGGCCACCCGTACATCGAACTGCCGCACCCGATCAGCAACCTGACCGAGGACGAGATGCGTGAAGTGACGCTGAAGGAAGTCGATGCGCTGGTGAAGCAGCTCGTCGCCTGAACCGCTACCGCGGCCGCACGAAGCGCAGCGCGAACTTGTCGCTGAACGGCGTCGCCTTGTTGTAGTGCATGTCGCGGGTGTCGGTCGGGTTGCGCCAGGCCTGGCTGTCGGCTTCGAACACGAAGCCGGCGGCCTCGATCTCCTTGCGCATCGTCGCCTCTTCGATGCGATGGAAGGTGCTGGTGCCGGTGAGCCCCGCGCCGGCGCGCGCGGAATGGTCCATCACCACCAGCCGGCCACCCGGCCTGAGTGCGGCGAGCAGCGCACGGTTCATCTTCAGTCGGTCGGTCGGCGTGTTCACGATGTCGTGGTAGGACAGGATCAGCGTGACCAGGTCGACGCGTGGCGCATCCGCGGGGAACGGATCGTCCGACGGGCGCAGCAGCAGTTCGATGTTCGATGACGGTGCCGCGACGCGTGTATCGAGCGCCGGCCGCGGCGTCGGGGTGTGCGCAAAGACCCTGCCGGTATCGCCCACCGCGGCCGACATCACCTGGGTGGTGTAGCCGCCACCGGCCCAGATATCCAGCACGCGCATGCCCGGGCGCACCATGGCCAGGCGCAGCAGGTCGGCCGGCTGGCGCCGGGCATCGGCCTTGCGATCGGTGTCGGGCCGCCTCGGACTGGCCAGCACCTTGTCGACGTCCATCGCCTGCGGCTGTGTCGCACAACCCGACAGCGTCGAGAGCAGGCCCCAGGGGGCGGCGACCAGGGCGAGGCTGGCCGCAATGCCGCGGCGCCTGCCATCGGGACGAGCGTCGAGCTGCGGGACGGGGCGGACATGCGGGCGTGCCGGTTGCTGGATCATCGCGGGTTCTCCTCATGGGTGCGCGTGGCAGGCATCCTAGCAAGTCCGGCCATCGTCCGCCGGTTTGATGCGAATCAAGACTGCGGCCAGCGCACGGCCTACACTGACCCTGACAGGCATCGCCTGCCGCATCCCACAGGAGACGACACATGTACCGGAAGATTCTGGTTGCCATCGACGACAGCGAAACCTCGACCCGCGGGCTCGACGAAGCGATCAAGCTGGCCAAGGGCGACGCGGCGCAGCTGTGCGTCCTTCACGTGATCGAGCCCACGGCACTGGCGATGTACCCCGAGGCCGCAGCCTATGCGGATGACCTGTTCGGCATGCTGCGCGAGGCGGGCAAGGAGGTGCTGCAGAAGGCGCTCGCACGTGCAGCGAAGCGCGGCGTGCAGGCGCGAAGCGCGCTGATCGAGAACCGCGGGTTCCCGATCGCTGAAATGATCGTCGAGTATGCGGGCCGGTGGAAGGCCGACGTGATCGTGCTCGGCACCCATGGCCGGCGTGGCTTCAGCCACCTGCTGATGGGCAGCGATGCCGAGAGCGTGGTGCGCAGCTCGCCGATCCCGGTGCTGCTGGTGCGCAGCCCGGATGGAGCGAAGCCGGCCACGAAGCCGGCCACCAAGGCGGCAGGGAAGGGCGCGCCCCGGCGGGCCAGGCCTGCGCGCCCCGCCGGCTGACGCTACAACGACCCGAGGTCCTGGATCACGTACGCCGCATCGCGCCGGCGAACTTCTCCTCGACCTGCATGATCTCCTCGGCGGCCCATGGCGTCATGTTGTAGACGGTCGGGATGGGCCCCACGTGCTCGTCGGGGCCGACGAGCGCCTTGCGATTCGCCGCCGAACCGAGGACCGGCGTGTGCACCTGCAACAGGATGTTCTCGTCGTCAGCCGTGACATGTGCCCAGTGCGGCATGTTGCGCGGCACGATGTTGAAATCGCCCTCGCGGCAATCGAAACCGTTCTCCGGCGTGTAGATCTTGATGTCGCCCCTGACGATGTAGTGGATCTGCTCGGCGTCGTGAATGTGCGGCACCGAGTGATAGCCGCCCTTGCGCGTCGCGATCGTCATGTTGTGCTCCAGCCCGTGGACGCACTTCGACGTGAGTTTTCCGGAGGCAGCCGCGCCGATGGCGCCCGAATGCACGCTGGTCTTGAGCTCGGCGGCGCGCGCGACCAGCGGCCCCTCCGCCGGCGCCTCGTTCCTGCTCTCGGCTTCGTCCGCGTACTTGCGCGCGAGCCACACCACGCGCGGATAGTCGACGGGCATCGCCTCGCCTTCGTCGAACAACGCCGACCGCGACTGTCGCACGTCCGGATCGCCGGCGACGGGCGAGCAGTTCGACTGGTAGAACGTGCACTTCGCGCCCGAGCGGTTCCACATCCAGTGCATCTTCATACGCGGCACGCGGATAGCGTCGCCTTCGCGCAGCAGATATCCGGTGCCGTCCACGTACACCCACAGCTCGCCGTGTGCGACGTAGGTGATCTCCTCGGAGGCATGTATCTGCGGCGCGGGGTGGTAATCAGGCTCACAGACACCCACCGCGAGTGCCACCGAGCGGCCGAACACCATCCGCAGGTCGACACGGGCGGCGTCGGCTGCGTCGGCAGGCGTCTCTCCGGACGCATAGAAGTTCCGGAGTTGGGAAATGTTCACGATCTGGGACATGGCTCGCTTCCTTGCGTGCGTACGGTCATTCGACTGGCCTCAGCACCTTCTTCCACTGCGGCACTTCCTTCAGGATGAAGGCGAGAAACTGCTCGGGTGAGCTGTCGATGGGTTCGGCCCCCATCTCGGCGAAGCGCTCGCGAACTTCCGGTGTCCGCTTGAACTGCGTGAGCTGATCGCTCAACGCCGAAACGACGGTTCGCGGGGTGTTCGCAGGCGCTGCGAGCCCGACCCAGCCAGCCGTGTCGTACCCGGGCAGTCCCGACTCCGCGACCGTCGGGAGGTCCGGCAGTGACGGTACGCGCCTGGCGGTGGAGATGGCGAGCGCGCGCATCCTGCCTGACTTGATGTGCGGCATGAGCGCAGGAAGGCCGCCGAACTGCATCTGCACCTGCCCAGCAAGGAGGTCGGCGATCGCCGGGCCGGTGCCCTTGTAGGCGATGTGCTCGACCTTCACCTTGGACATGCTCACGAAGAGCGCGGCGGCCACGTGCGGCCCGCTACCGGCGCCGGGCGCCGCGTAGTTGAGGCTGCCCGGCTTCTGCCGCGCGAGCTCGAGCAGATCCTTCACGCTCTTCGCGGGAACGGATGGATGCACGACCAGCACCTGCGGCACGAGTGCCGCGATGCCGATGGGGGCAAAGTCCTTCGTCGCGTCGTAGTTCAACTTCGAGTAGAGCGCCGGGCTGGTGACCAGCGCGGGCGAGGCGACGAGCAGCGTGTACCCGTCGGGCGCAGCGCGCGCCACGATCTCGTTGCCGATGTTCCCGCCGGCGCCGCCGCGATTGTCGATGATGGCGGACACGTTCCAAGCGCGATTCAGATGCTCGCCGACCATGCGGCCGATGAGATCGGTGTTTCCTCCGGCCGCCTGCGGCACCACCATGCGTATCGGCTTCTGCGGATATGCATCCGACGCGTGGGCGGGGAGTTGCAGCAATGCGCAGAGGATCGCGCCTGCCAAGGGAGTGCGGAATGCGGGCATCACCTGGGTCCTATCCGAGCAGCTTCTCGCGCGCTGCGTCCGTGTCGTTCACCCGCTGCACGAAGCCGAGCTTCGCGTCGTACGGATACATGATGAGGTACGGGAAAGGCGCGCTTCCCGGCGTCGAAACTGCCCCGACGGTGAGCATCTCGTCCTGGTGCGGCATTTGCGACTGGCGACTGCGAAGTTCACACCACGTTTTCCGTACTCCAATACTGTACTTCCGCGTGCTCTGGGCGGTCAACTGCGGGTTCGCCACACGTTCACAGGCGATGAATTTCTTCTCGCGGTGATTATGCGAGCACGGCTCCGGCTGGAATCGGAGTTCATCTGGCGCGCTTTGGCGTCGTCATGTGATCACATGACGAGCACGTCCGTCGATGCTGCCGCAGAACTGTCGGTCTGCTCTTTGGTCAGGCTGCGTGGTCGAGCGAAAGCGCCCGCAGCGCTGCGTGGGGGCTGCCGGTTCCGTGGACACCGACCTACTTGGGAGTGGTTCGTACTGGCGCCCCGAAGAGGCGTCAAGTCCTACGCTACACGCGGGTTGTAGGGGATAGGATGATTCAGTCCGCCCGGCAGTCCGCCAGCGCCAAGTCGGAGACTGTGGAGGGGGATTTCCTCGCCTCTAGCCAGTGTAAACGCTCGTCGTGCCCCTGTTGCCATCGCACACCTCTAGCTGCCATAGTGGCATTAATGGATGCGTTCCGGGGAAATCGGGGGTATTCCACTCGTCGCGAGCCTAAAGCCCGCGGCCGTGGCCGGGAGCCAGATCATTCAGTTTACCAAGAGCACGGCGAGGACCTCATGCCATCGACGAGTATGTTGAAGCACCTCCTGGCGGTGAACGATTGTCTGAGTGCGCTGCGGGGAACGGCGATTATGGATGCCAAGACCTGTCAGCTCGAAGTGCGTGCGGCGAACCGCGTGTATCGATTGACTCCTCAGTTTATCAATCAGGTCGACGGGCGGTTCACCTATAGCCCCACCTTGTCTTCCAAATCCATTGGCTTCATCGGCTGGCTTCCCTACTTCAACAAGCGATGGTCAGAGGCGATCGACAAGAGGGCATTCAAGGCGACATGCGCTTCCTTGGGGCTCAAGCTACCGTCCACGGGACAGCTGGCGCTTGAGCATCGCGACGGCGTACTCGTCAAGGGCGCTAAAGAGTCATTCGGCAGACAGATTCGAGGTCCGTTCAAGCGATCGGAGCGCAAGCCCGCCTTGAAGGCCGGCGAATTCTACGAGGCGTTCATGCCAGGCAAGATCGCGAAGACATGGTTCTGGAATGAAGAACCGATCGCATTGGAAATCGAGGAGATGCCGAGCGTGATCGGCGACGGCAGCACGCCACTAAGAGCACAGGTCCTCTCGTCCGCTTCCCGTGAAAGCGCACCCGTCAATTGGCTCTCTGTCGAGCATTGCTTGGCCTGGCAGGATCTATCGCTGGATGATGTTTTGGCGCCGGAACGAAAGGCCATGATCGACTTCCGCTACGGGTCCAGGCTAGCCAAGGGTACGCCAATCTCAGGGCAACTGCACGCAATGCGCCAATCATCCGTTGTTGCGCAGTTGTACGCAGCCGGGCCGCGTTTTTTCCATCTCATCCCGCAGTCCATCCGGGAAGGTACCCTGTATTCAGTGGATGCGATGATCGATGAACAGGACGTCGTGTGGTTTCTGGAGATGAATTGCAATCCGGCTGTCCATACGGACGTCTATCCGGCGATTTTCAGAACGCTGTTTGACGTGACAAACGCAGGGCACCGAGAGAAGGGGGCGGCGCCGTCTGGCGAGCGGCCATCGCCATCCTCAACCTCTCCTGCATCGAACGCGCCCGCCTGCCCCGCCGAGGTGGCAGGAACGCCGGTCTTTCGCGCATGGAACTGACCGCTTAGGGCGCCCGCACGCCTTCAGCGCAGATCCGCGTCTCGGCGATTGCCTGGTCCGAACGGCGCAGAAATTCACGTTCGCTACGGCACGCAAACGCGAAAACCGGATAGGCACGCGAATGATCGTAAGGACGCGCCGGATCGAAACGGATACGCGTGAGCAAAGGCGTCACCGTGCGAGGAAAGAGCGCGCGCCGAGGGGTTGATTCGAGCGGAACCGGAACGCGAACGACGCCCAGATACGGTTGAGGGAGCCCGCTGTCGATACGAACCGCGTCGCCGAACATGCATCGCAGCGCCTGCAGGTGAAATCCCTGTCCGAGCCGACCTACAGCGAGATCGAAGACGCTGGAAGCGCGCAGGTTGATGTCGATGGGATAGAGGACGGTCCCCTTCTGTACGAACTGGACTGAAAGCATTGCCCGTTTCCACCCCAGCTCAAGCACCGCATCAAACACGCGCAGCGCCTCGGGAATGTCTGCCGGTTCATCTCCCATCAGGAAACGCGAGGAGAATACGTGCGAGCCTGGCATTCGACGGCTCGACCACGTGTTGCAGACCTGATAAGCCTGTCCCGAGTAAACCGCCGTGATTCCAAACTGCTTTGGTCCAGGAACGAACTCCATGGCAAGGTAACGCCCAGATTCAGCGCTAGGCGAACGCTGATACTCGAAGAAGCGGCGAACCAGTCGACGCTTTCGCAGAAAGTCAGCAAAATCCCCCAGATCATCGAAGACGCGATAACTCCACGGGTGTGGCCCTACTTGCCCGCTGCCTCGCTCGGGTTTCAGGATCACCTTCGCAGCCAGGCTACAGGAGAGATCGGCCCACTCGCGAGGAATCGTCCATGGCAACACGCGACACCCACACGCAGCGAGGTAGTTGTACGCGAGCGCCTTGCTGGAAAGCACCACCGCGGCTTCGAGACTGGGCCCGGACAGTCCATAGGTCTTGCAGATCAAGGCCGCATCCAACGCGCGCGAGTCGCTCGTGATCAAGACGCCCGTGGTGTGCCGCGCCAGCGCTGTTACCGGAAGGAGGCCCAGGGAGGCCGCGCTTTCGCTCAGATGGCGCCCTTTGGACCGGCTATATCCACTGTGCGAGCCCAGAATGAGCACGCTGCGCTTCGATCGCATGTCAGACGCCTGGGGCCGATCGACCGGTGGGGCGGCTCAACCGGCCGAGGTTATCGCGTCGTTGAGCACGTCAGCTTCCAGGGACAGGTCTGAGACGTCGCCCATGAAGGCAAAATTCTGCGACACAGGCCGCGTGTCCCAGACCTGGATCAGCAGATTGAATCGTCGTTCATCACTACGATTGAAAATCTGGTGCATCCGATTCACGCCCACGAGATAGGCACTACCGTCCGCGGGCATATGCAACGTGCCCTCATCGGTCTCGAAGGTGCACAAAGCATTGGAGACGATGGGAATGTGCAAACGAACGGCGTACGTGTTGTCAGGACCGTCTCGATGACGCGACGACGATCCGCCAGGCTCGAGGATTGCGATGCGCGCCCGTCTCGGGTACAAGCCAAGGTCAATGATCTGCTGGAGTACGTCTGCGAGGTACCCGTTGCAAATCTCCGTCGGCCTGTCGTAGCTCCAATCATGCCGAAGCCCGAACTGCTTCGCCAGTAAGGGATCGAAGCATACCGTTCCATCAGCACGTGTCGAGACGCATCGATGGCCCTTTTCCCACCCGTCCGCCCAGCGTCCGGTCTGCGACAGGACGCTCCAGCCCCCGAACGATGCAGACTGCATGACTGGCGGCCCGATCGGCACCACATGCTGCTCGACGTGCAAGCGCAAACGCTCGATGTCCACCGTCATCGCGAGTTTCTCTGCGATGACAGGTAGCGCGCCTAAAGTGGCGTTGTACACGAACTATTTGCCGCCACAACATCCCGTCGGGATCTTGACCGGGACGGACGCTTTGCCTGTGCGCCTCACCGTCCACGAAAACTTGACAGGAACGGGAGCCTTCGGTTTGGATGCCTTGACCGCTTTTTGCATGAATACCTCCGGGCAAAGGGGTAACTCAGAATTGTCAGTGGTAAGAATCCGAATGCTGACTGTCACTTAGCGGTACTGTAATCGCGCGGAGAGGCTAAGTGCAACCCCTTTGGCGACCCAAAAGCGGAGCGCTCCGACTACTGATACTGTGCACGACCGTGGGGCCAGGAAAGTTATCGAACGTCGGCAGGGCTCACGCGAAAGGATGGGGAAACGCTATCCGACTCGCCGACTGCCGTGTGTTGCGTCCGCGCAGTTCCACCACGGGTTGCTCGCCATAGCCGAAAGCCATCGATACCATGCCCGGAACGATCGCGCGTACCACACTTAGCGGACAGCGTCCTCCGTGTAGTGTTGCGTCGGAAGGCGTCAAGTCCACGGTATAGAGAGGTAGGCCTGTCTCCACCAGCCTGGCCTGTAATCCAGCCCAGTCCTTTGGCGTGACGCCTTGTCGGTCGGCCTCCGCAGTGTGCCAGGGTTCTCCCAACCGATCGGCGCGCCTGAAGTATCGCCGGCACCGATAAAGCTCGCGATGATCAACCGGCGTCTTCACGTGCTTCGGCAGGAAGCCGCGTGCGGGCGCCGGCATCTGTTCCCCAGCGACCAGCACCACCGCTTCGACTTCCATCATCGCCTGCTCCACCGCATGGTCGAGACTGTATGCCGCGGCGGTCCCCACCACGGTCCATCCGTGCAGTGCGCTCTGGCAGAACACCAGCGCACACTGCGCGTATGCGGATGGCAAGCGCTTTGTTGCGACACGGTACCCGAGGCCACGCAGAGTACGCAGCCGCTCGCGCTGATGCGCAGTAATTCGTGCGGGCGCAACATCCGGAAGAAGCGAGCGCTGCACCCATGCGCGCATGAATGCATCCCTTTCGATCAGTTCCAGAACCGCCCGCTCCAAGGCCCCTTCGAACGTCGGATAACACGCGACACCTGACGTCGTCGCGAGATAGAAGGGCTTTGAAGACAACTGGCGCCGCAGGTCTTTCCCAAAGTAGACCTGGTCCGCTACCAGCCAAGCGCGCCTTCCGGTCCAGTGATCACGCGCCATCTTCCACCACCACAGCGTCTTGTCACCGAAGCGGTCAGGACGTCGCAGCGCATTGGCCGACTCCACATGAGCATAGCGCACCACGTGACGGGGATCGACGGCGCCACGCAGTTCGCACAGGCGCGCTCTACGCAGGCCTACGGGCAGGGTCACCGCCAATCGCTCGAACGCTTCAGCACGCGCCTTGTCATCGGCAACGAACGGATTCACATCCCGCCCCCAGCAGGCGTCCATGTCCAATTCAGGGTCTACCAGTTCGATCATCCGCAGATGGAATGGGAGCGGGTGCGTCGTGACAGAGGAGTCGACCCATTCGCCGCGGAAACGCCGCGGAGGCCCCAGGTTAACCGGCGCTGCAGGTCTCCCCACAGCAAGTACGGCCAGAGGCATCAGCGCGTCGGGCAGGCCCAGCGCCTGCTGCAGTTTGCCTTCGGCGAACGCACCGATCTCGCGGGCGCCGATGCGTAACTCTGCCGCCGCGAGTTGAGCGTTCTGCAACGCATGCCCGGCTTCGAGGCAAACATAGAGCAGCGCCCTGTTTCCATATTTACGTGCGCATCGTGAAACATCAGCGGTGATAACAATTACGGCATGAGCGAATCGAAGCACATCCAGATCTGCGAAGCACGCAGCAAATGCCCTGGTATCCCCGCTGATCGACACCAAGCCGACGGAGCCATCCACTCGATAATGGGCGCGATAGGTGCCCGCAGCCAATCCTGGGGAGGAAGCTGGCATATGCACCAAGAGCGTCAGTGGCGAGAGGGCGCCGGCCGAAGGCACCGTACGATGAGCGCCCGTACGGTGTGGTTGGAACGCGTAGGCCGCGCCAAGAAGGGACGTCAGATCCTCTGGCGTGAGAGCCCCGGGCTGAAAAGCGGCGGCGCTGGCTCGTTGCTCCAGCAGTTTTCCGAGCAGCGGGGGCAGGGCACGACGATAGGTCGTACGCTCGCGAACGGTGGCGGCGTGTACCACTTCGTCGATCAAGGCGGTCCCGTCATGAACCATGGGGCCCGCGGCGAGAGTGGGCGGATTCTGGACATACCGCCAGTAAGCCATGATGACTTCCCGGCAATCTACCAGCGCGCCCTGATCGAACAGAACTCTGATCAGTTCGCGCACACAGTGCCGATCCCAGTTTACAGCCAGGCTCGCTACGACCTCATCAACGGAACGAATGCCGTCTACCAGGTCAATCAACGCGGCGAGACAGCCGTTTGGCGCAGTGACCTCACAGGTGCCTCCGGGGGTCAGTATTGTGGCGCGACGGCCCGCGAGCCTTATCTGCCCGACCAACATTGGTATGACGGTCCGCTGGCGAGTCGTTTCCCGGCGTTCAGGCACTGTAGAAAAGAAAGGGGTGGGCTAGATCTGAGCAGTTGCTATCGTAGATCCGCGTGAGATGTAGATGTTGTAGATGTAGATGTGGATGCGGAAGTTGAGTCATCGGGAAGCCCAACAGAGTTGCAACGGAAGCGCTATTCGGGTTCGATAAATATAATAGCTAAAGAGATACCTAGCTGAGCAGAGGGTGTCCGGAATTTTGTGTGCGAGGCATATCATGACGATGAGGAGCATGTATGCCAAGCAGGAAAACGACGAAGGTGGCCGAGGCCCGAGCGGCCCCAGAATCGAGGGTGTCCGGAATTTTGTGTGCGAGGCATATCATGACGATGAGGAGCATGTATGCCAAGCAGGAAAACGACGAAGGTGGCCGAGGCCCGAGCGGCGCGGATGCCAGCCATTCCGAAAGAGCTCATTGACCAGTTCGTGACCGGTCCGATGAGTGCCGAGGCGGTCCAGGAGATATCGTCGGCGTTCAAGAAGGCGCTGATCGAACGCGCGCTGGGCGCCGAGTTGTCGCACCACCTGGGCTATCCGCCGGGGGCTGCCAAGCCCGAGGACGCCACCAATCACCGCAATGGCGCGACGGCCAAGACGGTGCTCACCGAGGACGGTCCGGTGCGCATCGAAGTGCCGCGCGACCGCCAGGGCAGCTTCGAGCCCCTGCTGATCCCGAAGCATGAGCGTCGCTTCACCGGCTTCGACGACAAGATCGTCGCCATGTATGCACGCGGTATGACCGTGCGCGAAATCCAGGGCTTCCTGGCCGAGCAGTACGGCACCGAGGTGTCGCCGGATTTCATCAGCTCGGTCACCGACGAGGTGATGGCCGAGGTGACCGCCTGGCAGGGTCGGCCGCTGGAGCCGATGTATCCGGTGGTGTTCTTCGATGCCTTGCGAGTGAAGATCCGTGAAGAGGCGGTGGTGCGAAACAAGGCCGTCTACCTGGCCCTGGGCGTGCTTCCCGACGGCACGCGCGAGGTGCTGGGCCTGTGGATCGAGAACACCGAAGGGGCGAAGTTCTGGCTGCGCGTGTTCAACGAGCTGAAGACGCGCGGGGTGGGCGATATCCTGATCGCGGTGACCGACGGCCTGAAGGGTATCGGCGAGGCGCTGGGCGCGGTGTTCCCGGCCACGACGCTGCAGACCTGCATCGTGCACCTGATCAGCAACAGCCTGACCTATGCGAGCTGGAAGGACCGCAAGGCCCTTGCGGCGGCGATCCGCCCGA
>JBIITW010000096.1:0-17668 GCA_044340265.1 Burkholderiales bacterium | reverse complement strand
AGCCCAGCCTCAAGCTTCAGGCGAAGTGCTTCCTTGATCATGCGTAGGTCCATCCTCGTTGCGGGCACCGCTCCTCCGATCAAAAAGACCGAACGATACGGGCCCTGGGTTGAGATCTACGCAGTGCCGTCCGGCAACGTGACCGGCCTGTCCGGCATCGTGACCGATCGTTCCGGGATCGTGACCGCCGGATCCGGACATCGCTCCGGATCGGTCACGTTCAGCCGGATTCGCCGGTCACGTTCAACCGGACAGACCGGTCACGTTCGCCGGATTCAGCGGTCACGTTGCGCCGGAATACCCACATAGGCGTTCTGATTCGGCTTCCCGGGTTCGATCAGCTTCAACGCGACCTGGTTGCGGTACGCCCAGTTGAGCATCGCCTTGCCGGTGAACTCCCTGCCGTTGTCGGTACGAATGATTGCTGGCTTTCCCCGCTGCGCGCAGATCTCGTCAAGCAGGCGCGTCAGGCGTTCACCTCCGATGCTGTGTTCTGGGATGACTGCGATCGCCTCATGGGTCGCGTCATCGACGATGGCGAGGCACTTGATGGACCTTCCGGTACTGACCCGGTCGAATACGAAGTCCATTGACCAGACCTCGTTTGCGGCGCCGGGTCTGATCAATGGTTGCCGTTCGGAAACCGGGATCTTCTTGCGCTGTCGCCGCCGAACCTGCAGTCCTTCCTGCGTGTACAGCCGTTCCACGCGCTTGTGATTGACCTGTTCGCCGGCCTGCCGCAACTTCAGGTAGATCATCTCCGAGCCGTAGCGCCGGTGGCGTTGCGCGAGCTCGACGATTGACTGGCGCAGTGCCACATTCTGATCGGGTCTGGGCTCGTAGCGCAGCGAACTGGCGCTCATGCGAACGACCTTCAGGGCGCGGCGTTCCGACAGGCCCTTACCCTGCATCCACCGCACCAGTTCCCGTCTTGCTGGTGCGGTCACCACTTTTTTCTCAGCGCTTCCCGGGTCACTTCGTTCTCCAGGACAGACTCCGCGAGCAGCTTTTTCAACCGGGCGTTCTCGGCCTCGAGCGCCTTGAGTCGTTTCGCGTCGGACACATCCATCCCACCGAACTTGCTGCGCCAGAGGTAGTAGCTCGCTTCCGAGAACCCGTGCCGTCGGCACAGCTCCTTGACCGACACCCCCGAATCGGCCTCTTTCAGGAACCCGATGATCTGCGCTTCCGAGAACCGCTTCTTCACGTCCAACCTCCTTTTCAGGGCCGGACTCTAAACCTTTATGCTACTGATTCTTGGGGGGACGTCGAGCTACCCATCACAATGGGCTGCTTTTTGACCTTTTCTGACGCGTGTTGAATGAACGCTTAGCGTTGTGCCATAGGCAGATAGCCTGAGTTACTTCGCGGCTGGTACCGGAGCCCTGAATGCACGTGCACCGGACCCTGATAACTCCGTCGGCGGTGAAACGCCATAGTCCTTGTCAATGCGCAGCGACTGTCGTTGTGCATCGATGCTCTCGTTAGGACGCGCATTGGACACGCGCGGAGGAGCTTTGGAACGGGCTTCTATGGCAGCGCGGGCTCTTGCCTCCTCTTCTTCGACGATGCGATTCGCGGACGAGGCGTCCGATGGAACCTTTGGGACCACGGGACCCGCGGTCTTCTTCGGCTGATCGAAGCCTTTCAAAGTGGACTTTGTTGAAACACCCTCTGGCCTTGCGCCGGACGTTACGGAAGACGTTGAGCGCAGCGCAGCAGCCGCAGCTTCAGCGTCAGCCCGCAGATCCGTGGGAATCCGGTCGAGAAGAGAGGTTAGCCGGCGCGCAGCCTCGGCAGGAGACATATCTCTATAGGCGGGATCGCGGCTATCGTCGACCAGCTTAGTGAGTTGGTTGCGCAACAGCCCCTTGTCCGCTCCAGGCGTGAGCAAGGCCCAGCTGAGAAACTTGATGCGGCGATCCAGACTCGGCCGCAGATTACAGTATTCGGCCCAATCGGCGATCTCAGCAAGTTTATCTTTATCACCGCTCCTTGCGCGTGCTACGGCCCTTGCCTGATAGGCTTCGGCGAACTGCGGGTTGGCCTTTATTGCTTCACTGAACGCGTTAATGGCTAAGTCTAGGCGCCTTAGCCTGGCCGGAAACCGCGTCATGTGATCGTAGCCGATACCATAGGCCAGCAATGCCGCATCGTCCTGAACTTTAGCCTGCAGTGCGAGCAATTGAGCTGCGGTCTGGCGATTTTCAAGGACCGCGGCGTCTCGCTTCTCTGCTATCGCCTGCACTGACGCTCTTGCTCTCCACTCTACCGCCACCGGAAGCAAGATTGACAGAAAGCCGAGAAAGATTGCGTAACGGACGGCGCGATATTGACGTCGTGTTGCCGTTGCGGTGTGTTCTTGTACTTCTATTGTGTGCTTTGCCAAGCGGTCTTCGTAGAAATGCTCTAGACGACTACGTAACGTATCCCATTCAGCCCGTGCAGTTCTTTCAGCATCTTGCAACTTCGCGACCTGCATCCGCAAGCTCTGCTCTCGGTCCTGGGCCGAGTGTGCCGCACGTATTGCAGCCAAGAACTTCAAATTTGGGCGACCGAGCCACGCCGCCTGCTCGTCGTCAAAGTCTAGTCCAGCTACGTCGCCTACCAACGCGCTTAGTCCCTCGAAAGTGCTTCCGGCAGATTCCCAAGAGCTACGTGCTTTGGCCACTTGGTCACGCGCCTCCATAAACGGCAGCTGTTCCAAAAGGCGCTCGCGCAAGCTCTTCCAATGAGTTAACACGGAGTCGTGCGAAATCCTCAATGCGCGCTGACCGTCCTGAGTTATACGGCGCTGTGTGATACCGGCTTCAGTAAGCAAGTCGGCCATTTGACGCTCCCGAGGCGTCATATCCAGATCTGACAGCGAGACGCGCAGTACCGGGGCGGCCGATTCCGTGACGACACGCTCTGGTAGAGGAGCTACCTCATAAAGCTGTACCAGAAGAGGGAAGCAGGTTTGCAAAAGCGAATCTCTAGCTGAGGGTTCTGGAAGTCGGGCCAGCACTGTCGACCAAACGTCCTGTGCTTGTTCCAACGCGTTGTTCGCATGGGCGGAGAACGCCTCCCGCAAAATGCGGCGCTGCTCGTCAGTTAGCGAATTGGGCTCACAAAAGCGTCCGTCAGTAAGCTCTCGCGTAATGTTGCTGACAGACCCCAGCATGCCCTGGGTCTCGGTCGCCCGGTTCATGCAAACGGCTAGCACCTCTTCATAGGCAAATTGCCCATGATTTCGGATGGCTACCGAGCCCCAGTACGCATCACGCTGATCACTTGAGACATCCGTTAGCAGGTTGTTGAACAACCCCCATGCCTGCTGTTCTCTTCTCTCTAGGCGCTCGCGGTCTAGGTCGTCTACCCTGCTCGGCACCGCAAAAAGCCTAAAGCGTCTGCGCTGCCGGTGAGAGCCCGAGCCCGCCTGCTGCCGTTCGCGCAGGTTATGAGCTTGCTGTGTGATGTCTCGTGCTGCATTACTCGCTCCAATGACTGACTGGTTGTTGTATGTGAAACAGACAACCAAGGTGTCGGCCAAAGCTACGGTGCAGAAGCCAGAGGTGTCACTGACCCCGGTGCGCGAGTCAACCAACACGTAATCATAGCCATCCACGCCAACAAGCATTTCCTTCGCGACTGCGATGAACTCCTCCCCGCTGAGCTTCTCGTACAGACGCGTCCAGTCAAAGTCTGCAACAGCTTGGGCGTAATGCCGGTCCTGGCGGCCTGAACACATTAGGTCGATGGAGCCATCGTTGATGAAACCCTCAGTATTCAGCCGGCGCACGTAGTTCCTAGGATCTGCCTCCGCGACCACAAGGTCTGCCACACTCACATTCGGTGCGTCGATTCGCGCTTCCCAATAATCGGTAACCCATTCCAGAACGCCACGTTGCTCGCGCAACTCCACGTCCTCTCCTAGGAATGGCCTGAAGTAGCGATGCAGGCCTGGGGCTTCAAGGTCCCAATCTATGAGCAAAACCTTTTGGCCCGCGCTTGCCAACTGCCAAGCAACGTTGGCTAGCAGCATAGATCGACCTGTTCCGCCTTTATACGAGTAAAAGGTGATCACTTCGCCTAGTCGTTGAGATGTCTCAGTTTTCTTCTCGCTCATGGTGGAACGCTCTCTAGATCGCGTTGATGCGCGGCGGCAAGTTGCCAGTTTGCGGTAGGTTATCTGCGCGCGCGTTGCGAATATTGAGCTGCATCAGCTTTACGCTCAACGAGAGACCTTCCTCTAGGTCCTTTTGCGCGAGCCTGCGCTGCCAGCGCTTGCGGTCAAATACTGACGCGATACGTTCTTCGAAATCCGTCCTAACGTCCTCTGAATCGCCGACGTCCAATATGACTACTGGGATTGCAGATAGGTCGCGTTGCAGTTCTTGTTGCGCAAAAGCTTTTAACGCTCCTGCATAAATAGGAAGCCTAGTTACGCTCCAGGGATCTACGACGACCACTATGGGATAGCGGGAGCCGACTGCGTCCAACGCATCGGACATGCTCGTCACAAAATACTGAAAAGGCCATTTTTCGACATTTGCGATGCCGCAAGTTTCAAGTTGCTTTACGATATCGCCAACGCGCTGACCTCCCGAGTCAGCCGCTGTAAATGGCTGCCAGTCCGACTCACCGTCATCTTGATACCGCCACGCGCGCTCGGCCGGCACCTCACTAGGCCGTGCCGCAATAAACACGCAAAAGACCTTCTGGCGGTGACCGGCGCTTCCACGGTGCATCATGCGCCAGGTCTCCATAGGCACATTGGGGCTTGGCACAGGAAGAGCAGACCAATCACGGCTGAGTTCAAGCCAGCCCCGCCATTGCCTCTCCACATAGCGGGCTAGCGCTTGGATGAACCGCCGGTAGCTGGCTTTCATTTCCTGATCGTCATCTAGTACGAGCTGAATCGCATGGGCCAAGCCGTGCTTGAGCACGCGGCGGACGGCGTCCCGCTCTTGTGCATCGTTTGGGCTTGCGATGGATTCGCCAACACCTTGAGTCGATCTAGGGAAGTCCGTCGGCATATCCCGCTCGTCTGGTCGCACCCAGTTCAAAATCAATAGCAGGCGAGGCTTATTCTGCATGCCGTGATCGGGCAAGGCAGCAACAGCAGCGTTGCGTCTTTCAAGAAAATCGCACTCCCACTTGCACCAAACTCGCGTGGGATCAACATACGCGGGAGAAAGCAAAACCAGCCCGATCGGATATCTCTGCAATGCTCGTGTCAACTCGCGCGTCCAATCAGGAGTGCCTGCCTCAAGATTGCATGTGTCGCGAAAACCGACAGGAACCTCATCCTCCTGCAACAGCATCCCTACCGCCGTGCACAAATCATCAATGAAGCGGTCGAGACCGCGGGACACGTCCCCCGGGCCGTGTCTCGGCCTCGCGTAACTTACGAAGAAAACGCTTGGCATACGCAACCTCGCATTTTTATCCTGGTCTAAGCTAAAGGGGCGGCATTGTGCTGGTGCCGAGGCGACAAATGTAATGCTGACGGAAGAAGGTGACGGGCACAAGCGCCTGATTGGAGCTTTCTGGGGCAGCAGCCCATACGGAGCCGGTCGGTTTATGCTTAATGGGCACGCGTTCGCGCTGCATGTTGGGAATGTTCATCTCGCAAGGATTACTGACATACTTGGGACCCTTGGGGTCCAGCAGCATCTGAAGCGCGTTACTCGGTCATCTACCTTCAAGGCATATCTTCAGCTGAGGGAGCCCGAGCGCAACTGGAGCGACCTATCCGACGCAGAGGTACGGTCGCTTCTAAAGCCCATCGATGATTTGGTACAGAGGCGCAATGATGTGTCTCATGGCGCTTTTAGGACAGATCAGTTGGCGTCAGTGTCGCTTCTGATCGATAGGTGCGGCTTTGTGCGCGCATACGCTTCCGGTCTCTTCGAGGTAATGGTTCAGGATGCGATAATGCACGCTGCAAACCTAGGGGCGGCCAGACCGCTAGGGAAGCCCTTGCGAGTCTTCAACAACCGAATTGTTTGTTTCGAAGCACCAAGCGCCCTTGCTCTGGGCGATTGCATTTTCGCGATCACCGACGACAGTTTAGAACCCGTGCGACACAGCCAAGTTGCTCGATTGGAAGTGGACAACGCAGCGCTGCAACACATCGATTCTTCCACGCCGGTGCGCTTCGGTGTTGAGGTGGCTTTCCGCGCGGACGAACGGCACAGCTTTTTCGCGTCGAACATTGATGGAGTATGGTAGTGGTAGGGACGGTCAGACGGGATTGGCCAGACGCTTACCTTCAAGTGGCTATCGAAAAGTCTTGAACCGTTTCACACGCCGCGATTTCGGCAAAGTGAAAGTGACGGTCGTGCCCGAGTCCAAGTCCACATGGTGCCCCGTCCTCAGCACGAAGACGGCTTGGTGGCGAGTAAGCCCGGCGAACCAAGAAAGCGGCCGTCACGAAGGCGCTCGAAGCATTCACCGCGCGTCGCCAGCAGCGGCGCGTGCTTGACCTGGTCGGGAAGCTCGATTGGGACGTGTCATTCGACTACAAGGCTGAGCGCTCGCGGAAGTGACACTTCTGGTCGACACGAGCGTGTGGTCGCTCGCATTGCGCCGCGACGGCCAGCAACAGGAGCCGGAGGTGCTGGCGCTGATGGAAGCCCTCGATGGCTCGGACTTCGTCGTGACAACCGGTCTTGTTCTTCAGGAGATCCTGCAAGGGTTCAACGGCCCGAAGACGGCGTCAGCCATCTTGGAGCGCTTCAGCGCCTTGACGTTGGTGGAGCCCACGCGCAGCGACTACATCGCTGCAGCCGGCCTCCGGAACGCATGCCGGCGAGGGGGCATTCAGATCGGCATGTAGATGCATTGATCGCGCAACTTTGCATCACCAACAAACGGACCCTTTTGACTACCGACAGGGACTTCCAGCATGCAGCCAATCATTGCAAGCTCGATCCCTGGTCGCTGATCAGGCATTCCTGAACGCGACCCCAAGTCGCCTCGCCAGCGCATCCAGATGCCTGTCCCTCTTCCATAGCTGCGCACCCGCAGTCAGCCGGACGGAGGCCAGCAGCGCCATGTCTACCGCACCGCATCCGGAGTCGTGAATCTTCTCCAGCTCGATCAGGGCGAGGATCTCATCGGTGGTCGCGACCACCGACTGCCTCAGCCTGCGGAGGTCGCTGAGCGTGCGCTCGCGCGGGGAAGGCGGCGTGCCGCAAGCAAGTTCGAGCACGATGAAGGGATGGCACAGGATGCGATCCATCGTGACCAATGCCTGCAGCGTCGGATCCGCAGCGCGAAAGTGCGATATCCAGACCGAGCTGTCGGCAAGGACGAAGCTCAACGAGGCGAGGCCTTTGCGGGACGCCTGCGGGGAACATCCTTGATCCCGGGGCTATGCCACTGCCAGTGCCGTCCTGTAGAGCTCGTCGTCGATGCTTACTGTAGGTTCGGCTGGGACGGGAGCAGCGGGGCATGGCGGATCTGGCTCTCACATTGCAGCAGCCCGATTGCACGCGTACCATCCTTCCTGCCAGCGCATTCCGGGAATCGACGATGCTCGACCGACATGCCTTGCTGTACCGCGACGGCCGCCACCACGCCGCGCGCCAGCCTGTCGCGATGGCGGTCTTGCATCCGGCTCCCTCAAACCGGCGAGGGAGCGACCATGGCAACACTGACCATCCGCAACATCCCTGAATCACTGCACAAGGCACTGCGCGTGCGCGCCGGCCGGCATGCCCACAGCATGCAGGCGGAGGTCCGCGACATCCTGGAGGCTGCGATCCTGCAGCGCGGGCCGCTCAGGCTGGGTTTACTGCTCGCCGATATCAGTCGGCAGGCGACGCAGGCGGATGCGACGGCTGCCGCCGGCACGCCGATCGAACACCGGAAGCGTGCCGGCGCCTCTCGCGCCAGGTAAGCGACCCGGCGCCGGAGGCGTTCGAGGGCCCCGCGCCCTACTCCCCCTTCAGTCCGGCACTCTTCACGGCCCGCGCCCAGCGCTCGGTGTCCTTGGCCAGCAGATCGCCGAACTGTTCCGGGCTCATCGTGATCGGCTCGACGCCGAAATCCCTGAAGCGCTCGCGCATCGCCTCGCTGCCGATGATGCGGTTGATCTCGGTGTTCAGCCGGGTGACGATCGGCCGGGGCGTGCCGGCCGGCGCGAACATGCCGATCCAGAAATCGGCCTCGAAACCGGGCAGTCCCGATTCTCCGGCGGTGGGCACGCCGGGCAGTGCGGCCGAACGCTTCGGGCCGTTGATCGACAGTGCACGCAGGCGGCCGGCCTTGATCAGCTGCACGGCCGAGGCGACGCCGGTGAACATGACGTCGGTCTCGCCGCTCACCGTGGCGCTGACCCCCGGGGTGCTGCCCTTGTACGGCACATGCAGGATGTCGACGCCGGCCATCTGGCGGAACAGCTCCGCCGCCAGGTGCGGCGAGCTGCCGATGCCGGCCGAGGCGTAGCGGATCGACCCGGGCTTTGCCTTGGCGAGGCGGATCACGTCGGCCACCGTCTTCGCCGGCACCAGCGGGTGGGCGATCAGTACGCTGGTCGAGTAGCCGAAGATCGCCACCGGCGTGAACTGCCTGATCGGGTCGTACGGCAGCTTCGGGTAGATGCTCGGGTTGACCGCCATGATGGCCGTGCCGGCGACCACCAGCGTGGCGCCGGTGGGCGCGGCCTTGGACACCGCTTCGGTGCCGATGATGCCGTTCGCGCCGGCGCGGTTCTCGATCACGACGGAGACGCTCAGCACCTCCGCCAGCCGCTGCCCGATGGTGCGCGCCAGTGTATCGGTCGATCCGCCCGCCGCCTGGGGCACCATCAGCAGCATCGACTTCAGCGGGAAGTCCTGCTGCGCCGAAGCAGCAGTGCCGAAGGCCGCAAGCACGGCCCCGAGCAGGATCGACGAATGCGACGGGCGACGCGCCGAGGGTTGCTCTGCTGCTCGCGAGGCGGGCTTGCCGGGGTATTGGCGTGTGGCGTTCATGCGTTTTCCTTGGGTGCGGATTCGGAGAGGAACTTGCGCAGCACATGCTGGACGATGCCGCCGTCGAGGAAGTACTCGACCTCGGGTCGGGTATCGAGCCGGGCCGTGAGTTCGATCTCGATCGTCGAACCCTCCGGCCGCGTGATCGTGCAGGCCACCCGCGCCTTCGGTTCTGCACCTTCGTCCGGCAACGTGATGTCGAACTGCTCGCGCCCGGTGAGGCCGAGCGTCTTGCGCGTCACGCCCTCGGGGAACTGCAGCGGCAGCACGCCGACACCGACCAGGTTCGAGCGATGGATGCGCTCGAACGATTCGGCGATCACCGCGCGCACGCCGAGCAGCTGGGTGCCCTTGGCCGCCCAGTCGCGCGACGACCCGGCGCCATACTCGCGGCCGGCGACCACCACCAGTGGCACGCGCTGCACGCGATAGCGCTCGGCGGCGTCATGCACGGTCATCTGCACGCCCTCGGGGAAATACAGCGTCGAGGTGCCCTCGATGCCGGGCGTCAGCTCATTGCGCAGGCGGAGGTTGGCGAAGGTGCCGCGGATCATCACCTCGTGGTTCAGGCGGCGTGCGGCATAGTTGACAAAGTCGCGCGGCTCGACGCCGAGCGCGCGCAGATACCGGCCCGCCGGGCCGTCGGCCGGGATCTGGCCGATCGGCGAGATGTGGTCGGTGGTCACCCGGTCGCCCAGCATCAGCAGCACCCGTGCGGCGCGGATCGGCGGCAGCGGCGCACGCGCGGCAGGCATGTGCTCGAAGAACGGCGGCCGCAGGATGAAGTGGCTGTGCGGATTCCATGCAGGCAGCAGCGTGTCCGGGGCGGTCAGTGCCTGCCACTGCGGCGTGCCGTCGCGCAGGTCGGCGTACCGCTCGCGGAACAGCGCCGGGGTCAGCGTGCGTCCGAGCACTTCGCTGACCTCGGCATCGTCCGGCCAGACATCGCGCAGGTACACGGGCTGGCCGTGCGGATCGAGGCCGAGCGGGTCGCGCGTGAGGTCGCGGGTGATCGTCCCCGCCAGCGCATAGGCCACGACCAGCGGCGGCGAGGCGAGGAAGTTCGCGCGCACGCTGGAGTGGATGCGTGCATCGAAGTTGCGGTTGCCCGAGAGCACGGCCACGGTGGCGAGTCGGTGTTCCTCGATCGTGCGTCCGATGCCCTCCGGCAGCGGGCCGGAATTGCCCATGCAGGTCATGCAGCCGAAGCCGGTCACCTGGAAGCCGAGCGCGTCCAGGTCCTGCTGCAGGCCGCTCGCCTGCAGGTAGTCGGCGACCACGCGCGAGCCCGGCGACAGCGAGGTCTTGACCCAGGGCTGCACCGCCAGGCCGCGGCGCCGCGCGTTGCGTGCCAGCAGGCCGGCAGCGACCATCACCCGCGGGTTCGATGTATTGGTGCAACTGGTGATCGCCGCGATCACCACGTCGCCATGGCCGAGGCTGAACGATGCGCCGGCGACCGGCGACCGCGCAGCGACCTGCGGGCACTCGGCCGAGAACGCGGCAGGCGCCCCCGCGAGCGGCACATGTGCATCGGGGCGACCCGGCCCGGCGATGCAGGGCTCGACCGCCGACAGGTCGATCTCGACCTGTCGCGTGTAGGCGGGCTGCGCAGCGGCAGCGTCACGCCACAGCCCCTGCGCCCGGCAGTACGCCTCGACCAGCGCGACCTGTTCCGCGTCGCGACCGGTCAACGCGAGGAAGCGCAGCGTCTCGGCATCGACCGGGAAGAAACCCATGTTCGCCCCGTACTCGGGCGTCATGTTGGCGATCGTCGCGCGCTCGGGCAGCGACAGGGTATCGACGCCCTCGCCGCAGAACTCGACGACCTTGGCCAGCACGCCTTCGTTTCGCATCGCCTGGGTGATCGTGAGCACCAGGTCGGTCGCGGTGACCCCGGGCCGCAGGCGTCCCGACAGCCTGCAGCCGACGACCTCGGGCACCAGGATGGAGATCGGCTCGCCGAGCGCGACCGCGCCGCCCTCGAGCCCGCCGACGCCCCAGCCGACGATGCCCAGCGCATTGGTCATCGCCGTATGGCTGTCCATCGCGATCAGCGAGTCGGGATAGGCCAGCATGCGGCCGTCGATCTCGGCCGTCCACACCACGCGCGCCAGGTGCTCGAGGTTGACCTGGTGCAGGATGCCCGAGCCGGGCGGGAACACGCGCAGGTTGCCGAACGCACGGCTGCCCCAGCGCAGGAACTCGTAGCGCTCGCGGTTCTGCGCGAACTCGCTCGCCATGTTGTGTTCGAGCGCGCCTGGCCGGCCGCTTGCCTCGACCATCACGGAATGGTCGACGATGAAGTCGAGGTGGATCTGCGGCTCGATGCGCCGCGGGTCGCCGCCGAGCGACTGCATCGCCTCGCGCATCGCCGCCAGGTCGCCGATCAGCGTGATGCCGGAGGAGTCGGGCATCATCATCCGCGCCGGGCGCAGGCCGATCTCGCAGTCGGACGCCACACCCTCGCGGTTGAACGCACGCAGCCAGGCCGCGAAGGCGGCGAGGTCCTCGCCCCCGGCCTGGCCGAGCGCCTGCTGGCGCAGCAGGTTCTCGAGCATCACCTTGAGCACGAACGGCAGGCGGTCCACGCCCTCGAGGCCGGCGGCCTGCGCGGCAGCCAGGCTGAAGTAGTCGTACTGCCGTTCGCCGACCTGCAGCGTGCGGCGTGTCCTGCTGCCGTCGCAGCCTGTCGTGTCGGTGATCACGCTCCGGGCCTCAGGTCCGCCCCTGCCCCCGCCGGCGCCGCACCAGCGCCAGCGCCGCCAGCCCTGCCACGAACAGCGGCAGGCTGCCCGGTATCGGCACCACTGCGAATCCCAGCTGGTCTGCGGCGACCTGCTGCAGCCGCATGGCATCGAGGGGATCGATGCCGAGGTCGCGCGCGGCCTGCTCCAGGGCACCCAGGGTCCGGGGATCCAGCCCGGTGATGGTGCCGAACAGGGTCAGGGCACTGAGGTAGGCGCCGTGCACGCTCGGATGCGTGCCGTCGTTGAACCAGAGGTCGAGCAGGCCGTCGCTGAGTGCATCGGGCGCGTACATGTCGGGCGTGGCCACGCCCATGCGGATCGCGCGCATGAAGGCCTCGCCCACCGGTGCGATGCCTGCGATTCCGCCGCTGCCATCGGCGCCGGCGAACGCCGCGATCCGCTCGTTGCCTGCCTTGATGTCGGCGGTTGCCGCTTCGAGGGAAGCATAGAACGTCGGCGCAGGCGAGGCCGGGTCGTAGGTCGCCTCGCCGGTGCGCGGATTGATGGTCGTGGTCCCCGGCGGATTCACCATGTTCGGCCGCGCCCAGACCTGCTGCAGGAAGATCTTCGCCGCCGCGTTCGCGTTGGGGTTGGCTTCGATCGTGCGCAGGGTGTTGTTGTTGCACGAAGCCGCGGTCCCGCCGGCGGAGACGCAGCCGTCCTGGTTGCCGTGGATCGTGTTGTACATCGCCCGCTCACGGTAGCTGAGTGCCGCGCCGCCGTGGATCCAGTTTTCGATCAGGTTGGTGTAGGCCTGGGCCGCCGGAAAGTTGGATGCCAGCGGCGTGCCGGTGGACGAGATGCGTGGCGGCATGACCTCGTCGCTCTGCTCCTGCAGCACGACCTTGTCCCAGCGCTGGCTGCTGATGTTGCCGCGCAGGTTCCAGTTGTCATTGGCCGTGTTCAGGAAATGCCCGCGCAACGACGCGGCATTGCGGGTCGACAGCGAGACGTTGTAGTTCAGCCCCGCCTGCTGGGTGAACTGCTTGAAGATGCCTGGCACGCCACCCCAGGTGTTCGTCTGCGTGTGCGGGGAGAACGAGGTGAATTCGTTGCCCGTAGCGGGATTTATGGTCCCCACCGGGTACGAGTTGGTGCCGGTCAGGTTGGTGAACGGGGCGCCCGAGACGAACGGCAACGCGGGATCGGTGCCGCCATGCAGCGGACCCCGCGGGCGCGTGAGGTCGGTCACGTTCGCCGCGTTGTAGTTGAGCATCGGTGCCACGCGCGCGAACGTGTAGCTGTTGCCGACGAACAGGATCTCGATCGGCTGCGCGTTCGCCGCGGCGCAGGACAGAAAGGCGATACCGAGCGCCAGACGCTTCATGCGTACTCCTCCGGGAATGTCGTTCGCAGTCGCAGTCTGCGCTGCCTGTCTGCGTTGGAAGTATAGCAACGACACATCGCCCGGATCACGCGCGCCCGGGCGCAGCCCGACTTCACGACTCTGGAGCTTTTCGCGCGGCATGCTTCATCGGGATCGGGTTCCATCGAAGTCGACCCGGAACAGTGCGCCTCCCGAGGTCGCGGCTTCGCACCGGATCCGCCAGCCATGCGCCCATGCCACTTCCTGGCAGATGGCCAGGCCCAGCCCGGAGCCCGGCCTCGTCGTACCCGGGCCTCGCCAGAACCGTTCGAACACGCGTTCGCGCTGCGCCTCGGGCACGCCGCAACCCTGGTCCTCGACCTCCAGTCCGTCGGAGGCGACCCTGATCCGCACCAGTCCGCCTCTGGGCGAGAAATCGATCGCGTTCTCGACCAGGTTCTTCAGCAGCACGACCAGTTCGCCCGCGTCGGCCGATACCTCGATGCCGTCGCCCGCACACTCCAGGTACAGGCTCACGTCCACGCGCTCGGCCCGCCACGAGAGGTAGCCTGCCACCTGGCGGGCCAGTTCGTCGACCGCGACCGGCCGGCGCTCGAGCGATCGGCCGCCGGATACCTCGGCGATATGCAGCAGCTGGCCGACCGCGCGGGCGATCACGTCGACATCCCGCAGGGCCTCGACCGGCACCGTGCCGGTTGCGCCTTCGAGCTGCCCGCGCAGCAACGCGATCGGCGTCTTCAGCTCATGCGCGGCGTTGGCGAAGAAACGCTGCTGGCTGTCGAAAGCGGTCTCGAGTCGGTCGAGCACCCCGTTGAAGGCGACGATCAGCGGCCGGATCTCCGAGGGAACTTCCTGCACGGGCAGGCGGGTAGACAGGTTGGACTGACCGAGGGATGCCGCGGCTTCGCTGGCGATGCGGATCGGCCGCAAGACGCTGCGGATGCCCAGGTAGCTGAGGATGGACAGCACCAGGATGGAAATCGCGGCGACGATGCCCACCGCCTCGGTCACCGCAGGAACGATCGCCTCCAGGGCCAGTTCAGCGAACCGGTCACTGCGTCCGATCTGGACGATGTAAGGCACGCCCGCGACATCGTGCCGTACGGCCGCGACATGCAAGCGCACGCCGTCGCGATCGACCAGCTCGAAGTGGCCATCCTGGCGCTCGACCGCGATCGCGGGCAACAGGCTGTCGCGGATGCCATCGGAGGTGGCGACCACCCGGCCGTCGGCGCTCAGCACGCGATACTTCAGGTTCGCGAAGAACGCATCGAAACCATAGGCATCGCGCGCCGCCAGCCGAACGGCCACCGAACCGTCCGCCGGATCCGTTTCGATGGCCTCTGCGATGTCGTTGGTCTGCCCCTTAAGGCTCTGCTCGGTGATGAAGCTGGCGAAACGCTCGGCAACCACCGCCTGGACCAGCAGGTAGGCACCCGCGACGATGACGATCGAGACGGAGAATGCGATGGACAGCCGCAGCGCAAGGCTAGGGGTCTTCGGAAACCGCCAGCGCATACCCTATCCCCTTTGCGTTCGAGATCGATACGGTGGAGCGTAGCGAAGCAAGCTTCCCGCGCAAGCGATGGATGGCCACGTCCAGGGCCTTCGGCGTCACCGCCGAGGACAGGCCCCAGGCCACCGACTCGAGCGCGCTGCGCCTGGCGACGTTGCCCGCGTGCCGGGCGAGTTCCAGCATGATCTGCAATTCGGACGGGGACAGGGTGACGCAGGCGCGTGCGACGCACATGGACGCGTTCTGCGGGACCACGCGCACATCGCCGAACAGGACTTCGCTCGGCATCCATGGCTGGCTTCGCCTGAGCAGCGCCCGCGTACGGGCCAGCAGTTCTTCCATTTCGAACGGCTTGGTCAGGTAGTCGTCCGCGCCGGCTTCGAGTCCATGGACGCGATCGCCCAGCGCATCGCGCGCGGTGAGCACCATGCACGGAATCGATGTGCGGGAGGCACGCAGGCGGGCGAGCACCTGCAGCCCATCGCCATCCGGAAGGCTTCGATCAAGGACCAGCGCGTCGTAGCGTGCATCCGCCAACGCGGCTACCGCCTGCCGCTGGCTTTCCACCACGTCGCAGGCGATGCCACCACGTTCCAGTGCTGCACGGATCGTCTGCGCCATGCGCGGATGGTCTTCGACGAGGAGGACTCTGGGCATCGGGATATACGAAGACAGACAGGTTGACCGGGATGCGGCCGCGAACGACTCGAGACCGCGCCTGCCTCAGAACCGGTACGTCAGCCCGAGGTTGAGCGACATCGGCTGGTACTTCAGTTGGCCGGACAGCGTGCCATCCGCTGCAGAGCCTTCCGCCTTGAAGTCGCGCGAGCCCACCCGCATCCAGCGGACATCGCCGACCAGGCTCCACTTTTCCGACAACTCGAATTCGCCGCCAAGTATCGCCTGAAACGCGACACCCCCTGAACGCGAGTAGCTCAGCTCCCGCCCGTTGCGATTGATGTCGATGTCGATCTCCTGGGTCCAGCCCAGGCCTGCACCGATGAAGGGACGGATGGAACCCCACTTCGGAAATCGGTAGTACCCGTTCAGGAACAGCGTGTTCGATGCATAGTCGCCATCGACCGGGACAGCGCCCACGCTCTTCAGGCCATGGCGCCGGTAGTCCCAGGCGACCTCGGAGGCCCAGCCGTTGCCATAGCGGTAGCCGACCGCGCCTCCGAAGCCGATGCCGCCATCGAACTTCGCGCTGTCGCCGATGCGCCCGCCCACGGGCCGCGACTCGGTCAAGCCAGTGGAGGACAGCCGGCTCGGACCGAGATAGAGGTTGGTGTAGAGCCCGGGTGCCTCCTGGGCGTGGGCTTCGGATGGGGAGAACATCCAGCCGATCATCGCGATCAGGGCGGCACCGGATCTTGCACAAGGGAACATGGTCATCCTTTCCAGGTGTTGAAGGTCGCGGCACGCGCCTGCGAGTGGTGCCGTGCCGCGATGTTCATCTGCCCCGGGTTACGGACAGGTAACAAGGCCTGTCATCCGAGTGTCACTCCAGCGGCGCAGACTCTTTGCCTCGCCATACGCTCAAGGGCAAGTCATGACGCAATCCAGCGCTGCGCTGCACGCGTGGAAAACATCGTGCGTCGGCGCGATCGGCCTCTTCGCGGCTTCACTGGCGCTTACGCCGGCAACCACCCTGGCCCAGGCAAACGATCGCCCGATCCGGCTGGTGATCCCGTACCCGACCGGCGGTGGCACGGATATCACCGCACGCGCCATTGCAGCCCGCTTGAGCGATGCATTGCAGCAGTCGGTGATCATCGAGAACCGGCCCGGCGCGACCGGGATGGTGGGCGCTGCCTATGTCGCCCGCAGCACGCCCGATGGTCAGACGGTCCTGTTCGGCGCAGCCAGCGAGATGGCGATCAACACCAGCCTCTATCGCAAGATGGCCTACGATCCGCGCACCGACCTGGAGCCGGTGAGCCTGATCGCGGTGTTTCCGCTGGTGCTGGTGTCGCATCCGGCGACGCGCCCGACGCTCGCGCGGCTGCTCGCCACCGCGCGCAGCAATCCGGGAACGATCACCTACGGTTCAATCGGCGCCGGCAGCCCGCAGCATCTCGCCGGGGAACTGCTGTCCGCGATGGGCAAGGTATCGCTGGTGCATGTTCCCTACAAGGGCTCGGGTCCGCTGGTGCAGGACGCGATCGGTGGCCATGTGCATGTCGCGATCAGCAGCGTGCCGCCAGCGGTTCCGCTGGTTGCATCCGGACGCCTGCAGGCGCTGGCGGTGACCTCCAGCCGCCGGGCCACTGCACTGCCCGATACGCAGACGGTCGCGGAGCTGGGGTTCCCCGGCTTCGACTTCAGCACCTGGGTCGCCAGCGCCCTTCCACGCGGCGCCCCGGCGGCGATGGTCACCCGCTTCAACAAGGCGTTCGTGTCCGCGCTGGCTTTCCCCGAGGTCCAGTCGACGCTGCTCAAGCAGGGTGCCGAGCCCGTGGGTTCCACGCCCGAGCAGCTGCGCGAGTTCATTCGTGCCCAGATCGAGCGCAGCGATCTCATCGTGAAGCGTTCGGGGCTGCAGCTGGACTGAGCGATTCAATCCATGAACGGCGGTGCAGCATGAAGCGCGTCATCCTGATCGTCTGCGACGGGCTGGGCCGGGACTGGCTCGGCAAGGGGTTCACGCCATTCATCGATGGCTGCCTGCAATCGGGCCTTCGGCCGTCCGACCATCGCGCGGTGTTCCCCTCGGTGACCCGTGTATCGGCCGCCAGCATCGCGACCGGCTGCTTTCCCGGTTCGCACGGGCTGTACGGCAACCAGGTCGCATTGATGGAAAACGGCCGGCTGGTGGTCAGCGACGTCGGGCTGCCCGGCTTCGTCGCCCATCTGCGCAAGGTGACCGGCCACGCGCTGCGCCGGCGCACGATGGCCGATCGGCTGGCAGCCGCCGGCCTGCGACAGGTCGCGTATTCGAATGTATCGGCCGGCGCGGCGTACTTCCTCGATCCGGAGCACAGCGGGTGGGTCCTCCATCGATCGGGGTCTTTCGGACCCGGCGGGGTCGCGCTGCAGGGCGCGGATCATCTCGCCATCAGCCATGATCTCGATGGCGATCGCGCGATGACCGAACGTTTCTGCACCCAGG
>JBIITW010000095.1:0-17678 GCA_044340265.1 Burkholderiales bacterium | reverse complement strand
CCGGGGCGCAACGGCCCGGACGACATCATCCTCTACGAGTGTCCCGGCATGGGCATCCTCGATGCCGCGATCGGCCACTGGGTGTTCGGCCGCGCGAAGCAGAAGGGACTGGGCACCGAGCTGCCGTTCGGCGAGGCGCTCGGCGGGCACTGAACCTGCCTGCTACTGGGCACCGGGTGACCGCAAGGTACGGCCACCTGGATCACCGGGCAGCCGCGCAGGCACTTCCTGCCCGTCATGCCCGGCGGCCCGGATGCGGCCGGCAGCCACCAGCAGCCGATGGCCGAGCAGGATGCCCAGCACCAGCGTGGCGGGCAGCGGGTCCCATGATCCCGCCTTCATCGTCATCCACTCGTGCACGAGCACCAGCAGCGACACCGGATACACCAGTCGGTGCAGCAGGGCCCAGTGGCGACCGAGCAGCACCATCATCGACCGGGTCGAGGTCACCGCCAGCGGCAGCAGCCCGACCAGCGCGATCACCCCGACCACGAGATAGGGCTTCGCGGCCAGCTCGGCCCACGCCAGGGACAGGTCGCGGCCGAGGTCGAACTCGAAGAACAGCGCGGCATGGACGAACGCGTAGGCGAAGCACCAAAGCCCGAACATCCGGCGCATCCGCACCAGCCAGTTCCAGTCGGACAGGCGCTTGCCATGACGGCTGCGCACGAGGCGCGACAGCCATCCCGCCGCATCGCGCAGCGGCGTGACGGACAGCGCGACCAGCAGCAGCGTGCGTGCCGTCTCGCCCGTCACATGCAGCAGGCTCTCCAGCGGATTCGGGCCCAGCGACTGCGTCGTCATGCCCAGCACCAACAACAAACCCGGGACGGCACAGCCGGCACAGGCGACCCACCATAGCGCCCGGCCATGCGCATCGAGCCAGGCGGCGAACATCGATCAGAACAGCGTGGCCGGATCGAGCCCTGCATACAGCGACGCCACCTGCGCGGCATAGCCGTTCAGGTACAGCGTCGGGCGCTTGCGCAGTTCACCGATGCGGTTCTCGCGCGCCTGGCTCCAGCGCGGGTGCGCGACCTCGGGGTTCACGTTGCCGTAGAAACCGTATTCCGAGGGCGCTGCAGCGACCCAGCTGGTACGCGGCTGATCGTTCAGCAGGCGGATGCGGGTGATCGCCTTCGGACTCTTGAAACCGTACTTCCAGGGCACGACGATGCGCAGCGGCGCCCCGTTCTGCTTCGGCAACGGCGCGCCGTAGAGTCCGGTGGCTGCAAAGGCGAGCGGATGCATCGCCTCGTCGATGCGCAGCGCTTCGCGATATGGCCATTGCAGCCCGCCCGCCACCCGCTGTCCGATCATCTCGGACGGCCGATGCAGGCTGGTGAACTCGACGAAGCGCGCCCGGCTGGTCGGACGCGCACGGCCGAGCAGCCGGCACAGTGCGAAGCCGCTCCAGGGCGCGACCAGTGACCAACCTTCGACGCAGCGCAACCGGTAGGTGCGTTCCTCGCTGCCGAACAGCCGCTGCAGGTCGTCGGTGTCGACGGTGAACGGTTGCTCCACCTCGCCGTCCACGGTGATCGTCCATGGCGATACGGTCAGCGCCTGTGCCAGCACGCGCACCGCGCGCTTGTCGCTGGAGAACTCGTAGTAGTTGTTGTAACCGGCGATGTCTGCCAGCGGAGTCGGGGGCTCGCTGGCGACGGTTCGCGCCGATTCCGGCAACGCGGATGCACAGCCGGCGATGCCCTCCGTCGCGGAGGACACGGGCACGGTGGCGCGTGCGACGGAAGCCATGCCGGGCAGGAGCAACGCTGCCCCAGCCACCGCGGACGCCTGGAGCAGCCGCCGGCGACCTTGCACCAGGCAGGTCGGCGTGAGCTCCGATGCACGGACGTCCGGGCGGCGATGCAGGTACACCGTACCTAGTCCCGCGGCAGCTCGGGCACTTCGACCCGCATGAAGGGCGAGCTGAGCGCCTGCATGAACAGCACCAGGTCCTCCTTCTCCGTGGCGGTCAGGTCGAGTGGCTTCATCGACGGCGACAGGTTGGTACGCACCACCCCGCCGGTCACGTAGTGCTCGATCACCTCCATCAGCGTACGCGCCGAACCGTCATGGAAGTAGGGCGCGGTGCGTGCCGCCTCGCGCACGGTCGGCGTCTTGAACGCACCCTTCATCAGCGCGATCGGACGCTGCGCGAAGCGCCCGAGGTCGGGCTCGGGCTTGCCGAACGCCGCCAGCCCGACATTGTGGAACCCGTTGTCGGTGAAGTTGGAACCGGAGTGGCAGGCCACGCAATTCGCCTTGCCGGCGAACAGGCGGAAACCATTGACCTGCCGCTCGCTCATCGCGCGCGCTTCACCCTTTAGCCAGCGATCGAACGGCGAACTGTTGCTCACGATGGTGCGCTGGTAGGCGGCCAGTGCCTTGGACAGGGTCTTCGCATCGATCGCCTCGCCCGGATAGGCCTTCGCGAACAGCGCGCGATAGCCTTCGTTGCCATTGAGCCAGGCGAACAGTCGCTTCGTGTCCATGTTCATCTCGACGGAGGCTTCCATCGGACCCATGGCCTGGTCTTCCAGCGTGCGCT
The DNA here is from genome assembly GCA_044340265.1 of Burkholderiales bacterium. Taxonomy (GTDB): domain Bacteria; phylum Pseudomonadota; class Gammaproteobacteria; order Burkholderiales; family CAIKXV01; genus CAIKXV01. Next base: position 15,124 of record JBIITW010000095.1, on the reverse strand, counting down.
TGCGCCCGTCCCACATCTGGATCGAGTTGTAGCCCACGTTGAACACGGTCGGCGAGGCGCGTCCGAGCACCATGCTCTTCGAGCCACGGCCGGTCGGCAGGCCGTCGGACCAGCCCAGCGCCGGGTTGTGGCAACTGGCGCACGACATGTTGCCGTCGCCGGACAGGCGCGGGTCGAAGAACAGGCGTGAGCCGAGCGCGATGCGATCGGCCGTGGGTGCGTTGTCCGGCGGATGCGGCGCCTGCGGCGGCAGGATGAACTCACGCAGGCTCGGGTGGCCGGCGCTGAACACGTACCTGTCGGTGGCGGCGGCACTCGCGGCGAAAGCGGGGATGAGCAGGGCGCCCACTGACAGCGCGCAGAGGGCGGGCAGGGCAGGGACGTGCTTCAGGAGCGACATCATGGTCGGGCTCCTAGCAGATGCAACGGTTCACGGGCGGGCGCGCTGACAGTCGGGTCGGGGACTGCCAGCCGTGATCAACCCTGCCCGGCGGGTTTTTGCAGGCGGATCGAGAAGAGATAGTTGAGGATGTCGTTGACCTGCTCGTCGGTGAGCTGGTCGCCCCACGGCGGCATGCCCTTGCCCCTGTTCATCGCCTCGCCCCCCTTGCGCACCACCTGCAACGTGTAGTCACGCGGCGCAGCCGAGAGCGTGAGGTTGAACGGCGGAGGCGTGTGCAGGCGCGCGGCACGGCCGTCGCCCTTGCCTTCCTTGCCATGGCAGAGGGTGCAGTAGTTCTGGTAGACCAGGCGGCCACGGATCACGGAGGCTTCGAGCGTGTCCTTGAAGTGGCGCACCACGCACTCGTCGGTCACCGTCCCGGCGCAGGTCTTGACGGCGGCGCCGGCATCCATCCGCTTGGGCGCCGCCGGCACAGTAGCCTGCGCGCAGGCCATCGCGGCATGCATCGCCAGGGCGCATGCCGCGATGGCCGCCGCCGGCTTCACTTCTCCACCTCGACCAGCATCTGCATCGCGGGATGGATCGAGCATTCCACCTCGACCCGGCCGGGCTTGTCGAACGTCACGCGCTTGGACTGACCCTGCGGGTAGGACCCGAGGTCGAACGAACGCGGCTCGGACAACGAGAACACGTTGTGGGCGACGGTGTCGGAGTTGCGGAATTCGACGGTATCGCCGACCTTGATCTTCAGCGCCTTCACGCTGAACTGCTTGTCCTTCTGGTCGACCATGAAGTCGCGCGCGGCGGCTCCGGTCGAGATCAGCAGCAGGCAGCACATCAATGCGGGGGCTTTCACGGCGTCTCCTTGTCCGGGTTGTTGGTGAGGGGGCTCTTCAGGTCATGCAACGAGGGTGAAATGGTCCGCGGAGTGGCGCAGCTTGCGCGACACCCCGTCCAGGCTGGTGGCCACACGCACCAGGCCGGAAGCCGATTCGCTGATCGATTCGGTGCGTCGTGCGAGGCCGCCGATCACGCCGGTGATCTCCTCCACGGCGCCGGCCTGCGCGCGGGCAAGCTGGTCGGATTCGCGCAATGCTTCGCTCATCTCGCGCACCTTCCCGCAGGACGCGCGCGACTGATCGACCAGGGTGGTGATGCGACCGACGTTGTCGCGCGCTTCGCTGCTCGAGCTGTCGAGGAAGCCGAGGGTGTCGTCGGCCGACTGCGAGATGGTCACCGCCAGGCTGCTCACCTCGGAGGCCGCCGTCGCGGTGCGCTCGGCGAGCTTGCGCACTTCGTCGGCGACCACCGCGAAGCCGCGGCCCTGCTCGCCGGCCCGCGCCGCCTCGATCGCGGCGTTGAGCGCGAGCAGGTTGGTCTGGGCTGCGATGTCGCCGATGCTCGAGGTGATGCGGCTGATGTCGCGCGCCTTGGTGGCGAAGTCGCGCGTGCGCGCGACCGTGCCGCTCAGGTTGGATTCGAACCGGGTCAGCTGCTGCGCGGTCGCCGCCAGGTCGTCCGTCGATCGCGAGATGGTGCCGGCCAGTGCATCGGCCTCGGTGGACAGGTTGCCGATGCGATCGGACATCTCGGCCGCCGAACCCGACACCTGGGTCGCCGCACCGCTCATCGTCGCCATGCCTTCCTGGATCTCGCCCGCCGAGCGCGAAAACTGGCCCGCCATTCCGCTCAGGTGGGTCGACTCGCTGCCCAGGTCATGGGCACCGGCCTTGAGCTCGCCGACCACGTCGCGCAGTTTCCCGAACGACTGGTCGAGTGCCCGCGCTGCACGGGCGATCTCGTCGCTGCCGGTGGTGTGCAGGTCGTGGCGAAGGCGACCGGCGGCCAGGTCGCCGATCGCACCTTCCATGCGTATCAGCGGCGCCGCGATCAGGCGCGAGCCATACAGCGCAGACACCACCGCCAGCGCAGCCGCGGCCAGCAGCAGCGCGGCGATGGCGACCAGCAGGCGCCGGGTGTCCTGCTTCTTCGCTTCGATCCGCTCGGCGAGGTTGTCCTCGCTCGCCCTGGCGAGTTCGTTGGCAAGCCCCTCGATCTGCCGCGACCGTTCGGCCACCGTCGCCGCCAGTTCGTTCGCACGCGCATCGTTGCCCGAACGCGCGGCGCCGATGATCTGCATCCGCACCGGCTTGATCTCGTTGATCATCGACTGCATCTGCGCGACCTTCTCATCCTGCCCGCCGCGGGACTCCTGCATCTTCTGCACCGAGGCCTCGAGCAGCGTCGCCTGCCGGATCGATTCCCGCGCCAGTGCCGTCGCCTCGGCGGTATCGGTGGCGGCGATCACCATCGCCTGCGACCGCTCCATCGACAGCACCATCGAACGGACTTCGGTCGCCATCTGCACGCCTTCGCCAGCCTGCTTGACCGACACCAGGAACTGGTCGAGGGCGCGCGCCATCACGACGCCGCCGACCGCGAAGATCGCCACCATCGAGAAGATTCCCGCGCAGGAGAGCACCAGGATCTTGGTGCCCAGGGAGTACCTGGCCAGCATCGACTGCAGCCGGCCCGAGATGTTGCGCTCATCCATTGGCGGCTTTCATCAGGCGGCGGATCTCGTCGGCGAAGCGGGCGGGCGGCGCGGTGTGGCGCAGCAGCAGGCGCAGCCTGCCCTGGGGGTCGATCAGGTAGACCGCGGCCGAATGGTTGACTGCGTAGCGCAGCGCCGACCCCGGCATCTCGACGCGCTGGTACTGCGCCGCGTAGCGATCAGCCAGGTCGGCGATCTGCTCCGGCGTTCCGGTCAGGCCGACCGCTGGCAGGTCGAAGGCGGCGGTGTACTCGGCCAGGATGGACGGTGTGTCGCGCTCTGGGTCCACGGTGACGAGCGCCACCTGTACACGCCGACGCTCGTCGGGGCTCAGCCGCGCGACCGCCTGCTGCAGATTGGCCAGGGTCATCGGGCAGATGTCGGGACAGGTGGTGTAGCCGAAGAACAGCAGCACGACCTTGCCGCGCATTCCCTCCAGCGTGACCGGTCCCCCGGCTGAAGACAGCGCGAATGGCCCGCCAGCCGGAAAGGGAGAAACCTGCACCACGGCCCGGTCGGCCTGCTGCCGGGTTGCCTGGGCCTGCAGGGGCGGGGAGGGCGCGAGCATTGCGAGCGCGAGCGCGCACAGCATCAGGCGCAATGAACCGGCGCGACGGCGTGCAGGCGGCAAACGGTCGAGCCGGCCGGGTTCGGGGCGGAATGTCATCGGATGTCCTGCACCTGCGACCTCGTTTTTCGGGGGGCGTGGCGTGTGCGTTTTCTGGCGGATCGAATCCTGCGCCGGGCGTGGATCGGGCACGGCGCGCATCAGGTTCGACTCGCGTGACGAACCGGTTAACGACAGGGCATGTGATTTCTTTAACGACGGCAGGCGGTCGCTTGTCTCGGATCGCGATCGCCTCTATCGTCACGTCTGTCCGGGCAGGCCGAACGGGCCATCGCCCCAACCGACCGGGAATCGCAATGACCGAAGCCACGGGCAGGACCTTGCCGCCTTCGCTGATCGCCGACGAAGCACGGCTGCTGCAGCACCTGCCGGCGCGGGCGCCGGGCCGCGATGCGGAGATCGCCGCCGAGGTATCGCGGCTGAACGACGCGGTCTACGCGGCCGCCGCGGCGCTCGACTTCGACGACCAGCCGGGCGATTTCCTGGCGAAGCTGGTCGAACTGCGGTCGCCTGATCCCGTCGCCCCTGCCGCGCCCGGTGCCGCACCGGCCCCCGCGCCGCCAGCATCGCCGGACGACAGGCTGGCCTGGACCCTGCTCGAGGCTGCTGCGGCCCTGCGCGCCGGCCGGGTGTCGTCGGTCGAACTCACCCGCGCCTGCCTCGAACGCGCGGCTGCGATCAATCCGGCGCTCGACTGCTTCCTGCGCATCGAGGCAGACGATGCATTGGCCGCCGCGCGCGAAGCGGACGTCGAGATCGCGGCTGGCCGATGGCGTGGCCCGCTGCATGGCGTGCCGCTGGCGCACAAGGACATGTTCTATCGCAACGGCAAGCCCTGCACCGGCGGATCGCTGATCCGCCGCGACTTCATTGCCACGTTCGATTCCGCGGTCGCCAGGCGCCTGCAGGCCGCAGGCGCGATCTGGATCGGCAGCCTGAACATGTCCGAGTTCGCCGCCAACCCTGCCGGCCACAACGTGCATTTCGGCCACTGCCGCAATCCCTGGGACCGCGACAGCATCACCGGCGGCTCCTCCAGCGGATCGGCGGCATCGGTCGCCGCGCGCGCTTGCTTCGGCTCGGTCGGCTCCGACACGGGTGGTTCGGTACGACTGCCGGCCGGCCTGTGCGGCGTGGTCGGACTGAAGCCGACCTACGGCCGGGTGAGCCGGCATGGCGCCCTGCCACGGGTCTGGTCGCTCGACACGGTCGGACCGCTCACCCGAACGGTCGAGGACAGCGCAGCGATGATGTCCGTGCTCGCCGGTCGCGATCCGCTCGACCCGACTACCGCCGACCTGCCGGTCCCGGACTATGCCGCACTGCTTGGCGGCGGCATACGGGGCCTGCGCCTCGGCCTGCCCAGGGCGTTCTACCTGGAAGGACTGGATCCCTCGGTCCGGGCGCGCCTGGACGAGGCGCTCTCGATGCTGCGTGACCTGGGCGCGGTGACGGTCGAGGTCGAGCTGCCCGATCAGCAGCATCTGTTCACGATCAGCGATGCGGTGGCCAAGGTCGAGGCGGCCACGATGCATGGTCGCTGGATGCGCGAGCGTCCCGGCGACTATTCGCTGTTCATGCGCAGCCGGATCGAGTCCGGCTTCCATGTACCGGGCACGCGCTACCTGGAAGGCCTGGCCCTGCGCGGCCGGCTGCTGCAGCAGTTCGTCGAGGCAGCCTTCACCGATGCCGACCTGCTGTTCATGCCGGTGCTGCCGATCCAGGTGCCGAAGATCGCCGCCACCGAGGTCGGTTCGCCGGCCGACGTGCAGCGGGTGATCGTGCAGCTCACCTGCTGCACCCGCAACATGAATTTCCTCGGCCTGCCCGGCCTGGCGGTCCCGTGTGGCTTCACCGCGAACGGCATGCCGGCCTCGTTCCAGCTGGTCGGGCGTCCGTTCTCAGAGGCAACCCTGCTGCGCGCCGGCCATGCCTACCAGCAACGGACGCACTGGCACCGGCAGGCACCATCGGTGGACACGTCCATGGCAGCGCGATGAGCACCCCGCCCGGCACGGCCGGCGGCACGGCCCGGGTCGAGGGTACCTGCGAGGCGCGCTACCTTCCCTTGCGCGAGGCCTTCGCGCACAACCTGGCGACGCTCGACGAGCATGGCGCCGCAGTCGCGGTCTGGCGCGACGGGCGGCTGGTGGTCGACCTCTGGGGTGGCTGGCGCGACGAGGCGGCCACGCTGCCCTGGACCGCCGACACGCTGGTCTGCATGATGTCGGTGGTGAAAGGCGTCACCGCGACGCTGGTGCATGTGCTGGTCGATGCCGGACTGCTGCACCTCGATCGCCGCGTGGCCGATTACTGGCCCGCCTTCGGCGCCGCCGGCAAGAGTGAGATCCGGGTGCGCCATGTGCTCGACCATCGTGCGGGCATCCCGGCGCTGGCCAACCCGCTGCCGCGCGAAGCGGTGTTCGACTGGAAGACGATGACCGCCGCGATCGCCGCCGAGCCTGCGCTGTGGCCGACCGGCACGGTGCCGGCCTATCACCCGGTCACCATGGGCTTCATCCTGGGCGAACTGATCCGCCGTACCACCGGACTCACGCCGGGTGGCTTCCTGCGCCAGTTGATGGGCCCGCCCGGACGCTTCGACTACTTCATCGGCGTGCCCCGGTCGGTGGCCAATCCGGTGGCCGAGATCTTCGGCGACCCTGCGAACACGATCTTCGGTGCCACCGATCGCGCGACGCTCGCCTGCACGTCGGTCGCCACGCTGCATGTAGACACCTTCAACACGCCGGCGTTCCGGCAGGCAGAGATCCCTTCGATCAACGGCCACGGTACGCCGCGCGCGGTCGCGACCCTGTTCGGCCATCTGGCCGAGTGCCGTGCGGGATCCCGCAGCACCCCGCTGTCGCCGGCCGCGATCGCGCGGGCGACCACCGAACAGTGGTGGGCGATCGAACAGACCTCGATGCAGGAGCGTCGAATGGGGATGGGCCTGCTGCTCGGCGGCGTGCAGGGCGTGCCGATCCCGACCCGTGCCAAGGCGTTCGGCCATGGTGGCGCAGGCGGCGCGGTGGCGTTCGCCGACCCCGACCTGGGGCTGGGCTTCGCCTACGGTACGGCCCACCTGCACGACCGAAAGGGTGCCAGCCCGAGAACCGCTGCGCTGGTCGATGCACTGGCGGCCTGCGCCTAGCGCCGACCCAGCGCCCAGGGTCAGTTGACGTCGATCTTCGCCGCCTCCAGGATCGGCCGCCAGCGCGCGAACTCCTTCGCGACATAGGCCTGGAATTCCACTGGCGTCAGTGGCTGGTGGGTGATGCCGAAGGTGCGCATCCTCGCCACGATGGCCGGATCCTTCGCCAGCTGCATCACCTCGCGGTGGATGCGCTCGACCACCGGCGCAGGCACGCCGGCCGGACCCGAGAAGCCGAGCCAGTTCTCGCCCACCATGTCCGGGAAGCCGAGTTCGACGAAGGTCGGTATGTCGGGTGCGGTCTCGACGCGGGTGCGCGAGGACACCGCGAGCGGTCGCACCAGACCGTTGCGGATGTTCTCGGTGTTCTGCGGCAGGGCATCGAACGAGGCGGGGATGGCATTGGTGCGCAGGTCGGCGAACATGAACACCGAGCTGCGGTAGGGCACGTGCGTGAGCTTCGCCCGGGTCACGGCCTGGAACATCTCGCCGACCACGTGGCCGATGGTGCCGTTGCCGGCGCTGCCGAAGTTGATCTTGCCGGGCGAGGCGCGTGCGATCTTCAGGAACTCGGGCAGCGTCCTTGCGGGGAAGTCGGGATGCACGATCAGCACCGCCGGCACCGTGCCGATGAACGCGATATGGGTGAAGCTCTTCACCGGATCGTAGTTGACCCGGGGGAAGATGACCGGCGTCACCGTGTGTGGAGACACATTCGCCACGACCAGCGTATAGCCGTCCGGGTTCGCACGCGCCACCAGCTCGGCGGCGACGATGCCGCCCGCGCTCGGGCGGTTGTCGACCACCACCTGCTGGCCGAATCGATCGGCTAGCTTCTCGGAGAACACGCGCGCCGTGATGTCGCTCGATCCACCGGGACCGAACGGCACCACCAGCCTGACCGGACGCGCGGGCCATGTCTGGGCGATCGACGGTGCGGGCAGCAGGGCCGGCAGGGCGGCCAGCAGCAGCATCGACACGGACAACGAGGCGGGCGCGAAGGACATGACGAACCTCCATGAAGGACAGGGACGGAGCACGGTGCTGGCGGCAGCGCAGCTGATGCACGTTGCGTGCCATCGCTTCCCCCCTGCGCTACCGGGCCGTTGCGCAACGACGCGTGACGGCCCAGAATCCGGCAGGTCATCGTCCACGGCGTCGTGCAGAACGCCGGGGCCAACTGGAGGAATGTCGATATGCCGCGCTCGCTGTCCCCCACCCCGGCAGGGCAACGGTTCCGCCTGCAGATCCGTGCAGTCCCGCACCGTCTGCCGAGCCTTGCCTTCGCCTGTGCCGCGTTCGCGATCATGGCACTGCCTGTTCCCGGTGCACTGGCGCAGGGCACCGGCGATTTCCCGAACCGTCCGGTCCGACTGATCACCGGCTCGCCGGGCAGCACGTCCGACATCAGTGCACGCCTGGTCGGGCAGAAACTGGTCGAGCGCTGGGGCCAGCAGGTCGTCGTCGACAACCGCGGCGGTGCCGGGGGCATCGTCGGCGCCGAGATCGCCGCGCGTTCACCAGCGGACGGCTATACGGTATTCAACGGGCATATCGGCACCCATGCCAGCCCGCAGTTCCTGTTCAAGAAGCTGTCCTACGACCCGGTGCGCGACTTCGTGCCGATCACCCAGCTCACCAACTCCGGCATCTCGCTGGTGGTGAACGCTGCGCTGCCGGTCGCCAACCTGAAGGAGTTCCTCGCCTTCGCGAAGGCAAAGGCCGGCACGCTGACCTACGGCTCGGCCGGCGGCGGCACCAGCAGCCAGCTCTCGGGCGAACTGTTCAACCTGATCACCGGCGCAAGGCTGGTGCATGTGCCTTACAAGGGCGCCGGGTTCGCGCTCACCGGCGTGGTATCCGGCGAAGTGCAATCGGCCTTCCTGTCGACCACCACCGCGGCACTGCAGGTGAAGGCAGGCAAGCTGCGCGCGCTGGCGGTGTTCAGCAATGAGCGCTTCCCGGTGGCACCCGAGATCCCGACGGCAGCCGAACAAGGGTTCCCCGGCATCGACAGTTCGGTCTGGTTCGGGTTGTTCGCACCGGCGAAGACGCCGCGGCCGCTGGTCCAGAAGATCAGTGTCGACGTCGGCGAGATCCTGCGCCAGCCCGACGTACGCGCCATCCTGCTCGGCCAGGGCGCTGAACCCTCGCCATCCACGCCCGAGGCCTTCGACAGGTTCCTGAAGGGCGAGATCGTGAAATGGGGCAAGGTGATCAAGGCAGCCGGCATCGAGCCGATGTGAAGCCGCATCCGGAGCAGGGCTATGTGTTCGTGCAGGCGCTGCAAGGTTCGCAGTGGCCGGCCCACTGCACCTTCGTGCCCACGCGCGATGAACTCTACGTACCGATCGTCCTGCGCAAGCCCGACGGCGAGGGTCCGTTCCCGGTAATCACGATCGGCCGGGGCGACGGCCACGGCGGCATGCCACATGTGCTGGCGCAGGTGCAGCGCCTGCGACCGATGATGGATTCGATGATCCGGCGCGGCTACGCGGTGGTGTACGTGAACTATCGCCACGAGATCCCGCGTGCGTACGGAAGCGGACCCGCGATGGACATCGCCGACGACATCAGCGGTGGCGAGAACCTGGTGCGCAAGTCTTCGGCCACGCTCGACTCGGACGACCTGGCGGCGATCTGGCGCTATCTCCAGGGCCTGCCGTTCATCAGGCCCGATGCGATCGGTGCCCTCGGCATCAGCCATGGCGGCGAGATGATCCTGAAGGCTGCCGCCGACGGCGCCCCGCTCGCGGCCGGCGTCATCGCAGAGGGTGCATCGCACGAGTTCCTGTCGGTCGACACCGGGCCGGCCGCGCCGCGCATCGGCGGCGAGCTTCAGTACCACGATGTCGACGTCGTGCGCCGGCATGCGGACAAGGCAGCGGCGATGGCGCGCATCGCGCGCATCGCGGCGCCGATGCTGCACATGGGCCGCTACACCGACCACCTGCAGGGGATCTTCCAGCTCGCGCATGAATGGATGCGCGAGGCCGGCAAGGCGTCCGACTGGGCGTGCTTCGAGCATCCCGTGCACGGCTACTGCCTGGTGTATCCGGACGCAGACGGCGGCTTCGGTCCGGACCCGGTGCAGCGGCTGGCCATCGAGCTGTACATGGAGTTCTTCGACCGGTACCTGAAGCCGGACGAGGCCTTGCGCTGATGACGGGGCGGCGCAAAAGGGGAGTCCTCTGACAGCCGGCAGATCCGACTGCGATGACGAAGGCCCGTTCGCCGAAGTCATCTCGATACGCATGAGCCCATCGCCGCACCTTCGCTTCGCGTCGGCTTTGGCAGTGGCATTCGCAGTGGCACTGGCAGCGGCGCTGCTGCTCTGCCTCTCGAGCATCGCCGCACCCTTGCATGCAGCCGGACCGGCGGATGTTCCCCGCCTGCGCGCCCTCGACTTCAAGCCCTTCGAGACCGGACTTGCACGGTTCACGCCGCAGGCCGCCGCGGAGGTCGACGCACTGCTACGCGACGCGACCATCCCGCGGGTACAGGCGGCCATGGCCGCGGGTGGCCTTTCCTCGGAAACGCTCACGCTCTACTTCCTCGAGCGCATCCGTCGCCACGATGAACGACTGCGCACCTACATCGAACTGAACCCGGCTGCGCTGGACGAAGCGCGGGCCGCCGATGCGCGACGCAGGGCCGGCCGGCCGCTCGGCGCGCTCGATGGCATACCGATCAGCCTCAAGGACAACATCGAGACCGCGCCACCGATGCATACGACCGCGGGCAGCGCGCTGCTGTTCGACCATGTCGCCAGGGCCGATGCGCCGATCGTCGCCCGGCTGCGCGCCTCGGGCGCGGTGGTCCTGGGCAAGGCGAACCTGTCCGAGTTCGCCGGCGTCCTCACGCTGGGTCCGCGCACGGGCGGCAGCAGTGCAGTGGGCGGACAGACGATCAACCCGCATGGATCACCGCTCACCGGTGGCTCGAGCGCCGGCTCGGCTGCAGGCACGGCCGCACGGCTGGCGATGGCCAGCATCGGCACGGAAACCTCGGGTTCGTTGATCGCACCTTCTGCATGGAACGGCGTGGTCGGGATGAAGCCGGGCAGGGGGCAGGTGGACGGCACAGGCATCGTGCCGCTGCTGTCGGCGAACGACACGCCAGGCCCGGTAGCGCGATCGGTGACCGATGCCGCCATCCTGCTCGACGCGATCGCGCTGCAGCCCTCGCGCTTCGCGGCCGGGCTGCGCAAGGATGCACTGTCCGGCGTCGTCGTCGGCGTGCTCGAGCGCGACATCCTGGATGCGCGCGGCAACGCCACGCTGCTCGATCGCGCAAGGAAGGGCCTCGCGGCCGCCGGTGCCGTGCTGCAGCCGACGCAGCTTCCACAGTCGCCGGCGTGGGCCGGCGGCGCACCGTTCGTCCACCTGCTGGCATCCGGCATGCGGCTGGACATGATGGGCTACGTATCGAAGCGCGCCCAGGGCGTCACCACGCTGGACGACCTGCTTGCCTGGTACCGCGCGATGCCGGACCGGCGTGCGCCGTTCGGCTTCGACCTGCTCGCCGCCTTGTCGAAGGCACCGCCGCTCGAGCGTCGGGCGCACGATGCGCTGGTCCTGCGACTGCGTGAATCGTCGGCGGCCATCCTCGATGCGACCTTCGAGAAGACCGGCGCACGCATGCTGGTGAGTATCGACAACCTGCACTCGACGCTCTACGCGAACGCGGGGCATCCGGCGATCACGGTGCCGCTCGGGCTGCGCGAAGGCAGCAGCACCCCGGCCGGCATCACCTTCATCGGCCGCCGCGGCGAGGACGGCGCGCTGCTGGCGATGGCCTATGCGTTCGAGCAGGCGACGCGGCTGCGGATCGAGCCACGGCTGGATTACACTCTCCGGCCCTGATCTGCGTGCCCAGCCCATGACCGACCCCGCGTCGCCATCCTCGTCCGGCCTGCCCGTCATCCCGCCCGACGCGCTGACCGTCGCGTCCGACACCGCGCAGGCCCTGCTCGCGCTGAAGGCGGTGCTGGTCTACGAGCGCCAGCCGTTCATCTACACCACCGGCTGGGCCAGCCCGGTGTATGTCGACTGCCGAAAGCTGATGTCGCATCCGGGCCATCGCCGGCTGCTGATGGACCATGCGGCAGGGCTGCTGCGGGCACGCCTGGGCACGTCGATCGACGTGATCGCCGGCACCGAGACGGCGGGCATCCCGTTCGCTTCCTGGATCGCCGACCGGCTCGACCTGCCGATGGTCTATGTGCGCAAGAAGTCGGTCGGCTGGGGTTCGCATGCGCAGATCGAGGGTGACCTGCCCGAAGGTGCGCGCTGCCTGCTGGTCGACGACCTCACCACCGACGGACGCTCGAAGATCGGCACTGCGCGCGCATTGCGCCAGGCGGGCGCGCAATTGAGCGACATCTTCGTGATCTTCAACTACGACATCTATCCGCAGAGCCGGCAGGTGTACGAAGAGAACGGTTTCACCATGCATGCGCTGGCCACCTGGAAGGACGTGTTCACCCAGACCAAGTCGGTCAGCTACTTCACCCCGAAGCACGCGAAGGAGATCAAGGATTTCCTGGCCGACCCGGTCGGCTGGTCCGCGCTGCATGGTGGTGCAGGCGTGGTACCGAGCGGCACGCCCGAACATGGTTGATGCAGTCGGCGTACGGCTCGACCCTTCGCTGAAGGAAGTCGCAGGGAAGCTTCTGGACGAGGTGCGGCAGGCGACCTTCGACGGCGTCGGCGTCACGCGCGCGAGCTATGGCGAGGGCGAGAACCGCGCGATGGCGATCATCGAAGCCTTTGCGAGCAAGGAAGGGCTCACGTGCGAACGCGATGCGGTGGACAACCGGATCATCCGCGTGCCCGGCGAGCCCGCCGGCGCGCCAGTGCTGATCGGCTCGCACCTCGACTCGGTGCCCCAGGGGGGCAACTTCGACGGCCTGGCCGGCGTGGTCGCGGGCCTGCTGGTGCTGCTGCACTACAGCCGGCGCGGGCAGGTGCCGCCGCGGCCGATCCATGTGCTCGCGCTGCGCGGCGAGGAGAGCGCCTGGTATGGCAAGGCCTACATGGGTTCGCTGTCGCTGACCGGGCAGCTCACCAGCACCGACCTCGACCTGAAGCAGCGCGAGACCGGACGCACGATGCGCGAGGACATGCAGTCGCTGGGCATCGACACCGCACGCATCGAGGCCGGCGAGCGGCTGATTGATCCGGCGCAGGTCGCGGCCTACCTCGAACTGCATATCGAGCAGGGGCCGACGATGGTCGCGCGCAAGTGGGCGGTGGCGCCGGTCACCGGCATCCGCGGCAACATGCGCCACAACCGCATCCTGTGCAAGGGCGAGACCGGGCACTCCGGCGCGGTGCCGCGCTGGCTGCGCAAGGACGCGGTGCTGGCAGTGGCCGAGCTGATGACCCGCCTCGACGAACACTGGCGCGTGCTGCAGCAGATGGGCATGGACATGGTGATGACCTGCGGCATGGTATCCACCGATCCGAAGAGCCATGCGGTATCGGTGATCCCGGGCGAGGTCGCGTTCAGCTTCGAAGTGCGCAGCCAGGACAACGACGTGCTCGAGCGCTTCCACAAGCTGATGCTGGAGGAGTGCGACCGCATCGGCCGCTCGCGCGGCGTCGAGTTCCTGTTCGACCGCAGGCTCTACACGGCGCCGGCGACGATGGACCCGGCCTGGGTGGCGAAGCTGTCGAGCGCGTGTGAAGCGCAGGCGATCGACATGGAACCGATGCCCAGCGGCGCCGGCCATGACGCGGCGGTGTTCGCCAACGCCGGTGTCTCCTGCGGGATGGTGTTCGTGCGCAACGACCGCGGCTCGCACAACCCGCACGAGGCGATGGACCTGCAGGACTTCTTCAGCGGCGTCGAGGTGCTGCATCGGGCGATCGTGGCGCAGTGAACCGCCCGGCGCGCCCCCACGCGCCGGTCACTCTGCCTTCGCACCCGCCAGCTTCACCAGCTTCGCGTACTTCTCGACTTCCTGCCTGAAGAAGGCCGGGAACTCGTCTGGCCCCAGGTTGCGCGGCTCGGCGCCGTCTCGCGCCATCGCCGCCTTCACGTCGGGTGCCGCCTGCGCCTTGCGGATCTCCTCGAAGAGCCGCGCCACCACGGGCGCCGGCGTGCCGGTGGGCAGGAAGAAGCCATACCACGCGTCGGTCTCGAAGCCGGGGAACATCGACGCCATCGTCGGCACGTCGGGCAGGTTGGACGACCGCTGGGCGGTGGTCACCGCCAGCGGTCGCAGCCGTCCGGCCTTCAGGTGCGGCGTCGCACCGACCGCGCCGACGAAGCCCATGTCGACCTCGCCGCCGAGCAGCGCGGTGATCACCGCACCTGCACCCTTGTAGGGGATATGGGTGATCGACGATTTGGTGAGGTCCGCCATCAGTACACCCGACAGGTGGCTGGTGGTGCCGCTGCCGTTGGAGCCGAAGTTCAATCCGCCCGAACGCTTCTTCGCCAGCGCGACCAGTTCCTTCACCGACTTCGCCGGCACCAGCGGATGCACCACCAGCACCAGCGGCACCGCGGCGACCAGCGCGACCGGTCGCAGGTCGTTGATGGCGTCATAGTTGAGCTTCGGATACAGGCTCACGTTCACCGCCATGGAATTGGTGGTGAACATCATCGTGTAGCCGTCGGCCGGTGCCTTGGCGGTGATCTCGGCCCCGACGTTGCCGCCGGCCCCGGCGCGGGTGTCGACGACGACGTTGCGCCCGAGCTGTTCGGAGAGCTTCTGCGCGAACAGCCGGCCGAGGATGTCGGCACCGCCGCCCACGGCGAACGGGACGACCAGGCGGATGGGCTTGGCAGGCCAGGCGGGTGCCTGGGCGCAGGCCAGGCCCGACAGCAGCAGGAGCGTGGATGCAGCGGCAGCGGCAACGGCTTCGGGGCGCAGGACGGGCGTCATGAGGCGTCTTTCGTCAGATGGATTCCGGCCGGTCGACGCGGAGGCGGCGACGGGAGACCGGCCGAGGGTATCAACCTGGCGGCCGGATCGGGCATATTAGGGCCATCCACTGCCCGTGATCACAGGAAGCGCCTTCATGACTATCGCCCACACCCCGCTGCTCATCCGCGGTGCCCGCGTGCTGGACCTCGACGCAGAACTTGACGCAGACCTCGACAACCCACCGGCCCAGGACATCCTGTGCGAGGGCGGCGTGATCACCGCCGTCGGCACCGCCCTGGCCGCCCCTGCCGGTGCCGAGGTGATCGATGCTGCCGGCATGCTGGCCATCCCCGGCCTGGTCAATTCGCATTACCACTCGCACGACGTGCTGGCCAAGGGCATGTTCGAGGACCTCTCGCTCGAGCACTGGGGCGTGCTGGCCGGTCCGCTCGGCGCGAAGCGCTCGCTGGCGGAAGTCCGAGCACGCACACTGGCCGGGGCGCTGG
>JBIITW010000094.1:0-17750 GCA_044340265.1 Burkholderiales bacterium | reverse complement strand
AGCTGAACATCCCGCGCGACTACTTCTACGGCGACATCGAGTGCGAGATCAATCCGCCGATCGTCGTCGAGCGCGGCCCGGGCGGGCGCAAGAGCCTCGACGAAGCGGCTGACCTGCTGGCCAGCGCCAAGTTTCCGGTGATCCTGTCCGGCGGTGGCGTGATCATGGGCAACGGGGTCGACGCCTGCAAGGCGCTGGCCGAGCGCCTCGGTGCACCGGTGGCCTGCAGCTACCTGCACAACGACAGCTTCCCCGCGAGCCACCCGCTGTGGGTCGGCCCGCTGGGCTACCAGGGCGCGAAGGCCGCGATGAAGCTGATCAGCAAGGCCGACGTGGTGCTGGCGCTGGGCACCCGCCTCGGGCCGTTCGGCACGCTGCCGCAGCACGGCATGGACTACTGGCCGAAGGACGCGAAGATCATCCAGATCGATGCCGACGCGAAGATGATCGGCCTGGTCAAGCGCATCGGCGTGGGCATCTGCGGCGACGCGGGCGAAGCGGCCGTCGCGCTGCTCGAGCGCATCCAGTCGCGCACGCTCGCCTGCGACGGCAACAAGGCCGATCGTGCGCGGGTCGTCGCCGACGAGAAGGCTGCCTGGGAGAAGGAGCTGACCGACTGGCACCACGAGAAGGACGAGTGGAGCCTCGAGGTGATGAAGGGTTCCGACCGCATGCACCCGCGCCAGATGCTGCGCGAGCTCGAGAAGGCGATGCCGAAGGACGCGATGGTGTCCACCGACATCGGCAACATCTGCTCGGTGTCGAACTCCTACCTGCGCTTCGAGCGGCCGCGCAGCATGTTCGCCGCGATGAGCTTCGGCAACTGCGGCTATGCATTCCCGACGATGATCGGCTGCAAGGTCGCGGCACCGGATCGTCCCGGCGTCGCCTATGTCGGCGACGGTGCGTGGGCGATGAGCTTCGGCGAGATCCTCACCGCCGTGCGCGAGCAGATCCCGGTCACCGCCGTGGTGTTCAACAACGAGCAGTGGGGCGCCGAGAAGAAGAACCAGGTCGACTACTACGACTTCCGCTTCGTCGGCTCCAACCTGACCAACCCGAGCTTCGCGGGCATCGCGAAGTCGATGGGTGCCGAAGGGCACCGCATCGAGCGGCTCGACCAGGTCGGCGCGGCGCTCGAGGCCGCGTGCAAGGCGCAGCGCGAGGGCAAGACGACCATCCTCGAGATGATGGTCACGCGCGAGCTGGGCGATCCGTTCCGCCGCGATGCGCTCCAGCACCCGGTGCGCCATCTCGCCAAGTACAAGTCGACCGCCGCCAAGCGCTGAGCCGGGCGACCCTGCAACAGGCGCTCCGCGGATGCGAGTCCGCGGGGCGTTTTCACTTTCGAGGAGGACCTGCGATGGGTTCGACGATGGATGACGGGCAGGCGCGCGCCGTCACAGCAGACGCCGTGGCCGCCGAAGCAGTTGCCGGGCTCGTGCAGCGCGCACGCACGGCGCAGGCAGTGGCCGGGCGCTACGACCAGGCACAGCTCGACGCGATGGTGTTCGCCTGCGGCTGGGCGATCATGGAGCCGACGCGCAACCGCACGCTGGCCGAGCTGTCGGTGCGCGACACCGGCCTTGGCAACGTCGAGGACAAGGTCACCAAGAACCATCGCAAGACGCTCGGGCTGCTGCGCGACCTCAAGGGCGCGGTGTCTACCGGTGTGCTGGCCGAGCTACCGGAGCAGGGCCTGACCGAGATCGCCCGCCCGGTCGGCGTGGTGTGCGCCGTGGTGCCCTCGACCAACCCGGGCGCGACGCCGGCGAACAACATCATCAACGCCCTCAAGTGCGGCAACGCGATCATCCTGTCGCCTTCGCCCAAGGGCATGTCGACCGCCCGCCTGCTGCTCGAGTACATGCATGCGGCGCTCGATGCAGTCGGTGCGCCGCGCGACCTGGTGCAGATGCTGCCGCAGCCGGTGACCAAGGAACTCTCGCGCGAACTGATGCGCCAGTGCGACCTGGTGGTGGTGACCGGATCCCAGGCCAACGTGCGCGCCGGCTACTCGAGTGGCACGCCGGCGCTCGGCGTGGGCGCGGGCAACGTGGCGGTGATCGTCGATGCATCGGCCGACCTGGCCGATGCTGCGGCCAAGATCATGCGCTCGAAGACCTTCGACAACGCGACCAGCTGTTCGTCGGAGAACAGCGTGATCATCGTCGATGCGGTGTATGAGGCGATGGTCGCGGCACTGGTGGCCGAGGGCGCGGTCATGCTGTCGTCCGAGGAGAAGGCGACCCTCGGGCGCACGATGTTCCCGGACGGCCAGCACCTGTCCTCTGCAGTCACCGCCCAGGCGGTGCCGAAGGTGTGCGCGGTGGCGGGGCTGTCGCGCCCGGCCTTGTCGAAGGCGCGCTGCCTGATGGTCGAGGAGACGGGCACCGGCCCGGCGCATCCGTTCTCGGGCGAGAAGCTGTCGCCCGTGGTCACGATCTACCGTGCATCGGACTTCGACCATGCGTTCTCGATCCTGCGCGACATCTACGCATACATGGGCAACGGGCACTCCTGCGGCATCCACTCGAAGGACGATGCACACATCGACCGGCTCGGCCGCGAGATGACGGTCTGCCGGGTGATCGTCAACCAGGCGCATGCGATCGCCAATGGCGGCAGCTTCGACAACGGGTTGCCGTTCTCGCTGACCATGGGCTGCGGCACCTGGGGCCGCAACAGCTTCTCGGAGAACCTGAACTACCGGCACTTCATGAACACCACGCGCGTGGTGCGTGCCATCCCGCCGCAGGAGCCGTCGCTGGACGAGATCTTCGGCGCGCACTGGGCGCGGCACGGACGCGGCTGAGCGGGCATCCATGGCATCATCCGGCCTCATCAAGGGAGACCCCGCTTGAACGCACCTGCCAATTCCCTCGCCCCCGACTGGAGCGCGCTGCGCCGGGAGTTCCCGACGCTCGAACGCTGGACCTACCTCGACGCGGCACGCAAGACGCCACTGGCCCGTTGCGCAGAGCGCGCGATGCAGGAGTTCACCCGGGACATCTATGAAGATGCCGGGGCCGAAGCCTGGAACAGTGCGAACGTCGGACGCACCCGGTTGCTGCTCGCGCAGCTGCTCGGCTGCACGCCGACCTCGCTGGCCTTCACCAAGAACACGGCCGAGGGCCTCGCCATCGCCGCCCATGCGTTCGAACTGCGGCCTGGCGACAACATCCTGCTCACCGACATGGAGCATGTCGTCAACCTCTGGGTGTGGAAGCACTACGAGGCCAAGGGCGTCGAGATCCGCAAGGTCGAGAGCCGCGACGGGCGCCTGCCGATCGAGGCCTACCTCGAGAAGATCGATGCGCGCACGCGGCTGATCTCCACGGCCTACATCACCTATGCCAACGGCTGGCGGATCGATGTCGACGCACTCGCCGAGGAATGCCGCAAGCGCGACATCCGGCTGGTGCTCGATGGCGTGCAGGGTGCGGGCATGCTCGCGCGCCGGGTCGATTCCCTAGGGGCCGACTTCGTCGCCATCGGCGCGCACAAGAGCCTGCAGGGGCTGACCGGCACCGGCGTCGTCTGGTGCCGCGATGACCTGGTCAACGAAGTGCGCACCGAGTTCGTGCGCTCGCCGCAGATCACGAAGGGTGCCGAGATCGGGCAATTCGACTATGTCGTCGAGCAGCATCGTTTCGAGTCCGGCAATCCGAACTTCCTCGGCCTGTGGGTGCTGCGCCGCTCGGCGGAATGGCTATCGTCGATCGGCCTGCCGGCGATCGAGGGGCGGGTGCGCGACCTCACCGAATCGCTGCTCGACCGCATCGAACGTGCGGGCATCCGCACCCAGACCTCGCGCGACTGGAACAACCGCTGCCATATCGTCAATCTCGTCGTGCCCGATGCGCTGGCGCTGCAGAAGCAGCTGCGCGACCGGCATATCGTGGTCAACGTGAAGGACGACAAGCTGCGCGCCTCGGTGTCGTTCTACAACGAGGAAGCCGACCTCGACGTGCTGATGGATGCGCTGACCGAACTGGGCGCCACGGCGCGCTGACCTGCAGTCCCCCACCTTTCTACCGACCAAGGAGCAACCCCATGGCCAAGGCCTACTGGATCGCGTTCTACCGCCAGATCACCAACCCTGAAGCCTTCGCGGCCTATGCCAAGCTGGCGCCGCCGGCGATCATGGCCGCCGGCGGGCGATTCGTCGTGCGTGGCAACCCGGCCAAGGTGTTCGAACTGGGCATGGACCAGCGGGTGGTGATGATCGAGTTCGACAGCGTCGAGCAGGCGATCGCCGCGCATGACGGCCCGGGCTACCAGGCGGCCCTGAAGGAACTCAAGGGCGGTGTCGAACGCGAGATCCGGATCGTCGAAGCGATGGCCTGAACAAGCCATCCGGGGCAGGGAGGCTGCGCGCATCCTTGCTTCCCTGTCATCCTGTTCGTGCATCGGTTTACACTAGGCGCACAGGGATTCGCCCAGCATAGTCCGGCGTCAGACCGGCGAGGTGCGAGCCCTGAACCAGGAGGAGTAGGACATGGATCGACGGCTTGTCTTGATCGGCTGCGCATTGCTGCCGGCTACGTTCGCCGGGGTGGCCAACGCCCAGGCGTTTCCGGTGAAGCCGGTGCGCATCATGGTCGGCTACACGCCCGGTGGTGGCGTGGACACCGCGGCGCGTATCGCCGCGCAATCGCTCACCGAAGCCTGGGGCAGCCAGGTGATCGTCGAGAACCGGCCGGGTGCGGCAGGCAATATCGCCACCGAATTCACGGCACGCGCAGCGCCTGACGGATACACGCACGTGCTGTGCAACATCGGCTCGCACGGGGTCACGCCGGCACGTTTCGCGGCCAAGCTGACCTACGACCCGATCGCCGATTTCTCCTTCCCGGCGCGTTTCGGCGGCGTGCCGAACGTGCTGATGGTGCATCCGTCGGTGCCGATGAAGACCCTGCGCGAGTTCATTGCCTACGCGAGGAAGCATCCGGGCAAGCTGAGCTTCGGATCGTCCGGCGTGGGTGCGTCGCCACACATGTCGATCGAGCTGATGAAGTCGATCGCAGGCATCGACATCGTGCATGTTCCCTACAAGGGCGCGTCGGCGGCGCTGGCCGACGTGCTCTCGGGCAACCTGGAAGCCTCGGTAGGCAACTTCGCCGGGGCACCGCTGTCGGCGATCCGCACGGGACGGCTGCGCGCGCTTGGCGTCACCTCGGGCACGCGCAGCGCGCAGATGCCCGACATCCCCACCTTCGCCGAGCAGGGCATCGAGGGCTTCGACGTGACCGGCTGGTACGGCCTGTGCACGCAGGCGAAGGTGCCCGCCGAGATCATCAACCGCATCAACACCGACGTGAACCGCATGCTCGTTCCCGGCCAGGCGTTGCACAAGCGGCTGGTCGACCAGGGCATCGACATCGCGCCGGCCACCCCGGCGGAGTTCGCCGCGATGGTCAAGCAGGAGATCGCGAAGTGGACACGGGTGGTGCGCGAGACGAAGCTGGGCGGGGACTGAACGCCGGGTAGCGCATGCCGGCCCGCGACCGGCATGCAGCCCTGCGTCAGTTCGTCCGTTGCGTCAGTTCGCCCGTTGCGTCAGCGCCGCGGCCTTGCGCCAGCGCTCGATCTCGCTGCGCAGCAGCGCCGTGAATTCCGCCGGCGTGGTCGGGGCCGGTTCGATCCCCTGCAGCGCCAGTGCTTCGCGGGTATCGGCCAGGGCCAGTACCTTGTGCGTGCCGGCATTGAGCCGGTCGACCACCGCCTTCGGCGTGCCGGCCGGTGCGAACAGGCCGAACCACAGGTTGAGCGAGTAACCCGGGAAGCCGGCCTCTGCCACGGTGGGCAGTTCCGGGATGAACGAGGCGCGCCTGGCCGAGGTCGCTGCGAGCGCGCGCAGCTTGCCCGCGCGCAGGTGCGGCAGCACCGGCGCGGGCGTGCCGAACAGCAGGTCGATACGCCCGGCGACCAGGTCGAGCACCGACAACGCAGAGCTCTTGTAGGGCACATGGTTCATCTTCACCCCGGCCATCGAGGCGAACAGCTCGGTGCCCAGGTGGGCCAGGCTGGCATTGCCGGCAGAGGCATAGTTGACCTGGCCGGGACGCGACTTCGCGAAGGCCACCAGTTCCTTCATCGAGGTGACCGGCACCGACGGATGCACGAGCACGATGTAGGGCGAACTGCCGAACAGCGTCACCGGCGCGAAATCCTTCACCGGATCGTAGGTCAGCTTCTCGTTCAGGCTCACTGCCACCGCATGCGTGCTGGTCGTGCCGACCAGCGTGGTGTAGCCGTCCGGCGCCGCGCGCGCGACGATGTCCGCGCCGATGTTGCCGCTGGCACCGGAGCGGTTGTCGATCACCATCTGCTGCCCCAGCTGTTCGGACAGGCGCACGGTGATCACGCGCGTCACCGCGTCGGCCGAGCTGCCCGGCGGGAAGGGCACCACGACACGCAGCGGCTTCACTGGCCAGGTTGCCGCCGTCTGGGCGGGGGCGATTGCGGGCAGCGCGAGCAGCACGCAGGCCACGCCCGCCGCGCAGGCCGAGCGTGCAGTGGCGTGCGGTTGCGCGGTCGCATCGATGCGGATGCAGCGGAGGATGAAGGTCATTTCGCAACCACCTTTCCAAGTCCGGCCAGCAGGTCCATGAAGTCGCCGAGCGCGTTGAACCGCGGCTGCGCCGCGGTGTGCGGCGTCACCAGCACGTTGCGCAGGCCGAGCAGTTCCTCGTCGTCGCGGGCGGGCTCCTCGTAGGGCGTGTCGAGCCCCAGCCCGCCCAGGTGGCCGGAGCGAAGCGCGGCAAGCAGCGCGTCGCGGTCGACCAGTTCCGAGCGCGAGGTGTTGATCAGGATGGCGCCCTTCTTCATCGCGGCGATGCGTGCCGCGTCCATGAAGCCGCGCGTGCTGTCGCCATGCGGCAGCTGGATGCTCAGCCAGTCGCTGTCTGCGAGCAGCCGGTCGAGCGGGGCGTATTCGATCGACAGCGCGGCCTCGTCGGCCGTATCCAGCCGGGTCCGCTGGTGGTAGAGCACCCGCATGCCGAAGGCGGCTGCACGCGGCGCCAGTTCGCGGCCGATCTCGCCCATGCCCAGGATACCCAGCACGTCGCCGTGCAGGATGCGCAGGCCACCAATGCCGGCCCAGTTCGAATTGGCGGTGTGCCGCCTGTCGTAGGTGCGCGGCTCGAAGCCGGCCTCGCGCAGCTGACGCAGGCTGATGCGGCCCATCACCTCGGGCAGCCGCTTCGCCAGCGCGAGCATCAGCATCATCGTGTGCTCGGCGCAGGCGATGTTCGCGCGGCGGCGAACCGTGAGCACCGGCACGCCGCGTGCGGCACAGGCGGCGCTGTCGATGTTGCGCAGGACCCGGCCGTACTTCTGCACGGCCTCGAGCTTCGGTGCCAGGGCAAGCTCGTGCGCGCCGACGCGGAAAGACTCGGTCACCAGCACGGTGGCTTCGGGCAGCGCCGCATGCAGCGCGTCCTGCGTGTCGGCCAGCAGCACCTTCGCCGGATACAGCGGGCCGGCCACTGTACGCGCGCGCGCAAGCCACCCGTCGAAGTCGGGCAGGTCGAGGGACAGGAAATGCCGGAACGCCTCGACGCGCGCCGGTTCACAGCCCGGATCGAGGATCACCTGCAGCAGCCGCGGGAACGGGTCGTCCTCGACCACCACCACATGTCGGGTTTCGTGCTGCATCGGATCAGTTCCCTTCCGCGCTGGCAGGCGCATTGTCCGGGTACCACTGGCCGCGGCGCATGCGGGTGATCTTCACGCTCTTGAACAGGCCAGCCTTGCGGAACGGTTCGTTCGACGAGAACGCCTCGGCATCGGCGAGCGAAGGCACGTTCAGGATCAGCACGCTGCCCAGCCGGGTCGCGCCGTCCTCGGCCAGCGTGGCACCGCCGAGCACCAGCTTGTCCTTGTGCTGCTCGAGGTAGGCGAAGTGCTGGTCCTTGACGCGCGCGCGGATCGCGAGGCTGTCCGCGCCGTCTTCCTGGTAGATGATGTAGAGCATGTGCGGGTCCCTGCAGTACGGGGGGTCGGAAAGGGGAGGGCGACGTCGGGCCCGGGGCCGGCGTCAGGTCGTCGCGCTGCCTTCGACGTCGATGCGCAGCGCACGCGCGACGCGGGTATGCATGTTGTACGCGCTGATCAGCACGGTGAGTTCCACCAGCTGCCGATCGTCGAAGAACTGGCGCATCGCCTCGCAGGCCGCGTCGGAGGGCTCGATGTCGCGGGTGATGCCGTCGGTCCAGGCCAGGACCGCCCGCTGCGCATCCGAGAAAAGGTCGCTGCTGCTCCAGTCGGCGATCGCGGCCACCTGGGCTTCGGTGAGTCCGGCCTTGAGCGCATGGGTCGGCCCATGCACCTTGAACTGGTAATGGGCGCCGTTGAGCACCGACACCCGCAGGATCGCCAGTTCGTTGAATGCGGGGGGCACCGCCGTGCGATAGCGCACCGCGGTGTTGAAGTCGAGCCAGGCGCCGGCCACCGGCGGACTGTTGAGCAGCACCTTGTAGAGATTGATCAGCCGTCCCCCGCGTTCTGCCTTGAGGTGGGAGATCAACGGTGCCAGCGTGGTGTCGTCTTCCCTGATCAGCGGTACACGGGCCATCGGCATTCCTCGCTATTTTCCATAACCGCCGCCGCCCGGCGTCTCGATGATGAAGATGTCGCCCGGCTGCATCGGCGTCGAGTCGCAGCCGTCCAGTGCGTCGATGCGGCCGTCCACACGCCTCACGCTGTTGCGCCCGACCTGGCCCGGCTCGCCGCCGGCCATGCCGTAGGGCGGGACACGCCGCCGGCCGGACAGGATGGCGGCGGTCATCGGTTCCAGGAAGCGTACCTCGCGCAGCGCGCCGTCGCCGCCATGCCAGCGGCCACGTCCGCCGCTGCCGCGGCGGATCTCGAACCGCTCGAGGCGCACCGGGAACCGCCATTCCAGCACTTCGGGATCGGTCAGCCGCGAGTTGGTCATGTGCGTCTGCACCACGGCGGTCCCGTCGAAGCCGCGCTCGACGCCATCGGCGCCGATGCCGGCGGTTCCGGCCCCGGAGCCACCGGACACGGTCTCGTAGTACTGGTAGCGATCGTTGCCGAAGGTGAAGTTGTTCATCGTGCCCTGCGATGCGCCGATCACGCCGAGCGCGCCGTACAGCGCGTCGGTCAGGCACTGTGAGGTCTCGACGTTGCCTGCCACGACCGCGGCCGGGTATCGGGGTCGCAGCATCGATCCTTCCGGTATCACGAGGTCGATCGGCTTCAGGCAGCCGGCATTGAGCGGGATGTCGTCATCGACCAGCGTGCGGAACACATAGAGCACGGCGGCGATGCAGACGGCGGAGGGCGCGTTGAAGTTGTTGGCGAGTTGTCCGGAAGTGCCGGTGAAGTCGATCTTCGCCCGGCGCGCCGCCCGGTCGATGGTGATCGCGACGCGGATCACCGCGCCATGGTCCATCTCGCAGCTGAAGTTGCCATCGGACAGGCGGTCGATCACGCACCGAACCGATTCCTCGGCGTTGTCCTGCACATGGTCCATGTAGGCATGCACCACGTCCAGCCCGAACTGGCGCACCATGCGGTCGAGTTCCAGCACGCCCTTCTGGTTGGCCGCGATCATCGCGCGCAGGTCGCCCAGGTTCTGTTCGACGTTGCGCGACGGGTATTCGCCCGACAGCAGCAGCGCGCGCGTCTCGTCCTCGCGCAGCCGGCCCTGGTCGACCAGCAGGAAGTTGTCGATCAGCACGCCTTCCTCTTCCACCCGCGTGCTGTCCGGTGGCATCGATCCCGGGGTGATGCCGCCGACATCGGCATGGTGGCCGCGCGAGCCGACATAGAACAGGATGCGCGGCGCAGGGCTGGAACCGGTGGCGTCGGTGGCAGTGGCAGTGCCAGTGGCGGTCTCGAACACCGGCGTGATCACCGTGATGTCGGGCAGGTGGGTGCCGCCATGGTAGGGGTCGTTCAGCATGAACACGTCGCCCGGACGCATGCGCCCGGCGTTGCGCTCGATCACCGCCTTCACGCTCTCGCCCATCGAGCCCAGGTGGACCGGCATGTGCGGCGCATTGGCGATCAGCTGGCCGTGCTGGTCGAACAGCGCACACGAGAAATCGAGTCGCTCCTTGATGTTGACCGAACAGGCGGTGTTGGCCAGCGTCAGCCCCATCTGCTCGGCGATCGCCATGAACAGGTTGTTGAAGATCTCCAGCATCACCGGATCGGCACTCGTGCCGATCGCGGTGCGTGCGGGGCGCTCGACCACTCGTTCGAGCAGCAGGTCGCCCGAGGGGCGGATCTGCGCACACCAGCCGGGCTCGACCACGGTCGTGCCGTTCGCCTCGGCGATGATCGCCGGTCCGTCGACCCTGGCGCCGGCGGCAAGCGCGTCGCGCGCGAACACCGGCGTGTCGTGATGGCGGCCATCGCTGTACATCCGGACCATCGCCACTGGCTGGCCGGGGGCGGATGCCGGCGCGTCCGGTGACGGCGCCGGACCGTCGGCACTCGCGGCCGATGATCCTGCGCGTGCATCCGCGCCGGTGCCACCGATGGCTTCCACGGTGATCGATTCCACCACCAGGTCGCGCCCGGGCATCAGGAAGCTGTAGCGGCTGCGGTAGGCCTCGTCGAAGCGCGCCCGCAGTTCGGCCTCGCTGCCGGCCCTGACCGGCAGCGAGGTGTCGGTGCCGGCATAGCGCAGGTGGACGCTGCGCCGGTCGACGATGTCGCGGTCGCCGATGCCCTGGCCGGACACCTCGTCGCGCGCGAGCCTTGCCAGCGCGTCGAGCCGACTCTCCAGTTCCGGCATCAGCGCTGCCGAGAGCACGGCCTCGACCGTCGCCTCGCGCATCGCCGTGATGTCGGCGAGGCCCATGCCATAGGCCGACAGCACGCCGGCGTACGGGTGGATCAGGATGCGGCGCATGCCCAGCGCATCGGCGACCAGGCAGGCATGCTGGCCGCCGGCGCCGCCAAAGCAGGCGAGCGTGTAGCCGGTGACGTCATGGCCGCGTTGCACCGAGATCTTCTTGATCGCGTTGGCCATGTTCTCGACCGCGATGCGCACATAGCCTTCGGCGACCGCCTCCGGCGAGCGTTCGCTGCCGGTCGCGCGCGAGATCTCCAGGGCGAGCGCGGCGAACCTGTCGCGCACCGCTTCCGGGTCGAGCGGCTGGTCGCCGCCGGCACCGAACACGGCCGGGAAGAAGGCCGGCTGGACCTTGCCGAGCATCAGGTTGCAGTCGGTGATCGTCGCCGGGCCGCCACGACGGTAGCAGGCGGGTCCCGGACTGGCGCCCGCCGAATCGGGTCCCACGCGCAGGCGTGTACCGTCGAAGTGCAGGATCGAGCCGCCACCGGCCGCGACGGTATGGATGCTCATCATCGGCGCGCGCATGCGCACCCCCGCGACCAGGGTGTCGAACGCTCGTTCGAACTCGCCGGCGTAGTGGGACACGTCGGTCGAAGTGCCG
The DNA here is from genome assembly GCA_044340265.1 of Burkholderiales bacterium. GTDB lineage: Bacteria > Pseudomonadota > Gammaproteobacteria > Burkholderiales > CAIKXV01 > CAIKXV01. Next base: position 6,306 of record JBIITW010000094.1, on the reverse strand, counting down.
CCCATGTCGAAGCCGATGATCCGCTCGAAGCCGGCCGCCGCCGCGGTGCGCACGGCGCCGACGATGCCGCCTGCCGGCCCGGACAGGATGCTGTCCTTGCCCTGGAACAGCGCCGCGTCGGTCAGGCCACCGCTCGACTGCATGAACATCAGGCGTGCACCGGTGGCTGCCTGGCCGCCGCCGCCGCTGCCGGTGCCGGTGCCGGTGCCGGCAGTACTGCCGGCGCCGCCCAGTTCCCCGGCGACCCGGTCGACATAGCGGCGCAGGATCGGTGACAGGTAGGCGTCGACCACCGTGGTGTCGCCGCGGCCGACCAGTTTCATCAGCGGACTGACTTCATGCGAGACCGAGACCTGGGTGAAGCCGACTTCGCGCGCAAGCCGAGCGACCACGCGCTCATGTGCCGGCTCGCGGTAGGCATGCATGAGCACGATCGCGCAGGCGCGAAAGCCGCGCACGAACGCCTCATGCAAGGCGGTGCGGGTGGTGTCCAGATCGAGGGGGCAGATCGTCTCGCCGCGGGCTCCCAGCCGTTCATCGATCTCCCACACCGCCGAATAGAGCAGTTCGGGCAGCACGATGTGGCGGTCGAACAGGCGAGGGCGGTTCTGGTAGCCGATGCGCAGTGCATCACGAAAGCCGCGCGTGATGAACAGGCAGGTCGGTTCACCCTTGCGTTCGAGCAGCGCGTTGGTGGCGACGGTGGTGCCCATCTTCACCGCCTCGATGCGTTCGGCGGGCAGGGGCTGTCCGGGGGGCACGTCGAGCAATGCACGGATGCCGGCGATCGCCGCGTCGGGGTAACGCTCCGGGTTCTCCGACAGCAGCTTGTGGGTGACCAGGCTGCCGTCGGGGCGCCGGGCGACGATGTCGGTGAAGGTGCCGCCCCGGTCGATCCAGAACTGCCAGCGTGCGCTCATCGGTCGTCCTTCATGTCGGGTTCGCGCCGGCCAGGACCCGGCCCCAGCGCGCATCGGGCGCGACCTGCACCCGGTCGACCGCCGAGCGCAGGGCGCAGGCGGTGGTCGACAGGATGTTCAACAGCACCGGGCGCTGGTACTTCGCCTCGAGCACCGGCACGGCATGGATCGCGAACCACAGCCCGCCGGGCATCAGCAGGGCCTGCGCACGCGGGGCCGCCTCGAGCACTTCGCTGCCCAGCAGGAGCGCCAGGTCATGGTCGGCCATCGGGTTGGCGGCCTTGTTCTGCGCAAGGTCTCGGCTGCGCGATCGGCAGGCGATCACCTCGATGCCGGCCTCTGCGAGATAGGCGGTCAGTGCCTGGTTCACGGCATCCGGCCACCGGCTGGCCAGCGCGATGCGCTCGGCGCCCAGGTGCTGCAGGGTCGCGATATGCGCCTCGAGGTCGGTGTCGCAGGCGAGTCCGCTGCGGTCGCTCGCCTCGGCGAGCAGTGCCCGCATGCGCCGGCGGCCGAGCACCGAGGCCACCGGGACGCCGCTGAGCGCGATGCGGTCGACCGGCTTCTTCGCCAGCAGGTCGACACAGGCATGGAAGGCCGGCAACTGCGACTCGACCGCCGCGAGCGAATACTCGGCGAGGTCCATGCCGGTGGTGACCAGCATCATGCCTTCCGGTGCGATGCGATAGAACTGGTAGCCGTCGAGGTCGGTCTGGCGATGCGGGATGATGTAGCCCAGCTGGTACCAGGGGGCGATCACCGGCCCCGGGGACGCGGACATGGCGGGCTGGGTCGGGTCGGGCATGGGGGCCTCAGTCTTCGATCATCGGTTGCGCCGCCGAGCAGCCGCGTTCGCTGCAGAGGTAGAGGCGGGTATCGCTGAACAGCCAGTGCTGCATGGTGCGCAGCGACACCGCCTCACCCTGGGTGAATTCGGTGTCGGCGGTCACGCCGTACATCTGTCCATCGAGCAGCACATGCTGGAAGGCCGCAGTGAATGCCTTGGCTTCGAGCACCTCGACCCGCTGCACGACCGCCTGGCGATCGGATACGGTGCGGCTGAAGTCGTCGTCGCCACCGATCACCACCATGCCGATCAGGCCGATGGTACAGACCAGGAACATCAGCCAGCAGAAGTTCATCCACCGCGACTTCGGATACCAGACCGCTGCCAGGGGGAACGCGAAGAAACCGATCCCGAAGAAAAGGGCGAACAGTTTCATCGGGGGGCCGTGCGGTCGGACAAGGCGTCACCGCCCGGGGGGTGGATGGCGGTCGTGCCAGTGGCGGGCGATGTCGGCCCGGCGGCAGACCCAGACACGGTCATGGGCATCGATGTGATCCAGGAAACGTTGCAGGGCGCGGAAGCGCCCGGGGCGGCCGACCAGCCGGCAGTGCAGGCCGATCGACATCATCCGCGGGCAGTCTTCGCCTTCGGCGTAGAGCACGTCGAAGGAATCGCGCAGGTAGTTGAAGAACTGGTCGCCGGCGTTGAAGCCCTGGGCCGACGAGAAGCGCATGTCGTTGGCGTCCAGCGTGTAGGGCACGACCAGGTGCGGCTGGCCGGCGACCGGCAGCCAGTAGGGCAGTTCGTCGGCGTAGGAATCCGCGTCATAGAGGAAGCCGCCATGCTCGGCGACCAGCCGGCGCGTGTTGGGGCTGTCGCGGCCGGTGTACCAGCCGACGGGCGCGCTGCCGGTCATCCTGCGGATGACTTCGACCGCATGCACCATGTGCGCGCGTTCGGTTGCCTCGTCGACATTCTGGTAGCTGATCCAGCGCCAGCCGTGGCAGGCGATCTCGTGGCCGGCATCGACCATCGCTGCCACCAGTTCGGGGTGGCGTTCCAGCGCCATCGACACACCGAACACGGTCAGCGGCAGTCCGCGCCGTTCGAACTCGCGCAGCAGGCGCCAGGCACCGACCCGCGAGCCGTACTCGAACATGGACTCCATGCTCATGTGGCGCATCTCGAACGCCTGCGCGTTGACGATCTCGGACAGGAACGTCTCGGAGGAGCGGTCCCCGTGGAGCACGCAGTTCTCCGAACCTTCCTCGTAGTTCAGCACGAACTGCACCGCGATGCGTGCACCGCCCGGCCAGTCGGCATGGGGCGGCTTCCGGCCATAGCCGACGAGGTCGCGGGGATAGGCGTTCAGGTCGAGGGGCTGCATCTGGGTTCCGGTGGTGGGGAGCGAGACGTTCAGGTGCGCGGCCGGAAGCGTTCGATGAACGCCTGCAGCACGCGTGCGCCGGTGGCGGCATCCTCCGGGGTGATCGATTCGGCAGGGTGGTGGCTGATGCCATCGCGGCAGCGCAGGAAGAGCATCGCGACATCGGTGAGCGCAACCATCGCCATCGCGTCATGGCCGGCCCCGCTGGGAAGCGACAGCACGCGGTGGCCGTCGGCGGCGATCGCCTCGGCGACCTGCGACTGCAGCCAGGGGGCGCAGGCGCAACTGGACAGTTCATGCGTCTGCACGGCCTCGATGCCGATCCGGCGCCGGGCGGCGATCGCGCGGCATTCATCGACGATCGCAGACGCGACCCGGGCCCGGTCGGCATCGCGCGGCGAGCGCACGTCGAGCGAGAACACGGTGCGCCCGGGGATCACGTTGGTGGCGCCGGGCGAGGGTGCGAGCTGTCCGACGGTGGCGACCGCATCGGGCACGGCGGCGGCGATCCGCTCGGCGGCGAGCACGCATTCCGCCGCGGCCGCCAGTGCGTCCTGGCGCAGCCGCATCGGCACCGTGCCGGAATGGCCAGCCATGCCGTCGAGCTGGATGCGGAAGCGCTGCTGGCCGTTGATCGCAGTGACCACGCCGACCGGCAGTCCTTCGGCTTCCAGCACCGGGCCCTGCTCGATGTGGTACTCGACATAGGCGAGCACATCGCTGCGCCGGCGCGCGGCCGTGCCGATTGCCGCGGGATCCAGGCCGAAGGCGGCCATGGCGTCGCGCATCGACGTGCCGCCGGCGTCGCGCAGGTCGAGCAGCGCCGGATCGAAGGTGCCGGCCACGGCCCGGCTGCCCAGCATGGTCGCCTGGAAACGCACGCCCTCTTCATCGCCGAAGCCGACCACCTCGATGGCGAATGGCAGCGGGCGTCCGCCCAGCGACTCGATGCATTCGATCGCGGTGAGCACGCCGAGCATCCCGTCATAGCGCCCGGCGTTGCGCACGCTGTCCAGGTGCGAGCCGAGCATCAGGCAGGGCAGGCCCGGCTGCGCGCCTTCGCGCCGACCGACAAGGTTGCCGGCCGCGTCGACATGTACGGCGAGGCCGGCCTCGCGCATCCAGTCGCCGACCAGCGCATTGGCCTGGGCATGCTGCGGGCTCAGGTAGATGCGCGTCAGCCCGTCGGTCTGCTCGCTCACGCGGGCCAGCGCTTCGATCCGATCGAGGATGCGTGCAGCCAAAGGGACAGTCTGGAGGCGGGTGGAGGACACGTGGGGCGCAGAAGGGGAGGCCGGAGGCCGGTTTATGTACCATGAAGCCGGACGGTGCGCCACGCGGTAGCATCGGTCGATCCTCCCTCTACATGCCCTTGCCGCCGGCCTGCGATGCCTGACGACACCTTCGTGAAACTCCCCGGATTCGCCGACCCGTTCGATCGCGCTTCGTTCATCCGGTGCTTCGGCCCGGTATTCGAGCATTCGCCATGGGTGGCCGAAGCTGCCTGGGAACTGCGCCCGTTCGAAGACCTGGCGGCGGTGCACCAGGCGATGCTGAAGGTGGTGCTCGACAGCCCGAGGGCGCAGCAGCTGGCCCTCCTTCGCGCGCACCCCGAGCTCTGGGGCCGCGAGGCGCGCGAGCGCAGGATGACCGCCGATTCGGTCGTCGAGCAGTCCACGGCCGGCCTGTTCACCCTGACGCTCGAGCAGGCTGCGCGGATCGAGCGCATGAACGCTGAACACCAGCAGAAGTTCGGCTTTCCGTTCATCATCGCCGCCATGAACCATTCGCGCGAACAGATCCTGTCGGCGTTCGAACAGCGCCTCGGACTCGATGCCGCGGCCGCATTCGAGGCCGGGCTTGAACAGGTCGGTGTGATCACCGGCCTGCGCATCGGGCGCATGGCCCCGCCGTGCGCTTCATCGGAGAACCGTAGATGATCGGCAGGCTGTCCACCCATGTGCTCGACACCGCGCGCGGCTGTCCTGCGCCCGGCGTACGCATCGACCTCGCCCGGATCGATGGCACCCAGCGTGTCGAGCTGAAGACGGTCTACACCAATGGCGATGGGCGCACCGACCTGCCGCTGCTGGACACCCATGAGATGGACGTGGGCCGCTATGAGCTGACTTTCCATGTCGGAGACTATTTCCGTGCCACCGGGGTTGCGCTGCCTTCGCCCGCGTTCCTCGACACCGTGCCGCTGCGCTTCGCGGTGGCCGACCCGCAGGCCGGATACCACGTCCCGCTGCTCGTTTCACCGTGGAGCTACTCCACCTACCGCGGGAGCTGAAGCTGATGCCCGGAATGTCCATCCATGTCGTCGATGTGAGCCGCGGCGTCGTCGCCCGCGGGATGCGGGTCGAAGTGCTTCGAGTCGCGCCGGTGCCAGCGGTCCTGGCTGACGGACCGGTGGATCCGACCGGCGTGCTCTGCGCCCCTGCCCTGATGGGGCCGCAGATCACGGCCGGCAGGTACGAGGTGCGCTTCCATGTCGCCGACTACTATCGGGCGCAGTCGGTGCCGTTGCCAGCCGAGCCGTTCCTCGACGTGGTCAGCTACGCGTTCGGCATCGACGATCCTGCCCAGCACTACCACCTGCCGATGAAGACCACGCCCTGGGGTTACTCCTGTTTCCGGGGGGGCGCATGAGCGCCGGGCGCGCGGCCGGCGTGTCGCCGGTGATCGCGCCAGGTACCGGGCGTGCCGCACTCGACCTGCACCGGGTCGATCACCCGCTGGCACAGCACAAGCTCAGCTGCCTGCGCGACCGGCATACGCCGCTTGCGCTGTTTCGTTCCACCGTGCGCGAACTGGGCCGTCTGCTGGCGTTTGCCGCCACCACCGACCTGCCGCAGTCGACGCGGGCGATCGAGACGCCGCTCGCGCCGATGCAGGCGCCGTGGGTCGACGAGTCGCGCCTGATGGTGGTGCCGGTGCTGCGTGCGGGGCTGCCGCTGGCCGAGGCGTTCTGCGAACTGATGCCCTCGGCGGCCGTCGGCCATGTCGGCGTGTATCGGGATGCCTCCGCGCGGCCGGTCGAGTACCTGGTGAAGCTGCCGGCGCCATCGCCGTCGCAGCCCACGCGCTGCTTCATCGTCGATCCGATGCTCGCCACCGGAAACTCCGCGGCGCATGCGATCGACGTGCTGGTCGCGCACGGGTATCCGCTGGCCGAGCTGCGGATGGTCGCCATCCTGGCCGCGCCCGAG
>JBIITW010000093.1:0-17763 GCA_044340265.1 Burkholderiales bacterium | reverse complement strand
CTCGGAAGTGTCGGTCGCGATCCGCGAGCGGGGTGGCTATGCCCTGATGCCCGAGTGGGGCACCGAGCCGGCCAACCACTACCTGCCGCGGCGCAAGGGCACGGTGTCGGTCGATGCCGACCAGGTCAACCGGATCGATTCGCCGCTGAACGTCGACGGCCGCATCCCGGGGACGCTGGCGGCGCTGATCGCCGAGGCGCAGGCCGCCGCCGATCCGGCGTCGGCACCGGCCGGGGGAGGGCGCTGACATGCATCCCGCCTTCTCCGTGATCTTCCTGACCACCCTGATCGGCGTCGCGCAGGGCCTGTTCCTCGCGGTGTTCGCGATCGACATGGTGTCCTACCTCGGGCTGTCCGAGCTGCCGATGCCCTCGTTCGTCATCGCCGGCTGCGCGCTGTCCGTGCTGTTTGCCGCACTCGGACTGCTCGCCTCGTTCTGGCACCTGGGGCGTCCGGAGCGCGCCTGGCGCGCGGCCACGATGTGGCGCACCTCGTGGCTGTCGCGCGAGGTGATCGTGCTGCCGGCCTTCCTCGCCAGCGTCGCCGCCTACGGCTTCACCTATTCGATCGGGTCGGTGTGGTCGATCCCGCTCGGCGTGGTGGCGCTGGTGGTGTGCATCGCGCTGTTCGTCTGCACCGGCATGATCTATGCGTGCCTGCGCTTCCTGCAGGAATGGGCGTCGCCGCTGACGCTGGTCAATTACTTCCTGCTCGGCTGCGCATCCGGCTTCAGCCTCGCCACGTTGCTCGCCTCGCTGCTCGAGCCGGGTTACACCGAGGTGCTGGCCACCTGGGCGATCGGCTTCACCACGGTCGCACTGGTCGTGCGCGCAGCAATGCTCGCGCGCAATGCCCGTCTGCGTCCGAAGTCGACGGTACAGTCGGCGATCGGCGTCAAGCACCCGAAGGTGCAGCAGAAATCGCAGGGCGCGATGGGCGGTTCGTTCAACACGCGCGAGTTCTCGCACGGCCGCACGCGCGGCTTCCTGCGCTCGGTGAAGTGGACCTTCCTGCTGCTCGCCTTCCCGCTGCCGGCACTGCTGCTGTGGCTCGGTGCCTCCAGCGGTGCGGCGGCACTGCTGGCCGTGGCCTTTGGCGTGCAGTATGTCGGGCTGCTGGCCGAGCGCTGGTTCTTCTTCGCGCAGGCCAACCATCCGCAGAACCTCTACTACCAGGTGATCTCCTGAGGCGGTGTCGGACGTCGCCCATGCGTTTGCACCGCGGCTTGCATTTGCGGTAGCCTGCAATCCCACATGACGACTCGACTCAACGAGGCGGAGATTCCAATGAACGACGTAAACCGCGACAAGCTCATCGTTGACCTCAAGACCGTTGTATCCGACGCCGAAGCGCTGGTGAAGGCCACGGCCGGCCAGGCCGGCGAGAAGCTCGGCGAAGTGCGTGCCAAGGCGGAAGACTCGCTGCGTTCGGCACGCCTGGCGCTGCGCGACGCCGAGGCGCTAGTGGTGGACAAGACCAAGCAGGCGGCGCGGGCGACGGACGACTTCGTGCACGACAAGCCGTGGACGGCCGTCGGCATCGGCGCCGCGGTCGGCATGATCATCGGGCTGCTGATCGCCCGACGCTGATCCGCGGACGTGCCGAAGCGCTGAACCGCTGAATCGCTGACGCCCGCACTCCGTGTCCGTGTCCGATTCCGAAGGCTCCGCGACTGGCGCACCGGCCGGTGTCGTGCAGTCGGTACGCGACCTGGTCGGTGCGGCTGTCGCGGCGCTGCAGACCCGGCTCGAACTGCTCTCCGCGGATGCCCAGGAGGCCGGGTGGCGTCTTGCCGCGATCGTCGCGTTCGGCGTCGGTGCGCTGTTCTGCCTGTTCGTCGGCACCGTGCTGCTCGCGCTGCTGATCATCGTCGCCTTCTGGGACCGCAGTCCGGCCGTCGCGGTCGGGCTGCTGAGCGCCTTCTTCCTGTTCGCCAGCGCCGGCTGCGCCCTGGTCGCGCGGCACTATGCGCGTTCGGCACCGGGCCTGTTCGCGGCCACGCTGGACACGCTTGCACGCGACCGTGAAGCACTCTCGGCCGCACGGGCGGCGGCGGGTGGAACAGGCCCGGCGACGCCACGATGATCGGCAGCCGGTTGCTGGAACTGGCGGCGCGGCGGGAGCGGTTGCGCATGCGGGCCGACGCCCAGCGGTCGGCGATCGCCGCCAGCGTCCATGGGCTCGATACGCCGATCCGCATCGTCGACCGCACGCTGGGCGGGGCGCGCTGGCTGAAGCTAAATCCCCTTGCCGGCGTCGCGGCGCTGGTGGCGTTCGTCCTGGTGCGCCCTCGGAGCGCGGTATCGATGGCCCAGGGCGGGCTGCGCCTGTGGGCTGCATGGCGCGCGCTGCGGGCGCCGCGGGCACGGGTCGCCTGGGCGCTGCTGCCCAGGATGCTCGACCTCTACCGCGGCCTGCGCGGCCGGCGCTGATCGTCTGCCCGCGCGTGGGCCCCGGGGCTGACCGCAGTCCGCTCAGCGGCCCTGCTTGGTCGCCAGAACGGCCTGGTTGCGAAGCGTACGCAGCAACTTCAGCACGTTGGGCGAGATGTCGATCTGGCCGGGCAGTTCCGAGTCGGCGTAGATCATCCCGAACGGTTTCTCGTTCACCACCAGCGGGAACACGATGAAGGTGCGTGCGCCGACCGCGCTGCGGTACCACTCGTGCACGCGCGAGGCGATCTTCGGGTCATCGACATCGGTGATCAGGATGTCGGCGTTCTTGGTCAGTGCGGCGAAGAAGACGTCCGGCTTGAACTGCATCGAGAAGTTGAACCGCTTCGCGACCGCGGCGGCGTCCTGGCCGAATCCGAAGCGGCCACTCATCGCGTTGGCCTTCACGTCGCGCACGCACAGCAGCACGCGCCGGAAACCGATGGCGCGGTACATCGTCTCCAGCACGATGCGCAGCACTTCGTTCATCGGCATGCCTTCGACCAGCGCGTTGCTCAGGTCCTGTATGCCCGACGACAGTTCAGCCTGTGCATCCACCGGTGCGGATGCGTTCGGCGCGAGGGTCGCCTCTGATGGATCGCGCAGGACACCGAGGTCGGAGGTGTCCATCGATGCGGGATCGGTGCCGCCATTGCCAGCCTCACCCTTGCCAGCCTCACCCTTTCCCGATTCGCCTTTGCGACCGGCCTTCGCCGGCGAGCCAAGGCCGAGGAGCACGCGCCCGAAACCGCTCTGCGACACGTTCAGGTTGAGCGCGGAGGCGTAGATGCTGAGGCTGGACAGCGAGTCGGTGACCAGGGTGCCGATCTGGTCGCCATCGAAGGGCAGCGCGCCTTTGTAGCGGCTGCCGATGCGCGCGAACTCGGCGCCGCGTTCGCCATCGTCCAGGCCGGCCGCAGCCGAGATCTCGGAGGCGAAGGTCGATACCAGCCGCAGTCCGTCGTCCTGCGAGGCTGCCTTGCGGATCGGACCCGAGGGCAGCGGCTTCATGCTGTAGCAGATCTTCTTCGGGAAACCCCAGGCCTCGGCGGTGCCGGTGCCCAGTTGCTCGAACGAAGCGCCCAGCACGCGCTGCGCGGCGACGGCTTCGTCCTTCCGCTCCTCGGCGACCAGCCGCTGGATCTCCGCCCATTCCTCGGGGAAGTAGAACAGGCAGAGCAGCCGGCCGAGGTTGTGGAACAGGGCGCAGACGAATGCCTCTTCCGGGTCGCGCAGCGCGGCCTTCGGCGCGGCGGCGCGCGCCAGCACGCCGGAGAACAGCGTCTTCACGAACTCGTCGCGCAGCGCACTCGCCTGGGCCTTGTTCTGCAGGTGCTCGAACAGCATCAGGCTGACCGCGATGTTGCGCACCTGGTCGAAGCCGAGAATCTGCACTGCGCGCGAAATGGTGCTGATGCGCCCGCCACTGCCACCGAAGCCGGCCGAGTTGACCAGGCGCAGGATCTTGTTGGTCAGCGCGAAGTCCTGCAGGATCGTGTTCGCCAGCTTGGCGATGTTCTCGCTTTCCGAGGCCAGCGCCTTGTTCACGGCCGAGATCGCGGTGGACAGCGCCGGGAAGTCCGTCCGGTGGCGCATCCGGCGCAGCAGGAACTCGAGCGTGCTGTTGCCGACCTTGCCCTTGGCGCCGCTGTCGGCACCGGGTGCGGTGGTGTCCGCCAGCGAGCTTTCCAGCGCCGATTTCATCTCGGCGGCGGAAGTGAAGCGCTCGCCCGGTTCGCGCGCGATCGCCTTGCGCACCACGGCGGCCACCCGTTCATCGATCGGCTGCGGCGCATCCGGCATCTCGATCGGATCGTTCAGCAGCGCATGGATCGCCTCGATCGCGTTGGCGGCGACGATCACCCGGCGGCCGGTGAGCATCTCGGCCAGGAGCAGGCCGCAGGCGAAGAGATCGTTGCCGGCGGTGCTGGTACCGGTCTTCACGTATTCGGGCGCCATGTAGGCAGGCGTGCCGACCAGGGTCATGTCGGGAGCGGCCTGGCTGCTCACGCGCAGCGCGATGCCGAAGTCCATCACGCGCGGGAAGTCGTCCTCGTCGACCATGATGTTGGCCGGCTTCAGGTCGCGGTGCACCACCCCCTGCTCGTGCGCATAGCCGATCGCATCCAGGATGCGCGCCATCATCGGGATCGCGCGCTGTGCCGGTACCGCGCCATTCTTCTTGAGGAAGCCGGCGAGGGTGTCGCCGTCCACGAACTCGAACACCAGGTAGGGATGGCCCTCGTGTTCGCCGACATCGAACGCCGGGACGATGTGCGGATGGCGCAGGCGGCCGGCGATGCGTGCTTCGGCCAGCAGCTGGCGCGCGTCGGCAGCGGCCGTGTTCGGCAGCGCCTTGATCGCCACCTCGCGTTCGAGCATCGGGTCGGTCGCCAGGTAGACGATCGACTGCATGCCCCGGCCCAGCACGCGGCTCACCTCGAAGCGGCCGATCTTCACCGCCTGCTGCCCGCGTGGCAGGGTACTGACGGTGGAGGACGTCGATGCCGACGACTGACCCGCGCCGGTCCCGGTGCGGGGAACGGTCGCGGTGGCATTCGCTGCGGAGGCTGCGGGTGGGGGCATCGGATCGGGTGCGACGCGCGAAACGGTGCGCGGATATCACCTTATCGTCATGGCTGGCCCCGACTTGAGGCCAGGGGCAGCCCCGGGCCCCGGATCAGGCGGAAGCGTCCGCCTCGCTCGCATGCGGAGCCGCGCCGGCGATCGCCCGAGTGCGCAGGGTCGCGTAGTCGACCTTGCCGGTGCCCAGCAGCGGCAGGGCATCGACCACGACCAGCGAACGCGGTACCGCCAGTTCGGGCAGCCCGCTGCTGCGTGCCGACTGCTGCAGGCGTTCCCGGGTAAGCGTGGCGTCGGTCGAGAACAGCACGATCGATTCGCCGCGCTGCGCATCGGGGATGGCGGTGGCGGCGTGCTGGGCCTCTGCCGAGGCCGCCGAGGCGATCTTCTCGACGACTTCCAGCGAGACCATCTCGCCGGCGATCTTGGCGAACCGCTTGACCCGGCCCAGGATGGTGACGAAGCCGTCGGCATCGATGTCGCAGATGTCCCCGGTCTCGTACCAGCCGTCGCCGAGCACCGACTTCGGCGGCTCCAGCACCCCGGGCTTTTCCACCCGCAGGTAACCGGACATCAGGTTCGGCCCGCTCACATGCAGCATGCCGCCGCGCTCGATGCCGGGGACCGGCACCAGGCGTCCTTCCATGGATGGCAGCAACTGGCCGACGGTGCCCCGGCGGAACGCCATCGGCGTGTTGACCGCGATCACCGGCGCGGTCTCGGTCGCGCCATAGCCTTCGAGGATGCGGATGCCGAACTTCTCGACCCAGGTGTCGCGCACCGAATCGGACAGCTTCTCCGCCCCGGCCACTGCATAGCGCAGCCGGTAGAAGTCGTACGGATGCGCATGCTTGCCATAGTTGCCGAGGAAGGTGCTGGTGCCGAACAGCACGCTGCAGCCGCGGTCGTAGATCACCTCCGGGATCACCCGGTAGTGCAGCGGGGACGGGTAGAGGAATACGCCGGTACCGGTGGCCAGCGGCAGCAGTGCACCGCCGGTGAGGCCGAACGAATGGAACATCGGCAGCGCATTGAGCACCTTGTCCGACGGCGCGATGTCGATCACCGAGCGCACCTGCGCGATGTTCGACAGCAGTGCCCGGTGCGACAGCACCACGCCCTTGGGCTTGCCCTCGGAACCGGAGGTGAACAGCACCACGGCGGCGTCCTCGGGGTCGACGTCGCGGCCGACCAGCCTCGGGAACACGAGCCTGGCCAGCAGCCAGAGGCGATCGACCAGCCCGAACCCGGCGCGCAGGTCCTCGAGGTGGATCACCTGGATGTCGCGCAGCGCCGCCACGGTCTGCTCCAGCCGTGCCTGCTCGAGGAACTGGCGCGAGGTGAATACGGTGCGGATGCCGGCGGCGAGGCAGGCGTTCTGCATGCCGTCGGTGCCGGCGGTGAAGTTGAGCATCGCCGGCACGCGGCGCATCGCGGTCATGCCGACCAGCAGGCCGAGCGTGGTCGCCAGGTTGGGCAGCAGGATCCCGGCGCGCTCGCCCGGCGCGACATGGCGCGCGGTCAGGCGTCCGAGGGCCAGCGTCATCTTCAGCAGGTCGCCGTACGAGTACTCGATCTGCTTCACGTCCTCGACCACGCGGTGGCTGCGGCCGAACACGTCCATCGCATCGAGCATGGTCGAATACAGGCTGACCTTCGGCTGCGAGCTGAACAGCATCTGCTGCATCACCCTGCGCATCGCCTCGCCGGCCTTGCGCCGGCGCACCTTGGCCGAACCCTCGGCCGCCACCTCGATGCGCGTGGGCGGCTGGATCGACATCGTGATCTGCGGGAACAGCCGCTTCGGGTACTTGCCCGACACCCGGCTGAACCAGGTGCGTGCCGGGCCGTCCAGACGCACCGGCACCAGCGTGGCGCCGGTCTTCGCCGCGACGAAGGCCGGGCCGTCGTAGACCTTCATCAGGCTGCCGGTGACCGTGATCCGCCCCTCCGGGAAGATCACCACCGGGCGTCCGGTCTCGACCAGCCGGACCACCGTCTTCATCGCCATCGGGCTGGTCGGGTCGACCGCCAGGTAGTCGACCAGCGACAGCACCATCCGGAACCAGCGGTTGCGCGCGACGCCGGTATGCACCACGAACACCGGATCGACCGGCAGGTAGAGGCCGAGGATCAGGCCGTCGAGGAACGATTCGTGGTTGGCGACGATCAGCAGCCGCGGCGCGTCGAAGCGGGTGGTGTCGCCCTGAACGCGCACCCGGAACAGTACGCCGAACACGGTGCGCAGCACGGCCTGCAGGACCCTGCGCATCGGACGCAGTCGGGGGGCGGGTCGCTGGGGATCGGTCATGGGTATCGGTAAAGGGACTGGGTGTATCGGCGGGAAGGATTGTGGGTCAGTGGTTGCAGCGCGTCAAAGCGTGATGCAGGGCCGGGCAGGGCCGGGCAGGGCCGGGCCGGTTCGGGCGGGTTCGGGTCGGTTCGGGTCTCGCCAGACCGGTCATCGAGGCTGTATCGTCCGCGGCTGCGAAAAGTGAAGCCCATGTTGAAACCACGAGGAGCAGGCGAGAGATGGCTGCAGGCAAAGGCAAGGTGGCGGTGAAGGAGGTGGCGGTGACGAAGGTTGCGGTGACCAAGGTTGCGAAGGCGGCAGCGAAGGGGCTCGCCGCGAAGGGGCTCGCCGCGAAGGCGCCCCGCGCAAAGACGCCGGCTGCGAAGAAGGCGTCGACGCCGTCCGGCGCGGCGCCTTTCCGGCAGAACGGCATCGTCGGCGCGAACCTGATCATGGACGGCCAGCCGGCGCGTCGGCTCGGCGTGCAGCTGGTGTCGGCTACCCGCACGAAGATCGTCGCCCGCCTGCCGATCCGTCCGCACCACACGAACCGTGGCCAGCGGGTCAACGGCGGCGTGCTGATGGCCTTTGCCGACCTGCTCGGCGCAGCCGGCACGGTGATGAACCTGGAGCCGGGCTGGCGCACCACGACGCTGGAGTCGAAGACCAACTTCTTCGCCGCCGGCCAGCCGCCGGTGCTGCTCGCCGAATCGACGCCGCTGCATGTCGGACGCAGCACCAACGTCTGGCAGACGCGCATCACGAACGAGGACGGACGGCTGGTGGCGCTGGTCACCCAGACGCAGATCGTGCTGCCGCCGCCCGTGGTCCGGTAGCAGGCGGGCGGGTTATATTCCATGCATCACTGAAGTCCACTGCCGACGGAGTTCCACGATGAAACAGCAGCGTCCCTCTGCGCTTCCCCTGGCGGCCTTCTGCCTGTCAGCCGTGTTCGCGGGCAACGCGTTCGCCGCCGCCGCGCCTGCCTATCCGGTGAAGCCGATCCGCGTGATCGTGCCGTTTCCCCCGGGTGGTGGAACCGACTTCGTGATGCGTGCGATCGCGCCGCAGCTGTCGGAGCAGCTCGGGCAGCAGGTGCTGATCGACAATCGCGCCGGTGCGCAGGGCGTGATCGGGACCCAGATCGGCGCGCGCGCGATCAACGACGGCTACACGCTGGCGATCGTGGATGCAGCCACCGTGATCGCGCCAGCGCTGATGTCGCCGCCGCCGTTCGACGTGATGAAGGATTTCGCGCCGATCGCCATCCTGGTCGAGCAGCCCTACCTGATCACCCTGCATCCGTCGGTGCCGGCGAAGACGATGGCCGAGTTCGTCAAGCTGGTGCAGGCCAACCCGGGCAAGTTCAACTACGGCTCCGGCTCGGCGATCTCGCATGTCTCGCAGGCGCTGTTCTATTCGACGGCAAAGCTGAACATGACCCATGTCCCGTATCGCGGCACCGGCCCGCTGATGGCGGCCAGCCTCGGCAACGAAGTGCAGACGACGTTCACCGGTCCGGGGGCAGCATTGCCGCAGGTCAAGGCGGGCAAGCTGCGGCTGCTCGCGGTGACATCGAACAAGCGCTTCGCGCAGGCCCCCGACGCGCCGACGCTGGAAGAGGTCGGCTTCAAGGGCACCGACATCCGCGGCTGGTTCGGCATGCTGGCCCCGGCCGGCACGCCGCGCGCGGTGGTGACGAAGCTCAACACGACGATCAACGGCATCCTGTCGGGCGGGCCGGCCGCGCAGATCCTGCGCGAGCGCGGCTACGACCTGAACCCGGTCTCGCCCGAAGTGTTCGGCAAGTTCCTCGGCGCCGAGGTGTCGCGCTGGTCGAAGGCGATCAAGGAATTCGGGGTGAAGGCCAGCGAGTAGCGCACGTGGCACCGGCCTCGGGAAGACCATCCGATGCGGCCTGGCCTCGTGCCCGGCCATGAACCAGAACCATACAGGAGAGACTCAGTGGGCAAGCTGCAGGTAAGCATGGGCGTGTGCGACTACGACCGCACGCGCGGGCTGTTCGACGGCCGGGTGCAGATCGAGGGCTGCGATGTCGCAGCGGTGAACATCGAGCCGGAAGAGGCCTTCCATCGCGCATTCGGCTTCCAGGAGTTCGACATCTCCGAGCTGTCGATCTCCAGCCACACGATGATGACCTCGCGCGGCAGCAACGCGTACGTCGGCATCCCGGCCTTCGTGTCGCGCCTGTTCCGCCATTCGGGCGTGTACATCCGCACCGACCGCGGCATCGACAAGCCGCAGGACCTGGCCGGCAAGACGGTGGGCCTGCCCGAGTACCAGATCACCGCCAACGTGTGGATCCGCGGCATCCTCGAGGACGACTTCGGTGTGAAGCCCTCTTCGATCCACTGGCGCCGGGGTGGCGTGGAAGACCCGGGCCGCCTCGAGCGCGCACCGATCAAGCTGCCGCCGGACGTCGACCTGCAGCAGGTCGCCGATGGCAAGACCCTGTCCGGCATGCTCGAGGCCGGCGAGATCGACGCGATGATCAGCGCGCGTGCACCCTCGTGCTTCGAGCGCGGCGCCAAGAACGTCGCCCGCCTGTTCCCCGACTACCGCACGACCGAGGAAGACTACTTCCGCCGCACGAAGATCTTCCCGACGATGCACATCATCGGCATCCGCAAGTCGCTGGTCGAGAAGCATCCCTGGCTGCCGGTCAGCGTGTTCAAGGCCTTCCTGCAGGCGCGCGAGCTGTCGCTGTACGAGCTCGGCCAGATCGGCCACCTGTTCGTGAGCCTGCCCTGGGGCGTGTCCGAGTTCCACAAGGCGAAGCAACTGATGGGCGAGAACTACTGGAGCTACGGCCTGGAGCCGAACCACCACGTTCTCGAGACGTTCACCCGCTACCACTTCGAGCAGGGTCTGTCGGCACGCAAGGTCGCGCCGGAAGAGCTGTTCTGCCCGTCGGTGCTCGACCTGTTCAAGATCTAGGGCGAGCCGATGGACCTGGTCATCCGGAACGCGAGGCTTGCCGACGCCGGTCCGGGTGACCCGCTGGTCGACATCGGGGTGGAAGGCGGCATGATCGTCGCCGTGCAGCCGAAGCTGGTCGCCCCGGGGCCGTCGCACGATGCGCGCGGGAAGCTGGTGTCCCCCGGCCTCGTCGAGAGCCACTTCCACCTCGACAAGGCGCTGATCGTCGACCGCGTGCCGATGCAGCCCGACCGGATGAAGCGCGACCACATGGAGCGCACCGCGTCGATCAAGCACACCTTCACCGCGGAAGACATCTACGATCGCGCGCGGCGCACGCTCGAACAGAGCCTGCTGCATGGCGTGATGCACATGCGCACCCAGGTCGAGGTCGACCCGAACGTCGGCTTGCTCGGTTTCGAGGCGATCGAGCAGTTGAAGAAGGACTACGCGTGGGCGATCGACATCCAGTCCTGCGTGTTCCTGCAGGAGGGCTGGACCGGCGTCGCGGGCGCCGACGAGAACCTGGTGTCCTGCCTGGATCGCGGCGCGCCGGTGGTCGGCGGCGGCATCCGCTACGACAGGGATGGTCCCGGGCAGGTGCGCCGGGTGTTCGAACTGGCGAAGCGGTACGACATCGATGTCGACTTCCACCTCGACGGCGGCTACGAGACCGGCAGCCTCGACTATCCGCAGGTGTGCGACCTGACCGAACGGATCGGCTGGCAGGGCAGGGTGGCGTTCGGGCATGGCTCGAAGTACGCGTGCATGCCGGTCGCCCGTCAGGCGGCGATCGGCCGCCGGCTGGGTGAGGCCGGCGTGTCGCTGGCGGTGCTGCCGGCCACCGACCTGTTCAATGCCGGCCGTCACATGGAACACAGCGTGATCCGCGGCGTGACCGATGCCAACACGCTGATCGAGCAGGGCGCGAACTGCACGATCTCCACCAACAACGTGCTCAATCCGTTCACGCCGCTGGGGGACTGTTCGCTCACCCGCATCGTGAACCTGTATGCGAACGTGGTGCAGCGCTACGGCCCGAAGGACCTCGCGACCTGCTTCGGGATGATCACCGACCGCGCAGCGCGCGCCTTGCGCCTGCCAAGCTACGGCATCGCGGTCGGCAACGACGCCGACCTCGTGGTCTGGGGCGAGGACACGCCGGGCGACGTGATCGCGAAGGCTGCGCTGCCGCTGGCCGGCTTCAAGCGCGGGCACCGGCTGTTCCAGCGCGAACTGCCCGTGCTGCAGCGGCCCTGAGCGAAACCGCTTCCTTCCTGGAATCCATCAGCAACGACATCGGGGAATGACATGGCTCGACACCTGAAGATCGCGGCGGCCCAACTCGGCCCGCTCCACCTCGCCGACACCCGGACCACTGCCACCGCGCGGCTGGTCAGGCTGCTGCGCGATGCGCATGCGATGGGCGCGCGCTACGTGGTGTTCCCGGAACTCGCGTTCACCACTTTCTTCCCGCGCTACTGGTTCGAGGACCAGGACGAGGTCGACCGCCGGTTCTACGAATTCACGATGCCCTCGCCGGAGAGCCAGCCGCTGTTCGACGAGGCGAAGAAGCTCGGCATCGGCTTCTACCTCGGCTACGCAGAGCGCATCGTCGAGGACGGCGTCGTGCACCGCTACAACACCGCCATCCTGGTCGGTCCGGACGGTCGCATCGCCGGCAAGTACCGCAAGATCCACCTGCCCGGCCATGCCGAGCACAAGCCCGAGGCGGCGTTCCAGCACCTGGAGAAGAAGTACTTCGAGGTCGGCAACCTCGGCTTCCGCGTCTGGAAGTTCATGGACATGATCGCCGGCATGCTGATCTGCAACGACCGCCGCTGGCCGGAGGCGTTCCGCGTGCTCGCCCTGCAGGGCGCCGAGATCGTCTCGCTGGGCTTCAATACGCCGAGCGAGAACCTGCACTACCCGGAGCCGCCGGCGCTGCGCGTGCACCACCACCTGATCATGGCGCAGTCGATGGCCTTCCAGAACGCCACCTGGCTGGTCGAGACCGCCAAGTGCGGCTTCGAGGATGGCAACCGGATGTTCGGCCATTCGCTGATCGTCGCCCCGACCGGCGAGATCGTCGCCAAGTCGGTCAGCGAGGAGGACGAGGTGGTCTGCTTCAACGCCGACATCGACCTGGCGAGCGACCTGAAGAAGACGATGTTCAACTTCGCCGCACACCGGCGGCCGGAGCATTACAAGCTGATCGTGGAGCGGGTGGGGGCGGAGGTGACGCCGGCGGAAGG
Source organism: Burkholderiales bacterium (assembly GCA_044340265.1). Lineage (GTDB taxonomy): Bacteria > Pseudomonadota > Gammaproteobacteria > Burkholderiales > CAIKXV01 > CAIKXV01. The sequence continues at coordinate 5,260 of JBIITW010000093.1, read as the reverse complement.
GCCGTGATGCAGGTCGGCAGGCCGACTGCGCTGCTCACTGAGACAGGTCGAGGACTGGCGTCCAGCGTTCCACGCATTTGATCCGACCGTTCCGCGCAGGTTCGCGGACACCCGGCGCGACGATACGGACCGTCTGGGTTCCGTTAGCGCGTCAGTCCTGCTGCTGTGGGGCGACTCCGATCCGATCAGTCCGGCCTTCGTTGGCCTTCGTCTGAAGCACAGACTGCCTCGGAGCACCCTGCATGTGATCGAAGGCGGCGCACATGATTTCGCGCTCAGGATGCATGCTGTGGTTGTTCCGTTGATCGATCGACATCTCGCGCAAGCAGGCGAAGCGGCTTGATGCCCGCGATCTCCGGCGCGGCCGGAGAGGAAGCATCAGCGGCCGCGCCGTGTCCCGGGATCAATCCACCTTGACGAACAACTCCTCCACCGTCGGCGCTTTCTTCAGCATGTCCTGCTGCACCATGAACTTCATCATCGTCTCGAAGGTCGACCGGTTGGCCTCCAGGCCGTAGGTCCACTGGTCGTCGCCGAACACGCGCTCCATCTCGTCGATCTCGTCGGGCAGCCACGGGAGCATGTAGCGCAGGGCAGAGTAGTTGCGCATGCGCACCAGCGCTGCGCGCTTGGCCTTCTCGAACGCGTCGTACAGGCTCTTCGCGATGAACGGGTTCTTCTCGTACACCTCGCGCTTGATCGCGATCAGGTGCATCACCGGGAAGATGCCGGTCTTCTTGTAGTAATCGCGTTCGACCTCGCGGAAGTTCGGAAAGATGCGCTGCACGTCGGGGTTGGTCTTGCGCGAGTCGGGCAGGTGGGTGCCGATGGTCGCGTCGATCTCGCCGGCATCGATCAGCTGGCTCAGCGACTTGCCGGTCTGGTTGACGGTGATATCCCAGCCGGGCGGGTGGATGGTCGGCACGCCGTGCATGCCCGGGGTGTTGATCGAGCCCTCGAGCCACTTGATCGACTTCAGGTCGACGCCGTAGTCGTTCTGCAGGTGGCCGCGGATCCACACGGCGGCGGTCATCGTGTGGCGCATCACGCCGACGCGCTTGCCTTCGAGGTCCTTCGGCGTCCTTATGCCCGACTTTGCGTTGATGACGATGTTGCCGTGGCGGAACATCTTCGACGGGAACACCGGCAGCGCGACGAAGGGGTTGGTGCCGGCCATGTGGCGGGTGATGAAGTCGGACGACGACATCTCGCACACGTCGAACGATTTCTCGGCCATCGCATGGTCGAACAGCTTGCGCGGGAAGTCCTCTACGCGGAAGGTGAGGTCGATGCCCTCGGCCTTCACTTCGCCGGTGTACAGCGGCTGCATGCGGTCGTACAGCGCGCAGGCGAGGGTGATCGGCACGCCGCCGTTGTTGGGGTGCGTGACCTGCGGATTCGGGGCTTCGCTCATGAGGCGGACTCCTGTGTTGACTGCTGGATGATGGCCCTGGTCAGGCGGCCGTGCGCTGTCGCGCGGCGTCGATCAGGTGCCAGAGTTTCGAAGGCGACAGCGGCAGCTCGCGCGGGCCGACGCCGAGGGAAGACAGGGCGGCCGAGACTGCGTTGGTCACCACGCCGGCGACCGGGATGATGCCGCCTTCGCCGGCGCCCTTGGCACCGAGCGGGTTGTGCGGTGACGGGTGGTTCTCCAGCGCGAAGGCGCGGATGACCGGGAACGAGTCGGCCACCGGCATCAGGTAGTCGGCGAGCGAGCCGGTGAGCAGTTGTCCCTGATCGTCGTAGACCAGTTGTTCGAGGAACACGCCGCCCAGGCCCTGCACCACGGCGCCCATCGCCTGGCCATGCAAGGTGTGCGGGTTGATGATGCGGCCGACATCCTCGACCGCGACATAGTCGACCAGCGCGACATGGCCGGTGCGTGCATCCACCGATACATGCGCGGCATGCGCGCCGTAGCTGTAGGTGCGCTTGGAACTGGCGAAGCTGCCTTCGGCCGACAGGCCGCCGTGCCTTGCGCGCGCCTGCGCGAGTTCCGCGAGCGAAAGCGCGGCGCCGTTGCGGGCGACGATGCGGTCGCCGCCGATCAATGCCACATCTTCGATCGTGCAGCTGAGTTCATCCGCCGCTGCTGCGAGGATCTTCTCGCGCAGCAGCTTTGCCACCGTGACGATCGCCGAGCCGCCCATCACCGAGCTGCGCGAGCTGTAGCTGCCGAAGCCTTCCTTCACGCCGGTGGTGGAGCCGTGGTGGATGGCGCTGATCGCCGACATCGGGCGTTCCAGCGCATCGGCGGCGATCTGGGTCAATATCGTAGCCAGGCCCTGGCCATTGGCCGACGAGCCGGTGTAGACCGCGACCCGGCCGTCTTCCTCCAGTACCAGCCGCGCACCTTCGCGCGGGCCGGAGGCGCCGCCCTCGACATAGGCGCCGATGGCAATGCCGTGGTATCGGCCGTCCACCAGCTGGCCGTTCAATTTCGACTTGCCCGCCCAGTCGAACTCGGCGAGGCAGCGGTCGAAGGTCTCGTGGTAGTCGCCGCTGTCGGTGAAGCTGTCCGCGTTGTACGGCTGCAGCGTGGCGAACTTCCACGGGGCTTCGATCTCCGCGCGCGTGAGCAGGTTGCGCCGGCGGAACTCGATGCGGTCGATGCCCAGGTCGTCAGCGACGATGTCGAACATGCGTTCGCGGAAGAAATCGGTCTCGCAGCGGCCGGGCCCGCGGTAGGTGCCGACCGGCGTCTTGTTGGTGAGCTGGATGGACAGTCGCATGTCGACGTCCGGGATGCGGTAGGGCCCGGTGGACAGTTGCACCACGTTGCGCGAAGGTGCGATCGCATTGGTGCGGATGTAGGCGCCGACGTCGGTGGCCACCTTGCCGCGCAGGCCGAGCAGGCGACCGTCGCGCGTGCAGGCGAGTTCCAGTTCGCAGTCGACATCGCGTGCATGGTTGCAGGCGAGCAGGTGTTCGCGCCGGTCCTCGATCCACTTCACCGGTTTGCCCAGCCGCATCGCGGCGAATGGCACCAGGAAGTCTTCCGGATAGAACTCGCCACGGGTGCCGAAGGAGCCTCCGGTGTCGCCCTCGAGCATGTCGATCTCGGACTCGGGCAGGGACAGCAGCGACGCGAGGATGCGCCGGTTGGCGAACGGCACCTTGCTCGCTCCATGCACCACCAGGCGACCGGTCACCGGGTCCTGGTGCGCGAGCACGCCGCGGGTTTCCATCGGCAGGGCTGCGTGGCGGTGCACCTTGAAATGCTCGCGCCGCACGTAGGGGGCATTGGTGAAGGCGGCATCGATGTCGCCGCGCTCCGCCCATACACGGGCGGCCAGGTTGCTGTGCGAGCCTTCGAACAGCAGCGTGTCGTCCCTCGCGGTGAGGGTGCCATCGACCACGGCCGGCATCGATTCGATGTCGAAGGACATTGCTTCCAGGGCATCCTCGGCGAGCGATGCACTGTCGGCGACGATGATCGCCAGCGGTTCCCCGACATAGCGCACACGGTCGTGCGCGACCACCGGTTGCTGGAACGCATCGAACACCGGCAGGTGGTCCAGGCGCATCGGGATCACCGGCAGCGCGCCGAGCACCGTGATCACATCCTGCGCGGTGAACACCGCACGCACGCCCGCCATCGCACGGGCTGCCGAAGCGTCCACTCCGAGCACCCGGCCATGCGCGACGGAACTGCGCAGGATCACTGCATGCAGCGCATCGGGTACGCGGATGTCATCGACGAACGCCCCCTGTCCGCGCAGCAGACGGTCATCCTCGACGCGCTCGACCCCCTGGCCGACCGCAAGGCCCCGTTCGGAAGTCGGCAGGATCAGCGGGGTCGGATCGTTCATCGAGGTCGGGGTGAGCAATGTCAGGGCGGATGCCGAGACTGAATATACCGCGCGCCGATAATCCGGGTCAGAGACGATTTATTCTTTTGGAAGATCGGGGTCTGACCTCTGTCTTTGAGACCTTTGTCTTTGATCGTTTAATTCGTCTCTGACCCGGATTGCCTGGATTTCCGATCAGAGGATGACGGCGGTGTGGTAGCCGGTGAGTTCCAGGTAGCCGCGGCCAAGGATGCGGCCCTGCTGGCGGGCGGTGACAGCCCCTTCCCAGTAGACGATGCCGGTGCTGGTGCGGGCGTCGAGTTCCTGGTCGTCGAACATCGCTTCGAGGTCGAGGGTCAGGGCGTCGGGTCCGTCGGCGCCGACGGTGACGCGCATGCCGACCGGCCAGGTCGCGCCGGTGCGGGCGGAGCGCCAGGTGCGCTGGGGTTCGAACACGACGGAGCGCGGATCGAAGGTGCGCAGGCGGGGCGTGCCTCCACCCGCGCCGGTGCGCAAGGTCCCGCTTGCGTACACGGTCTTTCCGTTGCGGTCGCGGATGCGGAACGCCATCAATGCGCCGCCATCGTCGAGGTTGATGCCGATCCAGTCCCAGCCGGTCGCGCCGTCGGCGAGGATCTCGCTGGACCATTCATGGTCGAGCCAGGCGCGGCCGGTCACCTCGAGCGGCACCGAATCGCGCACCACGCGACCGGACACCGCGAGATGCGGCTGGGTGTAGTAGTAGCTGGCCTGGCGGGCGACCGGTCCTTTCTGGCTGAATCCGGCATCGCCGTGCAGCAGCAGCGGCTGGGTGCTGTCGAGCTGCAGCTGGAAGCCGAGCCGGTTGCCCGGGATCGAGGCGATGTAGCGGCTGGCACCTGCTGCGGACGGCCGGCGCGAGAAGCGCCAGTCGTCGATCCAGACATCGGTGTCGGTCGTGCTGCTGCCGGCAAGGTCGAATCCGGCGCGCGCGGTGCGCTGGTCATGGGCCAGCGTGCGCTGGCGTTCGTCGGACAAGCCGATATGCGCGAGCACCAGTTCGCGCGCGGCGAATCGGCTCGGGTTGCGCGTGTCTACCTGTGGCCGCGAGCGGAAGAAGGTGACCTGGAAGCCGAGCGGCGGCGCCTTCGCATGGGCCGCGCCCTGCACCTGCAGCCAGCCGGTCACGTACCACCATTCGGTCCGGTACTCGGGATGCGCGCCGAAGTCGCGCGGGAAGACCAGTGGCACGCCGCGCCGCACGACCGGATACACCGGCTGCCCTGCCGTCGGCTGCCCTGCCGTCGACTGTCCTGCCGCAGGCAGCGAAGGCATCGCGGCCAGCACGGCGAGCAGGCGCCTGCGGAGGGCGAAGCCCTTCATCGCGCGTACCTCGTCACCCATCGCCGCGTCCACGCATCCACGTGTCGTTGCATCCACGTTCCCTCGTCACCAGTCGTCCCGAACCGCCCGCACCGCCGCCACCGACA
>JBIITW010000287.1:0-4702 GCA_044340265.1 Burkholderiales bacterium | reverse complement strand
ATGGAGAAATACGCGAAGCTGGTCAAGCTGTCGGGGGCCAGGGCGGACTGAATGTCAGACGAAAACCAGATCGCCATCCCCCGCCCGTTCATCGACCTGTTCATCCCGAAGGGGTCGATCAAGCCGACCGAACCGCGCGCAGTGATCGCCGAACGCTACGAGCTGTGCGAGGACATGGCGCAGATGCTCACCGAGCATGCGACCCAGCGCAAGCTCGACCTCGGCGTGCCGGAAGAGATGGTGCTCGAGCGCATCCATCGCGGACTGATGGCCGAGGGGTCGGTGGTGCGGGCCGAGGAAGCCGGATGGGTCGTGTGCCGGCTGGCCGAACTGCTGGCGTGGCCGATGCCGGAGTGGGCGGTCGTGCCGCGCTGAGCCTTACCGGGCGGGCGTTGGCGGCGGTTCGAGGGAGAGGTCGTCGAAAGCGCCGATCGTCCGCAGGAGGATGCGTCGTGGAACGGCGAACGCCTGCCAGGTTTCCCTGAATCGTTCCTTGCCTCCTTCTTCTGCGTTCGGATCGAGGTTCTCCCGTATCAGCATCCTGCGGGTCAGGTAGTTCATGCTGACCGAACGCTGCACGACCGGGCCCCGATTCTCGCTGCGGTCATGGCCGATCAACTCGAAATCGCCGTTCTGGTAGCGGAAGGTGTAGCTCCAGTAGCCGTACCTGCCGTGCGCATAGTGCACGACGAGCGTGCCCCTGCGGATGTCGACGCTGAGTTCAGGAGCGAAGTAGACACCGCCGTCCTCGTTCTCGGAGGAGAAGCAGGCGAGATTCGCCAGTGCAAGCGCGTATCGGCCATGGCTGCCGAAGACGATGACCAGGCCGCGGCGGTTCCGGTCGAGCAGGCCGCGCTGCTCATGCCTGAAGAAAGCTTCCTTGCGGGCTGCCTTGACGACGAGTACGCGGTCTTCGCGGCCGTCCCTGTTCAGGTCTCCGCGTACTTCTTCGGTGACCACGTATCCGGCAGGGACGAACGCGGTGGGCGACACTGCTGCCGACGGCACCGATTGCCCGAAGACGCTCGATCCGGCTGCGACGGCGACCGCCGAGGCAATGGCCCGCAGGAGGGCAAGCAGGTTCATCCAGCGTCTGCGCTCGCCACGAGACTACCTGGCAGCGCACTTGCCGAACTGCGCCCCGAGGTTCGCGATCGCGATCGTGTGGCCGACCGGCGTGCCCGAGGAACTGTCCGTCCAGGCGACTGCGCGACTGGTCCAGTCAGGGAACGCCCGGATCGCGGATTGATGCTCCTTCTGGACCGCCGCCAGCTCTGCCGGGTACCTGCACATGCAGGATTCCGGCGGCGCGAGCTTCTTCTCGACGCAGACCATGACCTGCCTGCTCAGCGCGTCCATGCGGGCATTCAGCGCCTGCAGGACACGGATGCCTGCCGGGTCGGTCACCCGCAGCGTGGGGCTGGCGGGTTGCGCGTGGGCGAGCGGGGTGCCGAGCGAAACGACAAGGGCGACGGCGAACGTGCAGCGCATGGAAGGACTCCGGAAGTCGAGCGCGAGCGTTGATCGGACGCAGGCAATCGTAGCACTGGCGGATGAACTTCTTGACCGTATCGAGGACCCGCCGCGAGGCGCTCAGAACCGGATGCTCGCGCCGACCGTCCAGCCACGCACTTCGGGCCCGAAGAGCAGGCCGGCCGAAAGTCGTACGCGCTCGGACAGCGGCCGGTCTCTCGAGGTCGGCAGTTCCAGCCCGGTACCGATTTCCGTCACCGACGAGAAGCCGAGCGCATCACGGTTGGCGCCGAAGAACCCCGCGTACCCGCCATAGACCACCCAGTCGAGCGGGCGTGCTGCCACGCTCAGGCCTGTCGGCCGCGAATACTCGGCACGGATCGCATGGGCGTTTGCCGCTTCCTTGAAGGATTGCGCGGCATCCGACTCGCCGAAGCTCGTGATCCACGAGCGCCCGACGTTCGCGCGCGCGGTAACTTTCGCCGCGCCGAACGTGGTCGCGTACTCGAGGCCGATGCTCGGGGTGACCAGCCAGGCGTTGGTATGCCAATTGAATACCAGGCCGTCGAGCAATGGCTGCCGTGCGATCGCTGCGCCCTTGTAGCTGGCACCGTTCTCGATTCGCGCAAGGCCCATATCCAGGGACGGTTCCAGCGTGAATCCGTTGCCGAGCCGGATCCTGGCGAGCAGTCCGGCGCTGCCGCTGACGGCGGTCCACTTCGCGTCGACGGCGCCGCCCTGTCCCGGCGGAACCAGATTGTCCTTCAGGCGGAGGTATCCGCCTGCAATGCGCCAGTACAGGTCGCTGTCGGCGGTCAGTGCGAACCACTTCGCCTGGTGCGGCAGCCGGAACACGTCCAGCGTCGGCTTGCTGCCCTGCGAATCGATCGTGTAATTCGCGGTCGCGATGTCGGGCGTGGCGGCAAGTCCGATGAGCTGGGCGTAGCCGACGCCCAGCGCCGCCCCGTCGAGCTGCGCGCGAATGTCCGCCCGCGTGGACTGCGCAATGGCACTGCCGGACAGCAGCAGGAGGCCGGCGAACCCGATTGCATGCAACTGCCGGAAGGGCGATCGCATCATGCGTTTCAAGACATCCCGTTGCGAGCGGCGACAGGCGGACCCTGGCGCTTCCAGACGGGCGACACGATCCTTCCGCGCCTTGCCGCCATCACCAGCATCACGATCCCGGTGGTGGTGCAGAACACCAGCGCCAGCACGGACGATTCGACGCCGAAATCGCCGCCAGTCAGCCACTCGGGGCCGCTCACGGTGGACCTGATCAGGCCCTGTTGCGCTTCGTTGCCGGAGACGATGCTCGAGAAGATGGCCGACTGCGTGTAGTTCCACGCCATGTGGAAACCGATGCTCAACCAGAGCTGGCGCGTCAGCATGTAGGCAGCACCCAGCAGGATGCCGGCTTCCACCGCGATGAACAGCGCTCCCTCTAGCGTGCCCTGAGGGTTCATCAGGTGGGTCAGGCCGAACACGAGCGAAGACACCACGAGCGCTGCCCAACTGCCCAACCAGTGCTCCACCGAGCCGAACAGTACGCCGCGGAACAACAGCTCCTCATACACGCTCGAGCTCACCGCCATGGCGATCGCCGGCACCATGAAGCTCAGCGGGTTCAGGCCGACGACCCGGTAGATGCCCAGGGCCATGAGGATCAATTCGCAGGCGGTGTACAGGCCGGCACCGACGAGCAGCCCGAGCCCCAGTTGCCGGCCCATGCCCCGCACGGCAAGTTCCGACACCGGACGCTGCTCGATGAAGCGGGCATGGCCCACATAGACCGCGATGCCGGCGATCGCCAGCGCGATGATGTGCAGGACAGCCTTGACGGGCTCTCCGGCGTAGCTGGTCATCACGTCTTCGTTCAGGGTCATCATCACTACCAGGATGAACCCCAGCAACAGTACGCGGATGGGTGGTGAAGCAAGGATCCGGCGTGCGAGTCCGGGTGACGGTTCCTCCAGTGCTGTCATCTCTGCGCTCGCGGAAGGGGCTGGTTGCGGCCTGGTTGTCCGACCTCGAAACAGTCGTGTGAGGCAGCCGATTGTCTCCAGAAATCGACGCCGCGAAAAGCCTCTCCCGCCTCCGAGCGAGCGCCGCGCGGTCGGACGGTTCGCGTGGTCGGGCGACCTGATGCTGACCGAGGTGCTGCAAGGGTTCAGGGACGACCGGGACTTCGACGCACTCGAGAAGTATCTCGTGTTGCGCGTTGTCGATTTCACGACGTGACGCATACCCGCAACGAAGCGGTCAGGGATCGACCGCCTGGAGCGTGTACGTTGCCGTGACCGGTCGGGCTGCCCTACCCGTTCCCGAACTGCAACTCCGCCAGCCGCGCATACAGCGGACTGTTCGCCATCAACTCCGCATGCGTACCGACCGCCTGGATCCGGCCCTGATCCAGCACCACGATCCGGTCTGCGCTCTGTACCGTCGACAGCCGATGCGCGATCACCAGCACCGTCCGGTCCTGCGCCGCGCGGTCGATCGCCGCCTTTACGAACGCCTCGCTCTCGGAGTCGAGCGCGCTGGTCGCTTCATCGAGCAGGAGGATCGGCGGATCCTTCAGCAGCGCACGGGCGATCGCGATCCGCTGGCGCTGTCCGCCGGACAGGCGCACGCCGCGCTCGCCGAGCTGGGTGTCGTAGCCCTCCGGCAGCCGCGCCACGAACTCCTCGACCGCCGCCATCCGCGCCGCGGAGCGCACCTCGTTCTCGGTGGCATCGGGCACGCCGTAACGGATGTTGTCGCGCACCGACGCCGCGAACACGACGCTGTCCTGCGCCACCACGCCGAGCAGCGTACGCAACCGCTGCAGGTCGATCGCGCGGATGTCCACGCCGTCGATCAGGATGCGTCCGCTGGTGACGTCATAGAAGCGCATCAGCAACTGGAACAGCGTGGTCTTGCCGGCGCCGGACGGACCGACGATGGCCAGCGTCTCGCCCGGCGAGATGTCGAGCGTGACCCCGGCGATGGCATCGACATCGGGCCGTGACGGGTAGCGGAACCCGACCTGCTCGAAGCGCACGGCACCGCGGTCCAGCGGTGCGGCGGAGGGCAGCGCAGGTGCGTTGATCTCGGATCTGGCGTTCATCAGCTCGAGCAGCCGCTCGACCGCGCCGGAGGCACGGTTCAACTCGCCCCACACCTCGGCCAATGCGCTCACCGATCCGGCCGCGACCACGGCGTAGAGAACGAACGCGGCCAGCCCGCC
>JBIITW010000091.1:0-17886 GCA_044340265.1 Burkholderiales bacterium | reverse complement strand
CAGAGTCAGCGACAGAGGCATCGGCTTTCCCTGGTGTCCGACGGGCCGCGATTGTGCCACGCCCCCGGCGCATCGGTTGCGGGTTAAGTCACGCTACGGATGACCGATAGGACACATCGCGGCCGGCGCTGGCATGATTCCCGGATGCGTGTAAAATCCGGCCTCCCGGAGAGGTGGCAGAGTGGTCGAATGTACCTGACTCGAAATCAGGCGTAGGTGCAAGCCTACCGTGGGTTCGAATCCCACCCTCTCCGCCAATGCATCAATATAATCAAGCACCTATGGGTGCTTTTTTGTTTGGCATACCCAAGAGCGTATCCAAAGCTAACCCTCTTGGCATTGGGCGGGGAGCAAGTTCTCTCGGTCTCGGGATGTGCAATTCAGCCGTTCATTCGCGGGCTTAAGGGCCAATACGCTACCCGTGCCCCCACCGGGTACCCCACCCCCCAAAACGGCAAATGGTTCCATCCAGTGACTTACGTGCACTGGAATTTGGACGAGCGATGAGCGTCGCTGAGAAACCGAGCGCTGGCGCACGGCATCGACTAGGACAGGACTGAGATGCGCCCCGGGCGATCTGTCCCTGTATGCGCGGCAGGTAGCCGGCAAGGCCCTTCCAATGAATATGGGATCGTGGCTCTAAATGCTACATCCCGTGCGGGCTGTAGCTTGGCGGAGCTGGAGAGCGTGTGAACCATCGACAGTACCGCACACGCGACGAGGCGCGTGCCGACCTTTTCGACTACCTCGAGCGCTTTCACAACCCGCGAATGCGTCGTAGAGTTGCCCGGTGTGACCGGGAGTTCTCAGCCTTAATTCAACCGTCAGTGGAAACGGGGTAGAACCCCTTCACCCCGCGGTTGATCGCAAAGGAGCTGGTCACATGTACGTTATTCGTCATCTACAGAAACTAATCTCAAGTCAGGCATCTAATTGGCTCTCTCTTTCAAAAAATAATATTGCTGTCCCGATCCTATTGGTGGGATGGATGGTTCCACTTAGGATCTTCGCGCAGTCAAGGATGCCACCAGTCGATTTTGACGAGGGTGTGTGGCGTAGCTCTTCGGACGCTTGGTTTGCTTTGGGGTGAGTTATCGTTTTGTTTCTGGGCCCGATACTCCTGCTTAAGGAAAAAGCAGATGAAACTCCGGATGGTCATGGGTATAGAGTTTGGAAGTGGATCGGCGTAACTTTCGCAACGCCCTTCATTTTTTTGGCAATTTCAAAATCCGTAGCAGCGGCGTTTTTTTGCGCTTTAGCTGTGGTTGGATATATGCGCATCAGAGAGTGAGTACTTGAAGATGGATGTCCGAAAGGACGCCGATGTTGTGTGTTTTCTCCTTGCGTCCAATGAGTCGGTGTGGACATCAAACTTGGCAGACGCCTATCGCGCCTGGAGTGGGAGCCCGGCATCCTCAACGGCAACGGCTGTAAGCCCAAGGGCATGCACTGGCGCACGTTCGAGCGGCTGCCGCGTGAACACGGCGCCCACGTCAGCGCCGCTCTGGCCGGCATGGCTTCGAGGCTGGGCCTTCTGGGGGAGGCGGCTTGGGGAGATCGACGTCGACGGTTAGCTTCGACCCTGAGAGTTCCGCTTTGAATCTGAGAAGTTCGCACAGAATGCTAGGATGGCCTTCCCTGATGGCGAACATCCCCTCTTAAGACCATGCCCCTCACGCTTCCCCAACTTGAACGCCACCTGTTCAAGGCCGCCGACATCCTGCGCGGCAAGATGGACGCCTCTGAGTTCAAGGAGTACATCTTCGGGATGCTGTTCCTCAAGCGGTGCTCGGACGTATTCGACCAGCGCCGCGAGCAGGTCATCGCGCAGGAGATCGCCGCCGGCAAGGTCCCTGCCGAGGCCAATGAGAGCGCCGAACTCAAGCGCTGGTACGGCCAGTCCTTCTACGTGCCGCCTACGTCGCGCTGGCAGCACCTGGTGGACGAGGCCCACGCCGACGTCGGCGGCTTCCTCAACCGCGCCCTTGGCGGCCTGGAGAGCAACAACTCCAGCCTGGCCGAGGTGCTGGAGCACATCGACTTCTCGCGCAAGGTCGGCCAGAGCAAGATCCCCGACATCAAGCTGCGCCAGCTCATCAGCCACTTCAGCAGCTACCGGCTGCGCAACGAGGACTTCGAGTTCCCCGACCTGCTGGGCGCCGCCTACGAGTACCTGATCGGCGAGTTCGCCGACTCTGCCGGCAAGAAGGGTGGCGAGTTCTACACCCCGCGCTCGGTCGTGCGCATGATGGTGCGACTGGTCAAGCCCGAGCAGCACCACAGCATCTACGACCCCTGCGTCGGCTCAGGCGGCATGCTGATCCTGGCCAAGGAGTACATCGACGAGCACGGTGGCGACGGCACCCGGGCCGACCTGTGCGGCCAGGAAGCCAACGGCACCGTCTGGTCCATTGCTAAGATGAACATGCTGCTGCACGGCATCAGCACCGCCGACCTGCGCAACGACGACACGCTGGCCGAGCCGCAGCATACCGACGGCGGCGAGCTGATGCGCTTCGACCGCGTGCTATCGAATCCGCCGTTCTCGATCAACTGGGGCACCACCGACACCGACCGCGCCGGCCAGTCCGTCTGGGCGCCCAAGTTCCGCGCCGAACGCTTCCGGTACGGCGAAGTACCACTGGCCAGCAAGAAGGCCGACCTGATGTTCCTGCAGCACATGGTGGCGGTCACGCGCGACGGCGGCATGGTCGCCACCGTGATGCCGCACGGCGTGCTATTCCGCGGCGGCGAGGAGCGCGCCATCCGCGCCGCCATGATCGAGGCCGACCTGCTGGAGGCCGTGATCGGCCTGCCCGCCAACCTGTTCTACGGCACCGGCATCCCCGCCTGCGTGCTGGTGCTGCGGCAGCGCCAGGGAAACCATAGCGGCAAGCCGGCCGTGCGCCAAGGCAAGGTGCTGTTCATCAACGCCGACCGCGAGTGTTTCGAGGGTCGGGCGCAGAACTACCTGCTGCCCGAGCACATCGAGAAGATCGTCAACACGTTCGAGAACTTCACCACGGTGCCAGACTTCAGCGCCATCGTGCCCAACGCCACGCTGCGCGAGAACGACTGCAACCTCAACATCCGCCGCTACGCCGACAACGCGCCGCCGCCCGAGCCGCACGACGTGCGGGCGCACCTGCTGGGCGGCGTGCCCAAGGCCGAGGTGCAGGCCAAGGTAGCGCTGTTCACCGCGCACGGCCTTGACCCTATGGCGCTGTTGGTCGAGCGCGATGGCAGCTACTTCGACTTCCGCCCCGAGTGGGGCACGCGGCAGGCCCTAAAGCCCGCGGTAGAGACAAACGTCGGCCTGGTGGCCCGCGAGCAGGCGGTGCGTGACGCCTTCGATGCTTGGTGGCAGGCGCACAGCCCGCGCATCACCGCGCTGGGCGGCGCGCCCAGCTTTGTCGGTCTACGCAGCGACCTCCTTCACAGCTTCAGCGCTTCGCTGGAGCCGGCGGGCGTCCTGGGGCGCTTTCAGGTGCGCGGCATCGTGGCCGGCTTCTGGGACGAAGCCAAGTACGAGTTCATGACGCTGATGGCCCGCGGCGCCAAGGGCGTGGTCGATGCGTGGCGCACCAGCATCCTGACCGCGCTGGACGACGAGCAGAGCAAGGACAACCCGCTGGACCACAAGCTGGTCAAGTTCCTGATGGCCGAGTTCGTCGAGGCGCTGGCCGAGCTGGAAGCGCGCAAGGCCGAGTTGGACAGCCAGATCAATGCGGCCACGCCGGACAAGGGCGCGGGCGAGGGTGGCGACGATGCCGAGGCTGGTGCCGACGAATCGGCGGTGGACGAGGCGCAGATCAAGGAGTGGAAGCGGCAGCTCACCGCGCTGAAGAAGGAGATCAAGACCCAGGAGCAGGGCTTCGCGCAGCGGCTGAACGCAGCGGTCGATGCGCTGGATGAGGCCGGCGCTGCCTCGCTACTGCTGGCGATCCTGCGCAACGACATGCGGGTCATCCTAGAGCGGTACATCGGCGCGCAGCGGCAGCAGGTAGTCGCGGCGTTCGAGAACTGGTGGGACAAGTACAGGGTGATGTTGACGGTCATCGAGCAGGAGCGCGATGCCTCTGCTCAGTCCCTGCGTTCGTTCCTTGATCGGCTCGGCTATGTTTGAAGCTGCGAATGGTCACAAGCGTGTGCTTCTGCGCGACATCGCAGAACCTGTCGATGGTGCATTCGTTGACGGCCCATTCGGGTCGAACCTCAAGTCGGACGAATACGTAGAAGCGGGCGTCCGCCTGATTCAACTCCAGAACATCGGTGACGGGTACTGGAAGGACGACAATAAGAAGTACATCACCGAACTGAAGTTCAGAACGCTTGCCCGTCATGGCGCGATCCCGGGCGACATTGCCATCGCGAAGATGGCTGATCCCGTTGCGCGAGCTTGCATCGTTCCTCGTGGTCAAGAGCAGTATGTCGTCGTTGCTGACTGCATCCGGTTTCGGGTTGACGAAAATCGATTCGATCCACGCTACATCGTGCGGGCGATCAACAGTCACGGGACAAGGACTGAAGCAGAGAGAAAGAGCATTGGGTCCACGCGGATCCGGATCAACCTCGGAACGCTCAAGACCGTCGGCTGCCTCGTGCCGCCGCTGGTCCAGCAGCAAGCGATCGCCGAAACCCTCGACACCCTCGACACCACCATCCGCCACACCGAGGCGATCATCGAGAAGCTCAAGCAGGTCAAGCAGGGGCTACTGCACGACCTGCTGACCCGCGGCATAGACGCCAACGGTGAATTACGCCCGCCGCAGAGCCGAGCGCCCCATCTCTACAAGGACTCACCGCTGGGGTGGATCCCCGTCAGTTGGCAAGTTCGACGCCTTGAGGAGTTGCTGTCCTCAGACGAACCAGCGATGCGTTCCGGTCCATTCGGAAGCGCCCTCTTAAAGCATGAGCTTGTTGAAAGTGGGGTTCCGCTGCTCGGTATCGACAACGTCCATATTGAGCGTTTCGACGCCGACTTCACCCGATTCGTCACAGAGAAGAAATTCAACGAACTGGCCCGCTACGCAGTGAGGCCGCATGACCTGATGATCACCATCATGGGCACCGTTGGGCGTTGCTGCGTTGTGCCCGAAGGCATAGGTCGGGCACTCTCGTCTAAGCACACATGGACCATCACGCTCGATCGAGCGAGGTACTCGCCGCTGCTGGCGATGTTCCAGGTCAACCACTGTGAATGGGTGTTACGCCAGTTCGCCAAGGATGAACAAGGCGGAATCATGTCGGCGATTCGCTCGGAGACGCTGCGGACGCTGATGTTCCCGACGCCGCCTATCGAGGAGCAAGTCGAGATCGAGTCTCGAATGCAGGCTGTATCTTCTCGAATTGCCGCTGAATCCGCAGTAGTGCGAAAGCTTCGCCTGCAGAAGCTCGGCCTTATGGACGACCTGCTCACCGGCCGCGTCCGCGTCACCCCGCTGCTAGACGGTGCCGCTCTCGCATGACTCCGCCGCCGTTGCCCATGCGCGAGTCGCTCACCGTCGAGTTCAAGAGCGACCGCAAGCGCCTGCCGGACAACGATCTGGTCGAGGCCGTGGTCTGCATGGCCAACGCCGAAGGCGGAGAATTGTGGCTGGGCGTGGAAGACGACGGCACGCCCACCGGTCTGCATGCCGAGCATCAGCATCTGGCCGGCCTGGGCGGGCTGGTGGCAGCGCGCACCTCGCCGTCGCTGGCCGTCACCGTCACGCCGGTCAACCTGGGTGGCGTGGCCGTGGTCCACATCGCCGTGCCCAAGGCCCGCCCCGAGGTGGCCACCACCAGCGGTGTCTACCTGCGCCGCCGCCTCAAACACGACGGCACACCCGAGTGTGTGGCCCTGCTGCCGCACGACCGCGCCAGCCGCGCCGCGCACTTCGGGCTAGCCGACGCCTCGGCCCAAGCCGTGGCCGGCGCCACACTGGCCGACCTGGACCCGCTGGAACGCGAGCGCTTGCGCCAGAGCGTGCAGCAGTACGGCGGCGACCGCGTGCTGCTGGAGCTGGACGACGAGGCGCTCGACGGCGCGCTCGGCCTCACCATCCGCCATGCCGACGGCACGCGCCTGCCCACGCTCACCGGCCTGCTGCTGGTGGGTCGCGAGCTGGCGCTGCGCGAGCTGGTGCCTACCCATGAGTTCGCCTTTCAGGTGCTGGCACGCGAGGCGGTGGGCTTCAACGAGTTCCGCCGCTTCCCGCTGCTGAAGGCACTGGACTGGCTGGAAACCAACTTCCGCCCCTACAACCCCGAGCGCGAGATCCAGGTGGGTCTGTTCCGCGTGCCGGTGCCGCGCGTGGACCTGGGGGCCTTCCGCGAGGCGGTTGCCAATGCACTGGTACACCGCGACTATCACCGCCTGGGCGCCGTGCATGTGCGGCTGGACGACGACGGCCTGACCATCAGCAACCCGGGCGGTCTGGTGGACGGCGTGACCCTGGCCAACCTGCTGACCACCGAACCGCGCCCGCGCAACCGGGCGCTGGCCGACGCGATGAAGCGCGTGGGCGTGGTGGAGCGATCGGGCCGTGGGGTCGACAAGATCTACCGCGGCATGCTGCGCTTCGGCCGGCCCGAGCCCGACTACCGGCGCACCGATACTCAGAACGTGGTTCTGCGGCTGGCCACGGTGGACGCCGACGAAGCCTTCCTGAAACTGGTGGTGGCCGAGGAAGGCCGGCGCGGCACGGCGCTGCCGATCGACAGCCTTATTGCGCTGGCGGCGCTGCGGGAACTGAAGCGGCTTACCACTGAGGAACTGGCCGTTCACATCCAGCGTGAACCGGCGCAGGCCAGGCGCACGCTGGAAACGCTGCTGGAAGCTGGCTTGGTGCAGCCGCACGGTGTCACCAAGGGCCGCAGCTACACCTTGGCGCCGGGTGTGTACCAGGCGGACGGCGACAAGGCGGCCTACACGCGGCAGAAGGGCTTCGCCGCGTTGCAGCATGAGCAGCTGGTGCTCAGCTACGTGCGGCAGAACGGCAGCATCAGGCGCAGTGAGGTGGTCGATCTGTGCCGCCTGACCGCACCCCAGGCGCGCGACCTGTTGCGGCGCTTGAAGGTGACGGGGCAGCTGGTGCAGCAGGGCGTGCGGCGAGGTGCCCACTACACCCTGGCCGAACCGGCCAAGCGCTGAGCGCCCCGATGTGGACGCCATTGGACGGGTTATGGACGGATTTGGACGGCTGAGTCGAACGTGAATCCATCTGGATCAATCACTTAGCGCAGGCCAGGGAGGCTTATGGGCTGGGAATTGGATGAGGTGGAGCGCCCGTTCGTCGAGCAGCTGGCCGGCATGGGCTGGCGCTGGGTTGAAGGCGACCTCGACCACCCAGCCGCGACGGGCCGCAGCAGCTTCACTGAGGTCATCCAGGAAGCCACGCTGCGCTGGCAGATCCAAGCGCTGAACCTCGACGCCGAAGGCCAGCCCTGGCTGGACGACGAGCGCCTGAGCCAAGCCGTGGGCGCGCTGACCCGCATTCCCGGCCACCGCTTGATGGAAGCCAACCGTGCCGCCACCGAGCTGCTGCTGGGTGGCATCACCGTGGAGGGGCTGCCCGGCTGGGACGGCGGCCGCGGACAGACCATCCACTTCATCGACTGGGAACACCCCGAGCGCAACGAGTTCACCGTCGTCAATCAGTACCGGGTGGACTGCCCGCCCGGCTACACCCGCGGCAAGGCGTTCATCGTGCCCGACCTGGTGCTGCTGGTGAACGGCATCCCGCTGGTCGTGGTGGAGTGCAAGAGCCCCAGCGTGCCCGAGCCGCTGGCCGAAGCAGTAGATCAATTGCGCCGCTACACCAACCAGCGCAAGGCCAGCGGCGAGGTGGACGACAACGAAGGCAACGAGCCGCTGTTCCACACCAACCAGTTGCTCATCGCCACCAGCTTCGACGAGGCGCGCGTGGGCAGCGTGGGCGCCGCCTTCCGCCACTACGCCGCCTGGAAAACTGTGGTCGGCGCCGATGGCCAGGGCACCGAGGCCGATGTCGCCCCCGCGCTTGGCAAGGCCCAACTCTCCGAGCAGGAGCAGCTGGTGGCCGGCCTGCTGCGCCCGGCGCACCTGCTGGACGTGGTGCGGCACTTCATGCTGTTCATGGCCGCCGACGGGCAGACGGTGAAGTCGGTCTGCCGCTACCAGCAATACCGCGCCGTCAACCGCGCCATCCACCGCCTGCGCACCGGCCCCACCCGGCGCCAGGACGGCGAGCACGACCGGCGCGGCGGCATCGTTTGGCACACCCAGGGTTCAGGCAAAAGTCTGACCATGGTGTTTCTGATGCGCAAGCTGCGCACCGACGCGCTGCTGCGCCGCTTCAAGGTCGTGGTGGTGACCGACCGGCACGACCTGGAGCGACAGCTTTCCGACACCGCCACGTTGACCGGCCAGAACGTGCTGCGCGCCACCTCGGCTGACGACCTGAAGCGCCAACTGCGCCGCACGGGGCCGGACATCGTGTTCGGCATGATCCAGAAGCAGCGCGGCGGTGACGCCGTCGGCGAGCCTGGGCTGAAGGCCGAGGACCTGCCCAAGGTGGTCGCACGCGAGCCAGCGCCGGTGGAGGTGCTGAACGAGGACGAGGCCATCCTGGTGCTGGTGGACGAGGCGCACCGCGGCCAGGCTGGCGACCTGCAGGCCACGCTGCTGGCGGGCCTGCCCAACTGCGCGCGCATCGGCTTCACCGGCACGCCGATCCTGATGGGCGACAAGAAGCGCACGCACGAGATCTTCGGCGAGTTCATCGACCGCTACACGATCCGCGAGGCCGAGGCCGACGGCGCCATCGTGCCCATCCTGTACGAAGGCCGCACGGCGCACGGCGCGGTGAAGGACGGCGCCAACCTGGACGACCTGTTCGAGGATCTGTTCCGGGAGCACACGCCCGAGGAGTTGGAGGCGATCAAGGCCAAGTACGCCACCAAGGGCCAGATATTCGAGGCGCCGGACCTGATCCGCGACAAGGCGCGCGATATGCTGCGCCACTATGTGACGAACATCCTGCCCAACGGGTTCAAGGCCCAGGTGGTGGCCTACAGCCGGCTGGCGGTGGTGCGCTACCTGGACGCATTCATCGATGCGCGCGATGAGCTGCTGGCCGAGGCTGACGCGTTGAGTCTTGAGGACAAGGCGCTGGACGACGAGGCGCTGTGCACCCGGCCGCCGGCAGTACAGGCTCAAGTGCAGGCGTGGCGTTGGCGCGAGGTGCTGGCCCGGATCGAGTTCGCGCCGATCATTTCGGGCAGCAACAACGATGCCCCGGCCTGGAAGCAGTGGACCGACAGCGCGGCGCAGGAGCAGTGCATCAAGCGGTTCAAGCAGCCCTTGCTGCACGCCGACCCTGCCAAGGCCGACCCGTTGACCTTCCTGATCGTGAAGTCGATGCTGCTGACTGGCTTCGACGCGCCGATCGAGGGCGTGATGTACCTGGACCGGCCGATCCGCGAGGCCGAGCTGCTGCAGACCATCGCCCGCGTGAACCGCACCGGCCACGGCAAGAAGTTCGGCATCGTGGTGGACTACTTCGGGCTGGCGCACCACCTGAAGGAGGCGCTGAACGTCTACGCCGAGGACGACATCGACGGCGCGCTGCAGAGCCTGAAGGACGAGATCCCGGTGCTACGCGACCGCCACCTGCGCGTGGTGGACCTGTTCCTCAGCCGCGGTATCGACAGCCTGGCCGACACCGAAGCCTGCGTCGAGGCGCTGGCCGACGAGCGGCTGCGCGCCGAATTCGCGGTCAAGCTCAAGGCTTTCCTGGGCACGCTGGACGTGGTGCTGCCGCGGCCTGAGGGGCTGCCGTTCGCGCCCGACGCCAAGAAGCTTGCATTCATCTACGCCCGCGCTCGGAACCGCTACCGCGACACGCCAGTGCTGGGCAAGGACGTGGGCGCCAAGGTGCGCAAGCTCATCGACGACCATGTGGTGTCGATGGGCGTGGACCCGAAGATCCCGCCGGTGTCGCTGACCGATGCCGACTTTGGCACCAAGCTGGCCCGCGAGCCGAACGACCGCGCCAAGGCGTCGGAGATGGAGCACGCCATCCGCGCACACATCCGCGAGCACTTGGACCAGGACCCGGTGGCCTACCGCAAGTTGAGCGAGCGGCTGCGCGATGTGCTGGCCCAGCTGGGCGAGCAGTGGGACGAGCTGAGCAAGGCACTGCAGGGGCTGGTGGACGAGATCAAGGCTGGTCATGTGGCACCGGACGACCGGCTGCCGGACCTACCCGAGCACTACGGTCCGTTCCTGCGGCTGATGGTGGACACGGCGGCGGGCGACCGCGAAATCACGGACGCCGAGCGCAAGCTGCTGGTGAACCTGACGGTGGAGCTGGTCGACACCATCGCCGCCGAGCTGGTGCCGAATTTCTGGCGCCCGAACCGTCAGCCGGCGCAGGATGCGCTGAACAGCCGCATCTTCGAGCTGCTGATGAAGTCGCGCTTGATGCCGACGCCGCAGATCGAGGCGCTGGTCGACAAGCTGATGGAGCTAGCGCGGGCCAACCACGATCGGCTGATAAAGGCATGAGCATGCTGACCATAAACGACCTGCGGTTCGATGTGCGGCGCAGCGACCGGAGGCGCGCGCTTGAAATCACCGTGGACCGGGGCGGTGAGCTGATCCTGTCAGCGCCGCCCGATGTGCCCGATGCCAAGCTGCGAGACTTCGTGCAGCGCAAGCGCATGTGGGTCTACAAGCAGCTCGCTCGCCAGGAGGCGCTGGGCCACAAGGTGCCTAGCAAGGTCTTCACCGACGGCGAGGGCTTTACCTACCTTGGCCGGAACTACCTGCTACGGCTGGTGCCTGAATCCGATGCCGCTGTGAAGCTGGTGGGCGGCCGATTCGTGATGCCCAAGGCGCTGGCCCCCGAGGGCCGCGAGCACCTGATCCGCTGGTACTGCAAGCGAGCGCAGCCCTGGCTGGCAGGCAAGGTGGCGGAGTTTGCAGCCCGGATGGAGGTGATTCCTACCGGCGTGCGCGTGCAGGACTTAGGCTACCGCTGGGGGTCCTGTGGAAAGGGCGACTGGCTGTACTTTCACTGGAAGACGATCCTGTTGCCGCCGCCGATCACGGAGTATGTGGTGGTGCATGAGATGGCCCATCTGCAGGAGCCGCATCACACGCCGGAATTCTGGCGGCGAGTGGAACGGGCACTGCCTGACTTTGAGCGCAGCAAGACCTGGCTTGCTGCACGAGGCAAGTCGGTCGAAGGACTTTGAGGAGCGGCTGGCATCTCGGCGACTCGGCGGAGCTGCGGAGGCGTCCGAGGTGCCTTTGGCAGAGTAGCCGGCGGATTCTGGCAGACGCGCGGCTGGAACCTGCTTGGATACTGTGGGTTGACACACAGGCTACGTTCCGCCCGAAGAGGCAGGGGCAAAGTACTATCGGCAGCTTACCCGTCAGGTTACGTTGCTGATGGCCTGATTTAACCCAGCGGGACTCCGCGATATACGGGGCGGTTCATGTATGTCGGCTACTGTCACAAAGTCACAGCTAGTAGAGTCCATCAACGAAGTCTACTTCCCTGTCTTAGATAGGCAGGTTGAGGAAGGGACCATTGCTGACGCTACTGACAAAGATACGGTACTCGTCGATTTATGTCGCAGCTTAGTTCACGATGTTGAGTTGATGTTTAGCTACACAAGTGATCGTGAGAAGTGGTCGCACGTTGATGATTTAACAGCAACAGATCCTTTTGCATGGATTCTTTCTTTTGATACCGAAAGTGTCTCAAGCATGGTGCATGAGTGGGCTGAAAAGTACTTTCATCAGAGTCGCATCAGAACAAGAGAGTTGGACTGGTTCTACTTGGATTTCTCTGTCGCTTTAGGCTGTAGAGTCTTGCTAAAAAGCTACGCAGACAAGGATTTCAGAACTGCTTATCCAGTAGTTTGGAAGGCTCTAGATGACTATGATGGTAGCAACGTATGGGCGCTTGTTAAGTACATTCTGATTGCTGCTGTCAAGAACATCGTTGTGTTTGGCTTGGTAGTGTTTCTGTTTTTAGTCGCGTCAGATGGTCACACTTGGGCTGGCTTGCTGGGCGGTGCTTTGGTCGTTTGGAAGCTTTATGGGTGGTATTCTCAATCAAGGCTTTACCGTAAGCTCAATAGGATTTCTGCTGAAAAAGTTTCTCAGTTTAATGCCTTATACAAGTTGTTCTCGGACGGCTTTGTTCGCTGGGATCTTCTAGAGCACGACATAAAGAGACTTCGTGATCTATCGATTGAGTTCCCGTTGGTGCTTGATACAGCGATTACAGCAACAAAAAAACCGCCTTGAAATCGTGCAAGCTTTCGCTTGCTAAGCGGTTGATTGCTCCCAAGCCATCCTGAGGCGGATGCATTGGGGGATGAGTCGTTGCCTTGACCTGCAACCCGCATGGATGCTGGGGGTTGACAGACACCCTCTCCGCCAGACGATTCTTCCGGCCATCAAGTGCTTCCCTCGACGCCGTTGACCTGAAACGGTCCTGCTGACGGGCGTCACGCCACGGTCGTTCCCTGAAGCCTCAGGACCTTGACGCCTGACAGCGCCTTGCTGGCCTTCGCCGCCGCCCGTGCATGCCATAGGTCGTAGGCAGCCTGCTGAGCCAGCCACACTTCGGCGGTTCCACCGTGGTCGCGCCCCAACCAACGCTCTATACGCAGTGCCATGGCAGGGCTGATTGCAGCCCGCCCATTGAGCACCTTGGATAAGGTGGTCCGGTCGACGCCCAACTGGGCGGCGGCTTCACCGACCTGGAGATTCAGGGCCGGAAGGATGTCGTCCTTCAGGGTGAGGCCGGGATGGGGGGGATTGAACATGGAACTCATGGTCACCTCAGTGGTAGTCCTGATAGTCCACCAGGATGGCATCGCCGTTCTCGAACGTAAAAGTCAGGCGCCAGTTTCCATTGACGCTGACCGACCAGTGTCCGGACAGGCTGCCCTTGAGGGGGTGCCAGCCCCAGCCGGGACGGTTCATGTCTTCGGGGCGCGTCGCTGCATCCAGCGCAGACAGTTGCCGGGCAAGGCGCGGAGCATGTGCGGCCTGGATCCCGGCGCGTGAGCCAGACTGGAAGAACCGCTCGACGCCTTTGTGCCTGAAACTCCGGATCATGAGGCAGTGTAGCGCGTGACGCCACACGCCGCAATGGATGCGCCGCTTGAGGCGAGGGCGCTGATCTGGTTCGGCGTCTTCCCGGGCGTGCTCACCCGTGCGCCTCGTTCCCTGGCCCGCGTGCCCGTGCCGGGCGGCAGCCTTGAGCGCTTTGCACGCTTTCGCCAGGCCCCGGCGGCCACCCAAATTCCCCCACCTGTGGCCACCCCAAACTCCCCCACCTGAGCACCGATAGCCGCGGCTGATCCGCCGCGGAGCGCTGAAGACGGGACGTTACCCTCGCCCCCCTCGAATGAGGGGGGTAATGGAGTGAACGTCTTGAAGCCGCATCTACGCATCACCGTCCAGACCCTGCTGAGCACGGACACGCCCCAGCGCGAGATCGAGCGCCGTACGGGGGTGGACCGAAAAACCATTCGCCGCTACGCCCGGGCGATGGCAAATTCCCCCGGGGTGGCCACCGGCTTTTCCGAGTCTGGGGCGCAAATTCCCCCACCCCGGCCACCGGCTCCGGAGGGCGGTCCGGCGAGCGCGGCGCTGGCGCCACCCGCCTCGGCCTGCGAACCCTACCGGGCGTGGATCGAAGCCCAGGTCGTGCTCGGTCGCAATGCGACGAGCATCTACCAGGACCTCGTCGAGGCGCACGGCTTCGGCCACGCCTACAACTCGGTCAAGCGATTCGTCGCCACCATTCGCAAACGCGAGCCCGAGCGCTTCGACGTGCTCGAGTTTCTCCCGGGCGAGGAGGCGCAGGTCGACTACGGGCAGGGCGCGCTCACCGCCGTCGGCGGAGGCAAGTACCGGCGTCCGTACCTGTTCGTGATGACGCTGAAGTTCTCCGGCAAGAGCTTCCGCAAGACGGTGTGGAAGACCAGCCAGGAGGCGTGGTCGCGCCTGCACGAAGAAGCGTTCCGGGCGCTGGGCGGTTGCCCCGCCTATGTCGTGCTCGACAATCTGAAGGAGGGGGTGATCCGCCCCGACCTGTACGCCCCGGAACTGAACCCGGTGTATGCCGCGATGCTCACGCACTACGGCGTGGTGGCCGACACCTGCCGCGTGGGCGACCCCAACCGTAAGGGCACGGTGGAGAGCGCGATCCAGCACACGCAGGCGACAGCGCTCAAGGGGCGCCGGTTCGACTCGGTCGAGGCGCAGAACACCTGGCTCGCCCATTGGGAGGAGCGCTGGGCGGCCACCCGGATCCACGGGCGCAAGAAGCGCCAGGTGCTCGAGATGTACCGCGAGGAACTGCCGCATCTGCGGGCACCGCCCGCAGAGCCCTTCCGCTACTTCAGGCAGGCCACGCGCACCGTCGATGACGCGGGGCTGGTGCAGATCGATGCAGCCTATTACGCGGCGCTGCCGGCAGCGCCGCACAGCACGGTGACGGTGCGCATATTCGACCGCTCCATCGAGATCCTCGATGCCGCCGGCCAACTGCTCCGCCGGCACGAGGTTTCCACCCAGCGCGGCACCTTCACGATGGCGCCCACCGATCGGCTGTTCAATCCCTCCCGCGAGAGCGCGCGGGTACTGGCCAAGGCCGAGCGCATCGGCCCGCATACCGCAGTGCTCGCCCGCGAGCTCTTCGCCCGCTTGGGCCGTCCCGGCCAGCGCGCCCTCTACGGGCTGGCGAACCTGGCCCGCCACCATCCCTGCGCCCAGATCGATGCCGTCTGCGCCCGGCTCGTCGATGCGCGGATCTTCTCCTACGCCGCGCTCAAGCGCGCGCTGGAGCGCTCGGTCGCCACCGCCGCGACGGCAACGGCCGAGCGCCTCGAACAAAGCGGCGATCACATCCGCCCGATCACCGAGTACCACGCGTTCTGGGAGCGCCACTCCCACACCCAACCTCCGGAGACCCACGATGGCCATGTCAATGACTGAACTCGAACGATCGCTGCGCGCGCTGCGCCTGTCCGGCATGGGCGCGACGCTGCAGGTACGCGCGCTGGCCGTATCCAGCCACGAGATGGACTTCATCGAAGCCTTCTCCTGGCTGGTGCAGGACGAACTGGACCGGCGCCGATCGAGGCTGCTCGACCGGCGATACACGCTGTCCGGACTCCTCGAACGCAAGGATCTCAAGGACTTCGACTTCACCTACAACCCGACCATCCCGCGGCGTGCGGTGCTCGAGCTGGTCACCCTGAAATTCATCGATGCGCGCGAGGACGCGCTGCTCATCGGGCGACCTGGCACCGGCAAGAGCCACATCGCCAAGGCCCTCGCGCTCACCGCCGTCAACCGCGGCTACCGGGTGCTCTATCGCGAAGCCCACCAGCTCATCGAGGACATCCACGAGGCTCGCGAGCTCGGCGCAATCCGCAAGCTGCGCGCGCAACTGCGTGCCGCCGAGCTGCTGATCATCGACGACCTCTTCCTGCGCAAGCTGCCGACCGGCGCCGCCGACGAGCTGGCCGACGTACTCATGAGCCGGCATGAGAAAGCCTCGACCCTCATCACCTCCAATCGCGGGCTCGACGACTGGCCGAAACTCCTCGGCGACGTGGTGATCGTGGCCCCGCTCATCGACCGGCTGATGCATCACGGACACCTGCTCAAGTTCGACGGCAAGAGCTGGCGGCTGAAGGAGGCCGCCGCCCGAATTGCAAAGGCTTCAGCCGACCACTAAAGTCCACCTGTCCCGTCGCCGCGGTGGGGGAATTTGACCCGGCCACGGGTGGGGGAATTTGCAGTGGCCGCCGGGGTCCAGCGTGCACCCGGCCTGTATACCCTCCCAGGCTCGATCGACGCGACGTGCTGGCTCTCTGCCGCGAACTACGTTGCGGCTCCTCGGTGAGCGTCCTCCAGTGAGTTGTTTTTTCCTCTTGAGGATAGAAATAGGCAGCAGCGCATCCAACGCAGAGTTTTCAGACGGCCTGCACTACCCGCGCATCGATGAGTGCTCGAAGATGCGCGCCTAGCCTCTCCGGAATGCCCCCGCCATCGATCAGCACACCTGCTTCCATGTTCCTCTCCATCGCATACCCCGTGAGGTTTGCGCTGGTGATGAAACAAACCGTCCCGTCTGCCACGGCAACTTTGGCATGGACGCTTCCATCGACAAATGGGTCCGCCTTATCGCGCCAGGCATAGAGCCGAGCCTGCGGGACCAGCGACCTCATCTTTCCAATGCCGTCGAT
Organism: Burkholderiales bacterium; assembly: GCA_044340265.1. GTDB lineage: Bacteria > Pseudomonadota > Gammaproteobacteria > Burkholderiales > CAIKXV01 > CAIKXV01. Next base: position 1,635 of record JBIITW010000091.1, on the reverse strand, counting down.
GCTGACGTTGCCACCATGCTCGTGGGACGACTCGAGCAGCATCGAAACGTCCACTCCCCGGTCGATCGCGAGATTCAGTGATTTCACGATGCCTGAGACGTCGTAGGCCACGAAACTCGTGATGAAAAGTGTTTGCTTTGCTGCGTTGATCACCTGCAGTAGAGCCTGCTCAGTTCTCCGGGCCGCGACGAAAGGCGTCGTCGGCCCCGTCCACACCAGTTCAATTGATTGCTCCGCAGCCGCTTGCTTCACGACATGACTCGAGGCGACCAGCATCGACGCCAGTTCGACGGCGCTGACGTTCGTGGCTTGCCAGGCATCGATCAACTCGCCGACGACAGAAGAAGCAGCTGGCGTTCCAAGCACGCCTGCCAGTGTAGTGACTGCCATGTCGGGTGTGGTTTGGCGAATCCTGGATGCAATGGCCTGCGCCTTTTCAGGCGAAACCTGACGGGCCAGAGTCGCTACTGCGTTCAACAGCCGCTCCATTTCACAGGCCCTTGAAGAACGCAGCATCGATGCGTTCCAAGGTTGGAATCAGTAGAGACCGATCCAAGTAGCGGTTTCCTCGTTCACACGAGGTTTCGGCGACCAAGCTGCACGCGTGGCAAGCCGCACCGTGAAGGGACCGATCCTTTTCTGCGTCGTGCTCGGAGCAGAGTGGGTCGGAAGAACAGATCTTCGAGCGATTCAGAGCCTGGTCGAGCAAGCGCCCCAGGTTCTCAGGCTTGCCGAGATCGACCAGGCCACCCAGCGTCCCGTCGGAGTCAGCGGCGGCCGTGTAGATCAGGATGCCCGCCTGGGGCTGGTCGCCAGCAGTATTGGCATAGATCCGCTCTCGAATGCTTGCGGCGTTGTAGCCGCACTCCAGCGCCAGTTCTCGAATCAGCAGGTGTGAGAGCGTGTGCAACATGGCGTACCGGATACCCGGGTAGCCTTCGTCCGGATCGAGGTGGCGGGAATTGCGCCAGCCCCTGTGTCCGCCCCGCAGCATCCGGTCCACCGCTTGGACGGCAGGAAGTGTCTCCCAAGCGACGAGCGCCGGTTCGTCGAACTGGACGAAGATGCCCTCGCCATGGACCTGGTTGGCTGGGACCCATTCTGGCTTTCGGCGCGAGAGGCTGGCCATTTGCGGCCGCTCGTGGGGATCCCCGGACTCCTCGGGAGCCTCGACCCGGGTGAATCCCATCAGTGCATTGACTTCACGGAGTCGCTCGAGCAGGAGCACCCTGCTGATGTAAGTCCCAAAGCCGGTCGGTGTGCCCACCTTCTTGCTCATGAAGTGTGGGTAGTCGGTGGGCGGATTCGCCTGCGTCAGGACATCCCACTCCGGGCCCTTGATGTCCGATTCGCCTACGGTTTCTTGCCCACCACCATTGCGGTGCGCCTCGATCGCTGGCCAGATCGCGGACGCAGGGTATTTGTCGATTCCTGGCAATGCGCCAGTCTTCTTGAGCGTCTTGACCGTCAACGCAACTTCAGCCTCGGATTCGAGGTCTTCGAAGAATGACCAACCGTCTTCGACCAGCTGATTCAGCGGATCACTGGTCTGCGGAATGGCCAGTGCCGACAGGGTGATCGGGAACCAGCTGTTGGTCGCACCCAAGAGGACGGCACGTGCTTCTTCATCGCACT